>NZ_LNTD01000076.1 GCF_001462455.1 Cellulomonas sp. B6
CGTCCGGCAGCCTAGTGCGCGGGCCCGCAGGGCCCCGGGGCGTCCGCCAGCCGGGCGGTGGCGCGGGCGCGCCCGCACGAGCGCACGACCGCACGAGCGCACGAGCGCACGAGCGCACGAGCGCACGAGCGCACGAGCGTCAGGCGAGCAGGTCCGGGATCGCCGCGACGTACGCCTCGAGGTTGCGGCGCACCTCGGCGACCGAGTCCCCGCCGGTCTTCTCCAGCAGCGTCTGCGCGACGACGAGGGCGACCATCGCCTCGGCGACGACCGCCGCGGGCGGGACCGCGCACACGTCGGAACGCTGGTGGTGCGCCGTGACGGGCTCCCCCGTCGCCGTGTCGACCGTCGCGAGCGCGCGCGGCACCGTCGAGATCGGCTTCATCGCGGCGCGCACGCGCACGACCTCGCCGTTCGACATGCCCCCCTCGATGCCGCCGGCGCGGTTGGTGCGCCGCACGATCCGCCCGGACGCGTCGCGCTCGATCTCGTCGTGGGCCTGCGAGCCGCGCCGGGCGGCGGTGCGGAACCCGTCGCCGACCTCGACGCCCTTGATCGCCTGGATCCCCATGAGCGCGGCGGCCAGTCGCGCGTCGAGCCGCCCGTCGGCCTGCACGTACGTCCCGACACCCGAGGGCAGGCCGTGCACGAGCACCTCGACGACGCCGCCGAGCGTGTCGCCGTCCTTGTGGCACTGGTCGATCTCGGCGACCATCGCCGCGCTCGTCGTGGGGTCGAAGCAGCGCACCGGGTCGGCGTCGAGGGCGGCGACGTCGTCGGGCGTGGGCGCCGGGGCGTCGTCCGGCACCGCGACGGGTCCGATCGCGACCACGTGCGACACCAGCCGCACGCCCGCGGCCTGCTCGAGGAACGCCGCCGCGAGCGTGCCGAGCGCGACCCGCGTCGCGGTCTCGCGGGCGCTCGCGCGCTCGAGCACGGGGCGCGCGTCGTCGAAGCCGTACTTGCGCATGCCCACCAGGTCGGCGTGCCCGGGGCGGGGGCGCGTGAGCGGGCGGTTGCGCGCGATCTCCCGCGCGTCACCGGTCCCCGCGTCGACCGTGAGCACCTCGGCCGGCACCGGGTCGGCCGCCATCACGTCCGACCACTTGGGCCACTCGGTGTTGCCGACCTCGACCGCGACCGGCCCGCCCTGCGACAGCCCGTGCCGCACGCCCGCGAGCAGCCGCACCTCGTCCTGCTCGAACTTCATGCGCGCGCCGCGACCGTGGCCGAGACGGCGCCGCGCGAGCGCGGCCTGGACGTCGGAGGTCTGCACCCGCACACCGGCGGGCAGACCGTCGAGGATGCCGACGAGCGCGGGACCGTGCGACTCGCCTGAGGTCAGCCAACGGAGCATGCGGGGATCCTCCCACGTCGCGGTCGCCGGCTCCGTGCCGTGCCACACGTCGGACGCGCTCAAGCGCAGGTGGCCGACTGCCGATCTGGTCCGCATGTCCTGGCTCGCGGCACTCGTCAGCGCGGTGCTCGCACTGGCCACGTTCTGGGCTCCCGGGCTTCTCGTCCTGCGCGCCTGGGGCTGGCGGGCCGATCCCGTCCTGCGATGCGCAGTCGCCCTCCCTGTGACGGTCGCCCTGCTGGGCGTGCCGCCGATGGTGCTCCAGGGCCGTCTTCGCTGGGGAGTGCCCGTGGCCGTCGGCGTGGTGGTCGCTGCCTGTGCCGGGGGTCTCCTCGTGCGTCGGCTCCGGCACGAGTCCGAGCCCGACGCCGCCGCGACGCGCGCGCCCCGGGCGGTCGTCCTGGGGATCGCCGGGGCCACCCTGCTGCAGCTGCTTCCCGTCGCTGCGGGGATGCGACGACCGGACGCGCTGCTGACAGCGCACGACACGACGTTCCATCAGGCCGCCGTGGCGTGGGTGCGCGCCACCGGTCGAGGGTCGAGCCTCTCGCTCCAGGAGTCGGTCGGGCGACCGACGGGGGGCGTCACCTTCTACGGCGCCGGCTGGCACGACGTCGCCGCGCTCGTGCCCACGTGGCCGGACCCGGCCGTCGTCTCGACGGTCACGATGCTCGTTCCCGTGGCGCTCGCCTGGACGCTCGGCATCACCGCCCTGACACGGGCGACGCTCCCGTCACGCCCCCGAGCGTGGGCGTGGGCTCCCTGGTTGTCCGTCGGGGGTGTCGCGCTCCCCGGATACCTGGTGCTGCGCCCCGAGGGCATGACCGCGAACGCCCTCGGCCTCGCGGCCGTCCCGGCTCTCCTCGCCCTCGTCCACCACGCCGGACGCCGGGCGGGTCCCTCGTGGGTCGTCGTCGCGGTCGCCGCAGCGGGTCTGGCGTTGTGCCACCCCAACGCGCTCGCCAGCACCGTCGTCGTCCTGGCACCGGTGGCGCTGCTCCGCTGGCTCCCGGCCGTCGCACGGCGTCGTCGGCCGTGGCACCTGGTGGCCGGCGTCGTCACGGTCGGGGCCGTGGCGTGCGGTACGGCACTCGTCGTCGGTCGGCGGATCCTCGAGCTCCTGGCGGCCTACCCCGCCGAGGCACCCCTCGGGGTCCCGGAGGCCGTGCTCCAGCTCCTGTCCGGCAACGCCACCGGGATGGGATGGGCCAGCGGCTTCCTCGTCGTGGCCCTGGGCGCCCTCGGCGCATGGTGGGGTCGCCGTCTTCCCGGGGCCACCGTGTGGTGGGGCGCCGCGGCGCTCGTCCTGCTCTACCTGCTCATGACCTCGTCGGCACCGTGGACGTCGGCCGCAGGGACGCTCTGGTGGGGCGAACCACGACGGTTCGCGCCCCTGGTCGGCGCCGTCCTCGTCCCGCCCGCGGCGCTCGCTCTCGACACCCTGGCCGGGCAGCTGCGCCAGCGCATGCGACCACGCCCCAGCCGCGCGTCCGCCGCCACCGTCCTCGGTCTGCTCGTTCTCGCCGGCGCGGTGCCCGCCGCGCTCGGGCACGCGGAGCTGGCGCGGGCGACGTTCCACCCGACAGCCGGGGACGCGGCACTCGCCGACGACGCCGAGCTCGACATGCTCCGTCGCGTGGCGTCGCGGCTCGACCCCGACCGGGCGGTCCTCGGGTCACCGTTCGCGGGGGCGGTCGCGCTCCTCGACCGCACGGGCCAGCGCCTCGTGAGCCCGGCGTCCAACGCGCAGGCGGACCCGCGCGCCGAGGCGGCGAGCGCACGGCTCACGACGGTCGGCGTCGACCCGGAGACGTGCCGACTTCTGCACGAGCTCGAGGTCGGCTACCTGTACGTCGACCCCGCGCCCTGGAACGCCGGACCGGGCCTGGCGGACCTGCGGAGCGCTCCGCCGTCCGGGGTCCGGCTCCTCGACCAGGGCGGGAGCGCAGCGGTGTACGAGGTCACGGCGTGCTGACGTCCGCACGCACGCCGAGGCGCATGCGCGGCCCTGAGGACGATCGCTCCAGCGTCAGGACGAGCAGAAGACCGGCGAGCAGGATCGAACCCACCGGGTAGATGACGGCCTGTGGCACCAGGTACGGGGCAAGGGTCAGGAGGGGCGTGGCAAGGGTCGCGGGAAGTCGCCACGCCCGCACGCGTGGATCGTGCGACGACCACGCCCAGACGAGTCCGACCGCCACCAGAGGGCCCGCGTAGTAGGTGAGCCGCAACGGGTCGAGCAGGAGGCGCATCGCGACCGCGCCGAGGACCGGAACCACGGGACCGGTCCTGGACCACCAGGCGAGACCTGCCCCGACGAGGCCGGCGACGGCCCCTTGCACCACCCGCAGGCCCCACTCGCTCCAACCCGTGACCCCTCCGAGCCACCCGAGCGCGGTGTCGGCACGAAATCCCCAGGCGAAGTCGAACGTGTGCACCTCGCCGCCCAGCGCGAAGGGCGCGTGCAGCAGCACGGTGCCCACCAGGGTCACGAAGCCTCCGACCAGGACCACCCGCGCGCGACGACCGAGGAGAAGCACGCCGCCCCCCAGTGCGCCCCACTGCTTGACAGCGATCGCGACGCACAGGAGCACGCCCGCTCTGCCCCCGTTCCCACTCGCGGCCGCCAGCGCCGCGCCGACGAGGACGAGGCCGACGACGATCTCCTCCGGGTGCCCGTTGCCGATGGCCTCGGCGACGTAGCCCCCCAGCACCAGCGCGCCCCCCACCGCCCACTGGGCGGGGAGCCGCGGCCGGCCGGCCGCGTGCGCGGCGCGGGACGCGGTCCACAGCGCGAGCACCACGATGAGCACGCTCTGGGCGCTCCCCAGGACCGTGCGGACGAGCTCCGGGCTGCCCACCGCCCCGATGAGCAGCGAGAGCGCCCCGATCACGACGAGATAGAGCGGACCGATCTGCAGGCCGCTCGTCGCGAAGACGTCGAGGCCGCGTTCCTGGAGGAGCGCGGCCCCTGAGTCCCTGAACAGGCCCGCGTCACCGTCCGGGACCGCCCAGGCGAACGAACCACCCACGATCGCCGCGACGGGGACGAGGACGACCGCCGGTCGGGCAGCGACTGCGACCAGCGCAGCACCGGTCCGTGGCCGGGCCGCCAGCAGCCTCTCGAGCTCGCGGGTCCACCAGACGACGAGTCGGCGCTCGCCGGCCCCGACGCGCGGCAGCCTACTCACCAGCAGCGGGTACCAGCGGGTTCTTCCCGGGCACGGATGCCGGGACGGCTGCGGGCTGCTCCGGAGCGGTCGCACCAGCCGCAGGGTCGGGCAGGACGTACGCGAACGCGGACAGCACGATCTCCTGGTCCCCGCGCGCCGTCGCCGGCTTGCCGCCGCCGGCCTCCGTCTCCTCCTGGCTCGTGCCGGTCAGATCGGTCACCAGCACGAGCCGCGGCAGGGCGCCCTGCAGATCTCCGACGAAGGCGACCGTGGCGTCGTACGTGCCCACCACGGTCAGGGACAGCGGGACCGCGACGAGACCGGCCGGCACCACGACGTCCGGCGAGGCGACCGGTGCCGCCTCTCCCCCCGCGCCTCCGGCAGCTGGTTCGGTGCCGTCGGTCCCCGCCCCCGCATCCGTCGTGGCCGGCGCTGCCGGGGCGGCGGCGACCGGCGGGACGACGAGCTGGGGCGGCGCCGGAGCCAGCGCGGTGATGGTGACGCCACGAGACTCGGCGATCTGGGCGATCTGACGCGTGAGGTCGGCAAGGCGCGCGGTCGTGGGGATCTGGACCTGCAGCGCGGCCAGCTCGGCCTTGTACTGGTCGAGCTTGGCGTAGTCGGCGGCGAGCTTCGTCACCTGCATCTCGAGCAGGTCGTTGCGCTGGACCGTCTGCGACGTCTGCTCGCGCACCTCGGCGGCCGCGTCGAACGCCGGGGAGATCGCCAGGAACCAGGCACCCGCCCCCAGGGCGACACCCGCCAGCGCCGTTCCCCCGATCCAGGTGCTGCGCTTCGAGCCGGCCATGTCAGCCCTCCTCGGAGGTCGCGGTCGCGTCGGCCGCGAACCTGTTGGAGTAGGCACCGGCAGTGACCTGCACGGTCCCGGACACCGTGTAGTACGGGTTCCCCGCGTCGTCCGCGGTGACGGTGAAGGCGGAGATCCACGCGTCGGAGAAGCCCGGCACGGAGTCGAGCGCCGTCGCCCAGTCCGCCGCGGTGGGTACCGTGACGGACCGTGCCGCGAACTGGATCTGACCCACCGCTGCGGCGGCCAACGGGCTCGCCGGCGCCGGCGCCGACGCCATCGGGCTCTCCCCGGAGTACCTGAGCGAGTCGATGCTCACGCCGTCGGGCAGGGCACCGCTGATGGCGCCGTAGTAGGTGGTCCACTGGATCTCGGTGGACATCCCGAGCTCACGCGCTCGCGTCGTGTCGTCGAGCCGGCCCAGGACGACCGGGACCTCGGCGTAGGTGGCCTGCTCGGCGAGAAGACGCTGCGTCTCCTCCTCCGCGGCGCGAAGGTCCGACCGTGCCTGCACCCCCGAGAGCACCGCGACGACGTAGACCAGCGCCAGTGCCAGCACCACCGTGGCGATGCCCAGCACCAGCCAGCGCTTGAGCTGGTGAAGCCCACGGGCGGCCGTGACCTCGGGCGGAAGGAGGTTGACCTGGGGCAGCGTCGGCGCAGCGCCGGTCGCACCCTTCTGCGCTCGTCCCGACCCCTTGCGGGAGGACTCCACGGTGGCGGTCATGCGGCGACTCCGTACGCGAGGCCCACGGGGAGGGCGAACGAGCTCTCCTGGCCGCGCAGGGCCTGGAGATTGGCGGTCTTGGCCGCGCGCAGCCCGGCCAACGGGTCGCCCAGCGTCGTGGCGAGGCGCGACGCGCTGGACAGGTACTGGCCGAACCCGGGCAGGTGCGCGCCGCCGCCCGTGAGCACGACGACCTCGATCCCCAGCCCCGGGTTGTTGCCCGCGAAGTACACGAACGTGTTGCGGATCGCCTCGACCTGCGACCTGACGACCCCGTTGACGGCCTCGGCCGCCCCGGCGCTCTCCTGCGGGGCGGAGAACCCGACCCCCACGGCACGCTTGATCTGCTCGGCCTCCGGCATCGACGTCCCGAGTGCTGCCGCGACGGCAGCGGTCACCGTGCCACCGCCCGTCGGCAGCGCGCGGACGAGCCGGGGCACTCCCCGCACCGCGACGACCACGGTCGTCACGGACGCGCCGAGGTCGACGTACGCGGCAACCGCGTTGGCGAAGTCACCGCGCCCGACGGACCTCAGCAGCGCGAAGCCGTTCAGGTCGACCATCACCGGCCGCAGACCGGCAGCCTCGACCGCGAGGACGTTCGCGTTGACGGTGTCGCGCTGGGCCGCGACGAGCATCCCCTGGAGCATCCGCCCCCGCTCGCCCTGCGTCTCACCCGTCGGGTAGTAGTCCAGGAGGGCCTCGTCCGCGGACATCGGCAGCAGGTCGTTCACCTGGAACGGCAGCGACGCCTTCAGCTGCCCGATCGGGAGCCAAGGGAGATCGAGCTCGCGAACGAGCACCCGCTGGTTGCCGACGCCGAGCACGACGTCCTTGCTCTCAAGGCGTGCCGTCCCCCACAAGGTCCGCAAGCTCTGCGACACGACCTCTGGCTGCACGACCTCCCCGTCGCGCACCGCACCCTGGGGCAGCGCCTGCTCGCCGACACGCACGACGGTCGGCGTCGATCTCGTGCGGTCCCCCTTGGCGAACTCGAGCTCGACGGCACGGACCGCGGTCGAGCCGATGTCGAGCCCGATGACCCGGGTGCTGGCCACTGAGTGCCCCTTCCTCGCGCGGACGTTCCAGTGGCGTATCGGTCCACGTGACGGCGGACTTGAGCCACCGGACCCACGACGTGACGTCAGAGCTGGAGGACGGTGTCCCAGTACCAGTCGAGCGCGGGCCCCGCGACGAGCGGAGCGGCGAGCGCGCCGAGGAGCATCCACGGCCCGAAGGGGATGCCCGTCTTGCGCCCGGCGCGCCGGGCGGCCATGAGGACGAGGCCGAAGACGGCGCCCAGCAGGAACGGCAGGAACAGGCCGACGGCCCACACCCCCCAGCCGAACCACCCGAGGAACATCCCCAGGACGCCGCTGAGCTTGAGGTCACCCAGCCCCATACCGGCGGGGTGCACCAGCACGAGCACCAGGTAGACGGCGAGCATCGCGAGCCCGCCGAGCACGGACCGCCCCAACGCGTGCCAGTCGGACGTCCCCCCGGGGTCGAGGCTCGCCAGCGCCAGGAGCACGAGGACCACCGGGTACGACGGCAGGACGATCGCGTCAGGGAGCCGGTGGACGTCGATGTCGATGAGCGCGAGCGCGACGGCGACGGCGACGACGTACAACGCGACGGGCAGCAGCCACGACGGCCCGACCACGGCGGCGGTGGCGGCGAACAGCAGAGCCGTGACCGCCTCGACCAGCGGATACCGCACGGAGATGGGTGCGGCGCAGGCACGGCACCGACCACGCAGCAGCACCCACGACACGACCGGCACGTTGTCGCGGGGCTGGATCGAGGCGCCGCACCGCGGGCACGCGCTCGGCGGGTGGACGACCGACTCGCCGCGCGGGACACGCCAGACCACGACGTTCAGGAACGAGCCGATCAGGAGTCCCGCGACCGCGCAGACACCCACCAGCAGTCCCGTCATGGGGCCTTGACCTCCCGCTTGTAGACCACGTCGACCCGGTACCCCGACGAGACGGTCGGGTTCGTGCTCGGCAGGTCCACACCGGGGATCCCGATGGGCACGTACCGCATCGTCATGTTGTTGCGCAGCACCACGTCCTTGCCGTAGAGCTGCCCGTAGAACGTCATGGTGTTGTTGGTCTCCAACGAGCACGGGGTGTACCCGAAGAAGGTGATCGGGGCGACCGCGATCGACCCGGAGTCGAACTTGATGTTGCCCGAGCGGTACGACCCTACGGTCTTGTTGCACTCCGCGACGCCGTTGGGCGTGGCGTCCGGGTCGGGCACGATGATCCAGACGCGGTGCTGGTTGCCGTCGGCCGAGGTGATCTGGAAGTTGCCGGTCGCGTAGAAGTCGCTGGCGAAGATGACGAGGTCGGCGCGCAGCTTGATGTTGAGGTTGCCCTCGAACCGGGTCTGGGAGCAGAAGCGGGTGTCGAAGATCGTCGGCACCGTCGGACCGACGAGCGGACCCTTCAGGCTCCAGCTGTCACCCGCGACCCGGCACTTGTCACCGTCGGGCTTGTACGGGTCGGACCACGTCTCGGCGTTGTTGGCGTGCGCGTTCTGCGTCACCCAGTCCTTATACGCCTGCGCACGGTCTCCCGAGTTGACGAAGCCCACCCAGTCCGACGGGATGTAGTTGACCTCGGGCAAGCCGACCTTCTGGTACTGCGGGAGACCGGCTGCGCCCACGCCCGTGCGCGTCGTCCCTGCGACCTGCGGCCCGGCGCCCCAGGTCGTGACCGAGCCGGCCACGATGAGGTCACGCCCGTACCTGGACCCGCCGGCGAGCGTGGCGTCGGAGGCGACGTACGTGTCCTGCCCGACGGTCGCCAGTCCGGCGCTCTGGGCGCCGTGCACGGTGAGCTTCTGCTTCGACCACAGGTCCTGGGTGACCCGGCAGGCGCCCGAGATCTCGGTCTTGCCCTGCACGACGATGAGGTTGCCGTCGATCTTGACGTTCGAGTTGCAGTTCACGTCGCCCGTGTCGACCCACACGTCCACGGGCGTGTCGGGCAGCGTCGTCTCGAGCGTGAAGCTGTTCGTCGTCATGATGGAACCCGACGCGAAGATCGCCGCGCCTCGCCCGTCGATCGTCAGCGGCGTGAGGTTGACCTTGGTCTGGACGGCGCGTGAGGCGTCCGTCGCGGTGCTGTCCGCCACCGCGGTCACGACCGCACTGGCAGGCACTCCGGACAGCACGCCGGCCGTGCAGGTCAGCGCGTTGTTGTGGTCGTCGAAGTAGGCGATCGACGCCGTGGCCGAGGTGGCGCTCGGGCCACCGCCTCCGCTGTAGCTGCCGCTGGCCGGCCAGGCGCAGGGCGTAGCCGTCTCGAGCTCGGCGAACACCGCGTCGACCGCACCCTCGGCGGTGTGGACCTCAGCCGTGCGGGCCCGGTCCTCGCCGGAGTCGCGCGCGCCCTGGATGACCGAGGCGATCACGACGCTCGCGAGCGCGATGCCGATCAGCGCGACCGCGACCGCGGAGACGAGGGCGCTACCACGGTCACGACCGGCACTGCTGAGTCGCCCCGACAGGACGCGCATGATGTCTCCTTCGTCGAACGCGGTCACGGAGCGGGAACCGTCCCGCAGCTGTCTGCCGGATAGCCGAACACGGTGTTGCGGCCCGTCAGCACGGACGTCACCGTGCTCGGCGCCGAGGACGCGCTCTGCGCCTCGTCCTTGACGCGGAGAGTCACGCGGATCGTCTGCGCCTCTGAGGAGGCACCACCGGT
The DNA here is from genome assembly GCF_001462455.1 of Cellulomonas sp. B6. Lineage (GTDB taxonomy): Bacteria > Actinomycetota > Actinomycetes > Actinomycetales > Cellulomonadaceae > Cellulomonas. The sequence goes on from NZ_LNTD01000076.1 coordinate 9,785, forward strand.
ACGGGACTCCACGAAGAACGGGGGCCACGTCTCGGGGCGGCTCGCGTCGAACGTCCCGGTCGGACGGACGACGTCACGGGCCACGACGCGCCAGTCCGCGACCCCCCCGGTCACCTGCCACGACGGTCGCCACGAGCGGAACTCGAGGACGCCGCGGTCGGAGGACGCCGGGTACCGGACGCGCCACTGCACGCACTGGTAGCTGCCGTCGGTCTGCGTGTACACGCGCAACGAGTACTGCGACGGCACGCCCGAGGCCGAGACCGTCTCCGCGGCCGGGTCCGAGATCACGTTCCCCGAGCGGACCTGACGATCGATCTGCATGAGACCGATCCGCGCCTGGTCGGCTGCGCGGGTGCGCGCCAGGTTGTCCTTGGTCTGCTGGCTGACGGTGACGAGGATCGAGAACACGATCGCGAGCAGCCCGGCGAAGATCGTCATGGAGATCATCAGCTCGACGAGGGTCAGACCGCGGTCGGCCGGCCGGCCGGCCGGCGTTCGCTCACGCATCGGGTGCCGCCTTGTACGCGGCGTTCGCCTTGGAGGTCCCGAGGTTCGTGGCCGACACGAACGCCGTCGACGTCGTGCCGTCCGTCGCGGTCCATCGCACCGAGACCGACAGCGTGCCGGTGTCGGCGTCGATCGAGCACCCCTCACCGGTGCACGCCACGGGGTCGACGTTCGAGGCGATCGACATGGCCGACGTGATGCTGACAGTGGCCTCGGCGGTCACGGTCCAGCCGCCCGACGTCCAGGTGACGGGCGCACCGGCGTAGGTGCCCGAGGACGTCCGGTCGACCGTCACGGAGGAGTAGCCGCTGCCTGTCCAGTACTGCAGCGTCGCCGTGCGGGACGTCACCGCGCTCGGCACCGGCTGCAGCTTGCCCCTCTCGACCCGCACGCCGTCGCTGTACGCACCGACCTTGACCAGCCCGTCGGGCGCCGCCCCACCGTTCCACGGCCCCAGGCCGAACTGCGCCGACGGGATCGTGCGCGTCGTGCCGGCCGCTACGCAACCAGCGCCGTCGAGGACCGTGCACCCGACCGCGGTGGATCCGGCGGCGCTGCTCATCCGGCCGCCGAACGACGACGCTGTGCCGCCGGCCCCGATGGCGGCCAGCCCGAAGGTGGTCCCGGCGACGTCCATCTCTGCCCCCGTGGCACCGCCACCGGTCATGGTCGCACCCGCGCAGCCCTGGCCGGCGGGGACGCCGGCGGCGCAGGAGGCGACCATCGAGGACTTGGCGACACCGCCCACGCCGGAGGCGGGACGAAGGCGGAGCGTCAGCCCGCCCCCGCTGAGCGTGACAGGCGGAGCGGCCCCGAGCACCGTGCGGTCGGCGGGGTTCGCGGGCGCCGCCCCGGCGGCACCGACGTCGTTGGACGCCTGGTTCACCGCCTGGTCGCCGCCGGTCGACAGCGCGGTCGCAGCGGGGTCCTGCTGCACGAAGGACGCACCCGGGAGTCCGACGGTCGCGTCCGCCGAGCTCGTCTGCTGCGACGTCACACCGACACCGGTGCGTCCGCCGGTGATGCTGGCCGAGGCGTAGATCGTGCCTGCGAGGAGCTCGGCCGGTGCGACGCCCGACACGGGGTCGAACGCGGTCGGCGTCACGCTCGTCGCGGGTGCCACGGATCCGCCGTTCGCGGAGAAGATCGCTTGGCACGCCCCGAGGAAGGGCATGTTCGCGTTGTCGCCGCAACCACCCTGGGGCGCGTAGGCCTCGGAGCGCAGCATCACGCTCTGCGTCTTCGTCGTGCTGCGCACGGTCCACGAGGTGATGACCGTCAGGGTCAGGACGCCGGAGGCGGTGGCCGGGTTGCGTGACACGTACGCCCGCGAGAGGAACTCCACGCCGGGGATGGACGGGTCGGTCTGCCGGGTGACGTTCGTCCCGCCGGCACCTGAGAGCGGCGCGGCATCCAGGGCCTGCGACGAGTCGGTCACCAGCACCTCGTCCACGCCTGTCGCGGACGGCGGGCGGAGACGCCCGCCGGCGACGTTGGGGTCGGCCCCAGCGGACTGGAAGCCGGTGTGCATGCCCTTGCTGAGGACCAGGTACGGAAGCGCGCGGAGCTCTTCCATGACCTGGTTGCTGACAGAGGTGGCCAGCGTGCGCTGCCTGCTCTGCGCGCTCGTCACGAGGGCGGAGACCTGCACCATCATCAGCGAGACCAGCACCATCGTGATGATGACCATCGCCACGAGCAGCTCCATGAGGGTGAACCCCTCGTCGGGCTGCCGCATCGCCCGTCGCAGCCTGCGCACGATCCCTTCCCCTCCAGCAGTGACGACGTGGTGGTGGCGGGCGCGTCCCGCGCCCGCCACCACCACGAGGTGAAGCGATCGATCAGCTGCAGCCCGTGGTCGACAGACCGTTCTGCGCCGAGTAGTACGCAGCGGTACGCGTGCCGCTCGTGTACGTCACCGTGACGCACCAGCGGGTCGCGGCGTCCGAAGCCGTCGTGGGGGTCGCGCCCACGTAGGACAGCGCGGCGCCGGAGACGGGCGTCGAGACCTTGCCGATGTCGGTGAGCGCGCCGATCGAGTAGCGACCGTTGGCCGCGCCCGGGCCGCTGAAGTTCCCGGCCGCCAGCACGGCGCTCGCGTCGACGTAGTAGGTCGCGATCTCCTTGCCGAGCGTCGACACGTCCGACGTCGCGGCGGTGTCGTTCGCCTTCTTGCGCTGGTTGAGGAACACGGGGATCGCGATGGCCGCGAGGATCCCGATGATGATCATGACGACGAGGAGCTCGATCAGGGTGAAGCCCTGGTCCTTCTCGTCGATGGACTTGCGGATCCGAGCGATCACGCCGGCCTCCTGTGGTGTGCGTTTACGGGGAGAAGTCCGGCCGCCACGGGCCGGGTCGGGTCGTGCATTCCGTCTATCGACGGCCCGCCGGCCGACCTTGAGTCCTGTGACCCGCGAGGCCGCACGATCACCCGTTCGGCCGTGTGCGCTACTGGATGACGTTGAAGATCTGGAAGATCGGCATGTACAGGCCGATCACGATGAAGCCGATGATGCCGCCGATCCCGACGATCATGAGGGGCTCGATGAGGCTCGTGAGCTGCTCGGTCGTGGCCTCGACCTCCTGGTCGTAGAAGTCCGCGACCTTGCCCAGCATCGAGTCGAGAGCCCCGGTGTCCTCACCCACAGCCATCATCTGGACGACCATGGGAGGGAAGACCGCGTGCTGCGACAACGGCCCTGCCAGCGACTCGCCCCGGCGTACCGAGTCCTGCACGGCTCGCGCCGCGTGCTCGATCACGACGTTGCCGGACGTCTGGCCGACGATGTCGAGCGCCTGCAGCAGCGGCACGCCGGCGTGGATCATCGTGCTGAAGTTGCGTGTGAACCGGGAGATCGCGATCTTGCGCGCGAGCGGGCCGAAGACCGGCACCTTGAGCTTGAACGGGTCCAGCCGCTCCCGGATCGAGTCGTCGTTCTTGTGCCGGCCCCACCACACGGAGAAGCCGACCAGCGCGATCGCGGTCGGCACGATCGTCCATTTCATGATGTTCGACAGCACCACGAGGACCTTGGTGAGGAACGGCAGCTCGCCGCCGAGCGAGGCGAACATGTTCGCGAAGATCGGCACGATGAACAGGAGCATCCCGATCATCGCCAGGATCGCCACGACGAACACCACGACCGGGTACGTCATCGCGGACTTGATCTTGCCTCGCAGCTTCACCTCGGCCTCGAAGTTGTTCGCGACCGAGATCAGGACCTGGTCGAGGAAGCCACCGACCTCGCCCGCCTTCACCATGTTGATCATGAGCGGCGGGAACACCTCGGGGTGCTTGCCGAGCGAGACCGAGAAGGCGGTGCCCACCTCGACGTCGCTGCGGACCTGCGCCAGCACCTTCGCCAACGGCTTGGACTCGGTCTGCTCGGCGAGGATCGTCAGGGCCCGCAGCAACGACAGCCCGGAGTCGATCATCGTCGCGAGCTGGCGCGCCATGATCGCCAGGTCCTTGAGCTTGATCTTGTTCCCGCCGAAGCCCGGGATGCTGATCTCGGTCTGCAGCCCCCCCGTGCTGACCTCGGAGATCGAGACGGCTGCCAGGCCCATCTCGCGCAGCCGGTTCGCGACCGCCGCCTGGTTGGGGGCCTCGACACGGCCCTTGATGATCTTCCCCGCACGGTCACGGACCGCGTACTCGTACGTCTTGGCCGCGCTCGCCATCACAGCACCTGCCCCCCGAAGCCGCCAGCCGCGCTCGCGACGCCCGCCTGAGCCTGCGACTGGCCGGAGAATCGTCCGGTCAGCCGGTTGAAGTCCTCGACGTGGTGGCACTTCTCGAGGCCGACCTCGTAGGAGATGCGCCCCGACCGCACGAGATCGGCGAGGTGCTGGTCCATGGTGTGCATGCCCTGCTTCGCCCCGGCCTGCATGGCGGAGTAGATCTGGTGCGTCTTGCCCTCGCGGATCAGGTTCCGGATGGCGGGCGTGGCCACCATCACCTCGGTCGCGACCGCACGTCCCTGGCCGTCGTGACGCCTGCACAGCGTCTGGCAGACGACCGCCTGGATGGCCCCCGCGAGCTGCGTGCGCACCTGCGCCTGCTGGTGCGACGGGAACACGTCGATGACGCGGTCGATGGTCTGCGCGGCGTCCTGCGTGTGCAGCGTCGCGAAGACGAGGTGGCCGGTCTCCGCCGCGGTCAGCGCGACCGAGATCGTCTCGAGGTCGCGCATCTCGCCGACCAGGATGATGTCGGGGTCCTGGCGCAGCACGTGCTTGAGCGCGTTGGCGAACGAGTGCGTGTCGGCACCGACCTCGCGCTGGTTGATGATCGACTTCTTGTGCCGGTGGAGGAACTCGATGGGGTCCTCGACGGTCATGATGTGGTCCTCGCGCGTGCGGTTCGCGAGGTCGACGATCGAGGCGAGCGTCGTGGACTTGCCCGACCCGGTCGGCCCCGTGACCAGCACGAGGCCGCGGGGCAGCCCCGCGAACGTCCCGACGACCGGGGGAACGCCGAGCTCCTCCAGCGGCTTGATCTCGTACGGGATGACACGGAACGCGGCACCGACCGACTCGCGCTGCACGTACAGGTTGACGCGGAACCGCGCGAGCCCTCGCACGGCGTGCGAGAAGTCCAGCTCGAGGTTCTCCTCGAACGTCTCGCGCTGCTTCTGCGACAGGATCGCGTAGATCGACCGGCGCAGAGCGTCCGGCGTGAGCGTGCCGAAGTGCTCCATCGGCTTCAGCGCACCGCTGAGCCGCACCATGGGCGGTGAGCCGGACGTCAGGTGCGCGTCCGAGCCGCCCAGCTGCACGAGCTCGCGCAGCACCGCCTCGATGTCGACGTCCCCCTCGTGCCGGTCCTGACCGATCCCGGCCCGTGCGGCGGGGCGTGCGACGACGGGGGCGGCCGGGGCCTCGGAGCGTCGCGTGCGCTGCGACGCCGGCATCGGCGCCACGGTGGGCGGCGCCGACGGTCCGGCCGGCACCGGGAGGCCGGTGGGAACGGGTCGCGCGCCCGGCACCGTCGGGGCGCCGCCGTACGGCGTGACCGGCGGCCCGGCCGGGACGCTCCCGAACGGCATCGGCCCACCCTGCGCCTGCGGCGGCGGTGCCGCCGACCACGCGGCCTGCGCCGGCACCTGCGGCCCGGCGCCCTGCGTCGGCACCTGCGGCCCGGCGGACTGCGACGGCACGGGCGAGTACGTCGCCTGCGGCCCCGCGGGCCGGTACGGCGGCAGCGGCCGCGTCGGCTCGGGCGGGAGTGCCTGGTACGGCTCGGTCACGTGGTCCTCCGGCGTCACGGCGTCGCCGCCCGGGGCGGCGGGGCACGCGGGTGCCCGTGGTTGTCATCGGCCGTGACGTGCGGGGACTTGAGGGCCCCACCGCGACGACGGCCCGGTCCTCCGGCGTCGACCCCCGCACGTCAGGCGGCCCGGCCGCGCACGTCAGGCGACGACGCGCAGGATCTCCTCGATCGACGTCTGACCGAGCGCGACCTTGTGCCAGCCGTCGTTCCGCAGCGACGTCATGCCCTGCTTCTCGGCGGTGGCGGCGATGTCCGCCGACGACGAGTGCGCGACGGCGTGCCGCTCGATGTCCTCGGTGACGCGCATGACCTCGTGCAGCGCGAGACGCCCCTTGTAGCCCGTGCGCGAGCACGCGCTGCACCCGGCGGGCCGGAACAGCTCGGGCAGCGGCTCCCCCGGCACCCACGGGAACCGCGCGGCCTCGAGCTCGGTCGGCGTCGGGACGTACGGCTCCTTGCACTTCGGGCAGAGTCGCCGCGCGAGCCGCTGCGCGACGACGCAGTCGAGCGCGGACCCCACGAGGAACGGCTCGATGCCCATCTCCGTCAGTCGCGTCACGGCCGACGGAGCGTCGTTGGTGTGCAGGGTCGACAGCACGAGGTGACCCGTGAGGGCGGCCTCGATCGCGATCTGCGCGGTCTCGTGGTCGCGGATCTCGCCGAGCAGCACGACGTCCGGGTCCGAGCGCAGGATCGAGCGCAGCGCCGCGGCGAACGTCAGTCCGGCCTTGGGGTTGACCTGCACCTGGTTGATGCCCGGCAGCCGGTACTCGACCGGGTCCTCGACCGTGATGACGTTGATCTCGGGGCGCGACACCGCGTTGAGCGTCGCGTACAGCGTGGTCGACTTCCCGGACCCCGTCGGCCCGGTGACGAGGATCATGCCGTAGGGCTTGGTGTACGACTCGCGGTACGTCTCGTAGTTGTGGTCGAGGAACGACAGGTCGCGCAGGTCCAGGCTCGCCGTGGAGTTGTCGAGGATGCGCATGACGATCTTCTCGCCCCACACCGTCGGCAGGGTCGCCACGCGCAGGTCGATCTTCCGACCCTGGTGGTTCACCGACATGCGGCCGTCCTGCGGCTTGCGCTTCTCGGCGATGTCGATGTCGCTCATGATCTTCACGCGGCTGATGACGCCGCCCTGGATGTTCTTGGGCGAGCGCTGCGTCTCGTGCAGCACGCCGTCGATCCGGTACCGCACGCGCAGGTCGTGCTCCGTCGGCTCGATGTGGATGTCCGACGCCCGGTCGGTGATCGCCTGCGTCACCAGCAGGTTGACGTACCGCACGATCGGCGCGTCGTCGTCCACGAAGTCCCCGAGCCGAGACAGGTCCGCCTCGGGCGCGGCCTGCTCGTCCTCGAACGCGCTGGACAGGTCCTCCATCTCGTCGTCGGCGCGGCAGAACCGGTCGATCGCCCGCAGCACGTTGTCGTACGTCGCGACGACGGGGATCACCGCCATGCCCGAGACGGTGCGCACGTCGTCGACGGCGACGACGTTGCCGGGGTCGGCGGTCGCGAGCACGAGGGCACCGTCCCGCAGGCCGACGGGCAGCACCGCATAGCGGCGGCAGAGCGCGGCCGGGACCATGCTCACCGCGGCACGGTCGACCGCGTACTCGTCGAGGTCGACGAACTCCATGCCCACCTGCGCCGCGAGGGCGCGCACGAGCTGGGCCTCCGTGAGGACCCCCAGCTCGACGAGCGTGCGTCCCAGGGACGTCCCCATCGAGGTCTGCTCGTCGAGCGCCGCGAGCAGCTGCGCCTCCGTCACGAGCCCCTCGTCGAGCAGGACCTCACCCAGCTGCTTCACGCGCGCCTCCTCGTTCCGCGGCGCCGCGAGCTGGCGCCCCCGAGGTCATCGGCACGTGCGGCGCCCGGCTGAAGCGCGAGCGTGGGCGAACGTCCGGGCAGGTCAGGCCGGGACGAGCGCCGACCGGAGCGCCTCGTCCATCGCCGCGACGGGCGCGACGTGCCCCGTCATGAGCCGCACCTGCTCCGCCGCCTGGTGCAGCAGCATGCGCTCTCCCCCGACGACCGTGCCACCACGCCGCGCCCAGGCCGCGCCGAGCGCGGTCGGGCGGGGGTCGTAGCAGACGTCGAGGAGCACCCCCGCGACGGCCTCGGGCAGCAGGTCCGCGAGCGGGTCGGCCGCGTGCGCGGGCAGCGTGCTCACGACGACGTCGACGCGCGCGACCTCCGACGCCGCGTCGTCGAGCCGACGCCCCGCCGCGGCGGCGAGCCGGACCGCGAGGGCCCGCACCTCGGCGGGCGAGCCGAGGTCGACGTCGACGTGTGCGAGCCGCCCCGCCCGCTCGACCCACACGTCCCGCGGGCCGTTGACCAGCACGTCGGTGACCGCCGGGTCGTCGAGCCAGCGCTGCAGGGGCCCGGCGCCGAGCAGCTCGTCGGCCACGGCGCGGACGGTCTCCGCGAGCGCGACGGGGCCGAGCAGCGCGCCACCGGCCCGCGACGCGGCGTCGACGAGGCGGGTCAGCTCGTCGTCGCGGGGTGCGGCCCCGGTCTGGACGCGATCGCGCAGCGCGTCACGCACGCGCTCGACCACGCCGGGCGGGGCCGCACGTCGCTCGGGTGCGGCGCACACCGGACCCGGCCGCGACGCGCCCGCGCCTCCCGCCGGTCCACCTCCCGGCAGCGACCGGCCGTCGGGCGTCGGGCCGCGGCCGTGCGGAACGGACCACGGCGAGGGCACGTCGTGCTGCGCCACGCTCACCCGGCGCCTCCCGCGACGACGAGCCGCCGCGCGACGGCCTCGGCGGCGCGCGCCGCGGGTCCGCGCCCGCCGAGCCCGACGCGCTCGGCCCGCGCGGCCAGACCACGGTCGTGGCGCGCGACGTGCCAGACGTCGAGACCCGTGGCGTCGGCCAGGTCCGTGGCGCCCAGTCCCGCCGGTCCGCCGGCCCGGACGACCAGTCCGCACGCCGCACCGGAGGCGAGCAGCCGTGGCCGCAGCGCGAGCGCGCCCGCGACGCACCGCAGGTCGGGCCGGGCCACGACGACGACCGCGTCGCAGGCCGGGAGCGGTGCGTCCCCCTCGACGACCGCGCCCCGCCCGAGGTCGAGGACGAGCGCGCCGACGGCGCCCGCGAGCGCGTGCAGCACGTCCACCCGCACACCCGGGTCGACCGGTTCGGGGCGCGTGCGGTCGGCGGAGAGCACCGCGCACGCGCCCCACCGCGGCAGCAGCGCGAGCACGTCGGCGCCCCGGACATCACCCGCGGCGCCGCGCAGGTCGGGCCAGCGCGCACCGTCGAGGTCCTCGGCACCGACGACGACGTCGAGGCCCGCTGCGGCGGGGTCGAGGTCGACGAGCGCCGTCGCGGTGCTGCGGGACAGCCGCCGCGCGAGCAGGGCCGCGAACGTCGAGGCGCCCACGCCGCCACCGGCCCCCACGACCCCGACCACGGTGGCCCTGCGTGCGTGCTCCATGCGTGCTCCCGTCCTCGACCCCCGCCGCACGGCGGACGCGCCCAGGCTGACGACGGGCCGGGGCGCGGTGGCGGTGTGCGCGCGCGTCCGTGGTCGGCGGAGTCGCGCCCCCGGCCTGGGGGCGGCTCGCCGCGCGCGAGGGACCCGCGAAGCGGCGCACGTGTCGGCGGTCACCGCTAAGCTCGCGCAGGTCAGGTCCCCGACCGTCGCGGAGCGTCATGGCCGTCCCCGTCGAGCCCACCGGTGGGTCGCCCGCCGGTCGTCCCGGAGCGCCCGGTCGGGGGGTGCCGCACCGTCGCGTCGCGGCGTTCTTCGACCTCGACAAGACCATCATCGCGACGTCGTCCGCGACCGCGTTCTCCAAGGGGTTCCTCGCGCAAGGCCTGCTGACGCGCCGCTCGGTCGTCGCGTCGGCCTACGCCCAGCTCGCGTACCTGCTGGGCGGTGCCGACGAGGCGTCGACCGAGCGGCTGCGCGCGGCGCTCGCGCGCACCGTGGCCGGGTGGGACGTCGCGCAGGTCTCCACGATCGTGCGCGAGACGCTGCACGAGTCCATCGACCCGACGGTGTACGCCGAGGCGCTCGACCTCATCGCCGAGCACCGCGCCGCGGGTCACGACGTCGTCGTGGTCTCGGCCTCGGGGGTCGAGGTCGTGGAGCCGATCGCGGCGCTCGTGGGCGCCGACCGGGCGATCGCGACACGGATGACGGTCGAGGACGGCCGCTACACGGGCGAGATCGAGTTCTACGCGTACGGCGAGAACAAGGCGACCGCGATCCGGGAGCTCGCGGCGGCCCGCGGCTACGACCTCGAGGCGTCGTTCGCGTACTCCGACTCGATCACCGACGCGCCCATGCTCGCCGCGGTCGGCCACGGGGCGGTCGTCAACCCCGACCGCACGCTGCGGCGCCTCGCCCTGGCCGAGGGGTGGGACGTGCTCACCTTCCGCCGGCCCGTGCCGCTGCGGCGCCTGGACACGCGCGTGGGCGTGACGTCCGGCGCGGTGCTCGGGGTGCTCGCCGCGCTCGTCGTGGCGGCGTGGTGGTGGCGCCGACGCCGCCGTCCCGCCTGACGGTCACGGCGTCTCGGCATCCGGCACCGTCGCCGCCCTCGCCTGCGGCGACGCGCACGACCGTTGCCCCCGCGGTGGGTCGGGTGTAGGACGGGACCACAACTGAACGACCGCGAGAGCACCCACGCGCAGGATGGCCCCCCTCTGGGCCGGTCGACCGGGCTGGACCCGGAGCGACCACGACGATGCACGCCTGATCACTCTCCGGTCGTCGGTACGGCGACGGCGCTCCCCTGGGGCGCCGTCGTCGTGCGCGGCCCCGCCGCCGCGGCCACCGACCCCCTCCGCGACCGGCCTCCCGGCCCTCGCCCGCGCCGCGACCGCTCAGCCGTCGCGCCGGGCGTGCCGTCCCGCGAGCACCTCGTCCGCGACGCCGCGCGCGAGACCAGCCCCGCGTCGCACCGCGTCGGCGTACCCGACCAGCCACGCGGTGACGCCGTCGACGTCCTCGGCGGCGTAGCGCGCCGCGGTCGCGACGTAGGCGGGCGGCGCGTCCCGCCACACCTCCTCGGGCAGCACCGTGCCCGTCGGGTCCAGGCCCGTGCGCGTCGTGAGCAGACGCGACAGGGCCCGGGCCACGACGCCGTTGGCGCCCGCGAACGGCCGCACCGCGAGCAGCTCGGCGTGCACCACCGCGGTCACGACGAGGCCCGGCGCACGCGAGACGGCCGCGTCCCGCAGCACCGCGGCGACGCGGTCGCTCGCGACGGCGGGCGGCGGCGCCTCGCCCAGCCCCCGCAGGTCGCCGGGGGCGCCGGTGCGGGGCCGGCCGAGGTCGCCGTCGAGCAGGACGCCCGCGCCCGCGGCCGCGTGCAGCCGCGCGAGCACCTGCGGCAGCGGCACGGCCACGCCGCCGGGCCGGGCACCCAGGTCGGGCAGGTGCCGCTCGAGCAGCGCCTGGGCCCGCAGCGCCCCGCCGGCGACGGCCTCGACACCACCGCCGGGACCCGACGCCCCCGTCGCCCACGCGCGCAGCGCCTCGACGCCCACGGGCGCACCGTCGAGCGTCGCCGACGCGGCGGCGGCCCGCAGCCCGGTCTCGGCCCGCACCTCGCGCCAGCGCCGCCGGAACGCCTCGTGCCAGCGCAGCTCCTCGCACGCGGTGCGCGCGGCGTCCACCGCGTCCGCGACGCCGGGCAGGGTCGCGAGGTCCGCGAGCGGGTCGTGGCCCCCCGGGGTGCTCGTGCGGCGGTCGCTCACGCGGTGAACGTCGCCTCGCCGCGCTCGGGCAGCGCGGCGTCCAGGCGCGCCCGCATCGACGCGGACATCGCGGGCAGGTCGTCGAGGTCGTACCACGCGGCGGCGGTGTTCTCGCCGTCGGCGGGGTGCGGCACGCCCGACTCCCAGCGGCAGCGGAACGTCAGGTCGAGGTACACCGAGCGGTCGCCGTTCTCGTACACGACGGGCCCGACGACGCTCACGTGCGCGAGCCGCTGCGCGGTCGCCACGACGTCGGCCTCCTCGAGGACCTCGCGCACGGCCGCGACCGCGGGCTCCTCGGCGGGGTCGACGATGCCCGTGACGGGCGTCCACTCGCCGGTGTCGGCGCGGCGGACCAGCAGGACCTGCGTGCGCCCGGCCTGCTCGCGCAGCACGACGGCGGTGACGCCGGGCAGCCACAGCTGGTCGTGCCCGACGCGCTCGCGCAGGGCCAGGACGAAGGGCGGGACGGGCATCCGCCGATGCTACGGGGCGGCGAGGGACCACGCGGCCGCTCCGCCGGCCCGCGCCAGCGCCCCCGGGCGGACCGCCGCGCGCACGTCCACAATGTCGGCATGGTCTCCGCGCCCTCCGTGTCGTCGTCCATCACCGCCCGCCTCGAGGTGCAGGCCCGCCCGACGGCGGTGTCGGACCTCACCACCGCCATCGAGCGCGCGGGCGGCATCGTCACGGCGCTCGACGTCACGGCGTCGTTCAGCGAGGCGATGACGGTCGACGTCACGTGCGCGACGCGCGACGCGGACCACGCCGCCGACGTCGTGCACGCGCTCGAGGAGCTCGACGGCGTCACCGTGCAGCGCGTGTCCGACCGCACGTTCCTCATGCACCTGGGCGGCAAGCTGTCGATCGAGTCGAAGGTGCCGCTGCGCAACCGCGACGACCTGTCGATGGCCTACACGCCGGGCGTGGCGCGCGTGTGCCAGGCCATCGCCGAGCACCCCGAGGACGCGCGCCGCCTCACCATCAAGCGCAACACGATCGCGGTGGTCACCGACGGCACCGCGGTGCTGGGGCTCGGCGACATCGGCCCGCTCGCGGCGCTGCCCGTCATGGAGGGCAAGGCCGTGCTGTTCAAGCGGTTCGCGGACATCGACGCGTTCCCGATCTGCCTCGACACGACCGACGTCGACCGCATCGTCGAGACGGTCGTCGCCATCGCGCCCGTGTTCGCGGGCATCAACCTCGAGGACATCTCGGCCCCGCGCTGCTTCGAGGTCGAGCGGCGCCTGCGCGAGCGGCTCGACGTGCCGGTGTTCCACGACGACCAGCACGGCACCGCGATCGTCGTGGTCGCGGCGCTGCGCAACGCCCTGCGGGTGGTCGGCAAGCGCATCGAGGACGTGCGGGTCGTGATGTCCGGGGCAGGTGCCGCGGGGACGGCGGTGCTCAAGCTCCTGCTGGCCGCGGGGGCGCGCGACGTGGTCGTCGCGGACGTCGAGGGCGTGATCCACCGCGACCGGCCCGGGCTGAGCCCGTCGCTGCGGTGGACCGCCGAGGCCACCAACCGTCGCGGCGTCACCGGCACGCTGCGCGACGCGGTCGTCGGCGCCGACGTGTTCGTCGGCCTGTCGGCGCCCGACGTGCTCACCGGCGACGACGTCGCGCGCATGGCACCGGGCTCGATCGTGTTCGCGCTGGCCAACCCCCGCCCCGAGGTGGACCCCGACGACGCGGCCCGCACCGCGGCGGTCGTCGGCACGGGGCGGTCCGACTTCGCCAACCAGATCAACAACGTCCTGGCGTTCCCCGGCGTGTTCCGCGGGCTGCTCGACGCGCAGTCGCACCGCATCACCGACGCGATGCTGCTCGCGGCGGCCGAGGCGCTCGCCTCCACGGTGCGCCCCGAGGAGCTCAACCCGACGTACATCGTCCCGAGCGTGTTCCACCCCGACGTGACGTCGGTCGTCGCGGCGGCCGTGCGGCGCGCGGCGCAGGCCGACGGCTCGGGCCGCGAGCCGAGCGCCGCGACCGGGGAGATCGCCGCGGTCCGGCTGCGCACGCACGACTGACACGCGGCCGTCAACCCGGACCGCCGGAACTTTCGTCCCACGTCCGGGCGGTGACCACGCACGACGATGGACGCGTGCTGAGCATCCCCGAGGCGGTCGCCACCCACGGCGACGGCGCCGTCCACAAGGTCGAGCTGACCCGCACCCCCGGGCTCTTCCTCGTCCGCACCATGCTCGCCGGCGCCTACATCGGCATCGGCGTGCTCATCATGGTCACCGCCGGCGGGCCGCTGGCCGTCGCCGGGTCGCCGTGGGCCCCCCTGGTCAACGGCGCGGTGTTCGGCATCGCGCTCATGGTCGTGCTGGTGGCGGGCGGCGAGCTCGCGACGAGCGCCATGATGATCCTCACGCAGGGCGCGATGCTCGGGCGGATCGGCTGGGGCCGCGCGGCGGCCACGCTCCTCGCGTGCCTGGGCGGCAACCTGCTGGGCGCCATGGTGTTCGCGGGGCTGCTGCACGTGTCGGGCGTGCTCGCACCGGGCACCGCGGGCGGCGACACGATCGCGCACATGATCGCGCACAAGGCCGAGGCGACGACGCTCCAGCTCGTGGTCCGGGGCATCCTGTGCAACCTGATGGTCTGCCTCGCGGTGTGGTGCTGGGCCCGTCTGACCAGCGAGATCGCCCGCATCGCGGCCGTGTTCGCGTGCGTGCTGGTGTTCATCACCTCGGGCTTCGAGCACGTCGTGGCGAACATGACGACGTTCTCGCTCGGCCTGTACGGCGGTCTGCCGCACGCGACCGTCGCCGAGTTCGCGCGCAACGTCCTCGCGGTCGGCGTGGGCAACACGATCGGCGGCGGGCTGCTCGTCGGCGCCGCGTACGCGTACGGCGTCCGGCGCGTCGTCGCCACCGAGACCCTGGTGGCCCCCGGGATCGAGGAGCCGGCGGACGACGCCCACCGACCCCTGGGGGCCGACGTCGCACCGCGGGCGACCGCCCCGGCCACCGCCGCCTCGCCCTCCGTCGCGGCGGCTCGCACCCCGCGCGCCGAGACCGCCGGCACCGCCTCGCGCTGACGCGACCTCGGCGGCCCGCTCCGCGGGAGGCGCGCGGCACGGCCGGCGCGCGGCCGGCGGTCCCGGGACCGGTCCGCAGGACCACGGGCGCGGCGCCGGGACGACGGGCCGACGCGCCGCCCTCGCCGACCGGCGTGCCGGCCGTCCGGGCAATACCGTGTCGGCAGGCGTCGCACGCCGCGCCGCCGCGACCCGAGGAGCACGCGTGAGCACCTCCGACCCGACGCGTCCCGACGACGCCGACACCGACACCGGACGGCACGCGGTCGCC
>NZ_LNTD01000077.1 GCF_001462455.1 Cellulomonas sp. B6
TCCACGGCGGCGGGCCGCGTCCGGGTCGTGCGGTCGGGAGGGGTGCTGACGGACGGTGGTCGGCGCGTCGGGCCTGCGGGAGGCGGACGACGTGGTGCCGGGCGGCACCGTGACCCCGTCGTCCCCGTCGCCGGTGGCCGCCGCTGCGTCGCGGGACCGACCGGCCGGACTGGACGCGCTTCCAGTCCGGTTCCTGATGCTCTGACGTGCATCGCCCGGTGTCAAGGTCGGGCACCTGCTCATCACCCTCCCGGGCGGCGCCCGAACCGCCGATCGTGACCGGGAGCGCTGCCCGTCATGACGGGCCCGCGCGGGCGCGGGTGGTACCCTCGCGCCGACCAGCAGGCCGGGCGGGGGGCATCGATGACAGGGCGGACCGGACGGGCTCCGACCCTCGACGAGGTCGCCGAGCGTGCCGGTGTCTCGCGGTCGGCCGCGTCGCGCGTCATCAACAACGCGAACCACGTCAGCCCCGCCACGCGGCGCGCCGTCGAGCGCGCCGTGCGCGACCTGGGCTACGTGCCGAACGTGACCGCCCAGGCGCTCGCGCGCCAGAAGGTCGGCGCCGTGGTCCTCGCCGCGTCGCACGACAACGCCGAGCTGTTCGGCGACCCGTTCTTCGGTCAGGTCATCGTCGGCGTCACCTCGGCGCTCGAGAACACCGACCTCGACCTCAAGCTGCTGCTGTGCCACTCCGAGCGCGGGCACGACCGCGTGCGGCGCATGCTGCGGCGACCCCGCGCCGACGGCGTCATGGTCATGGCGCTGCGGGGCGACGACCCGCTGCAGCGCATGGTCGAGGAGTCGGGGCTGCCGGCCGTGTACGGCGGGCGTCCGCTGCACGGGCAGCCCTCGTGGTACGTCGACGTCGACAACCGCAGCGGCGGTCGCAGCGCGGCCGAGCACGCGGTGCGCCTCGGGCGGCGGCGGGTCGCGTCGATCGCGGGGCCCACCGACTCGCACGCCGCGGTCGCGCGTCAGGACGGCGTGGCCGACGCGCTGTCGGCCGCGCACCTGGACGCCGAGCTGGTCGAGCGCGCGGACTTCACGCGCGACGGCGGCGCCCGCGCGACGGAGCGGCTGCTGGCGCGCGAGCCCGGGCTCGACGCGGTCGTCGTCGCCTCCGACAACATGGCCGCCGGTGCGCTGCAGGTGCTCCAGCGGCACGGCCGCCGGGTCCCCGAGGACGTCGTGGTGGTCGGGTTCGACGACCTGCCCATCGCGCAGATGACGCAGCCCGCGCTGACCACCGTGCAGCAGCCGATCCGCGCGCTCGGGTACGAGATGGCGCGCCTGCTGCTGGCGGTGGTGGGAGGCGAGGAGGCGAGCCCGCTGCTGCTGCCGACGCGGCTCGTGGTGCGCGACTCGGCGCCGTCGGCCGCGGCGGCGTCGACGGTCTGACGTGCTGGCCGGTCTGACGCGCCGGCCGGTCTGACGTGCTGGCCCGGCTGACGTGCTTGCCCTGCTGACGCGCTGGCCCGGCGACGCGTCGAGCCGCCCCTCGGCGCAGCGCCGGGGTGCTGCGCGGACGGGCTGCGTCGACGCGGATGCTCAGCATGCTGAGGGATTTCGGCGTAGCCTCGTCGCCATGAGCGACACCGCGTCCGACCCGAGCGCCCGGGTCGACCCCACCCCCGCACCGACCGTCGGCCGCACCCCGGCCCGGGTGGTGGCGCTGGTGCTCCGCGCGCTCGTCGGCGTCGCGCTGCTCGGCGCGCCCGCGTGGGTCGCGGCCACCGCCGGGTCGGTCGTCGTGCACCAGCACGCGAGCCTCGGTGCGCTGCTCGTGTCGTCCGCCGCCGCGGGCGTGTGCGTGCTGGTGCGGGTCGCGGTGCTCGCCCGCCGGTCGCCGGCGTCGCGCCGCACGCGCAGTCGTCGCGCGCTCGTCGCGACGGGTGCCGTCCTCGGGTACCTGCTGCTCGCCGTCCTGGCCGTCGCGGGCGCGTGGCTGCGACCGTTCACCGCGACCGACGCGACGCTCGCGGCCCTGCGGTCCGACGCCGCGGTCGACGTGCGGGAGGCCCCCGGCTGGTACGCGTTCGTCCCGCAGGGCGCCGAGCCGACCACCGGGCTCGTCTACTCGCCGGGTGCGCGCGTCGACGTGCGCGCGACCGCCGCGGTGCTGCGCCCCCTCGCGGAGCAGGGCTACCTCGTCGTCGCGCTCAAGGAGCCGCTCGGCATCGCGCTGACGTCCCCCGCGCAGTCGGGTGCCGCGATCGCCGCGTTCCCCGACGTCGAGCGCTGGGCGGTGGGCGGCCACTCGCTCGGCGGCGTCGCGGCGGCCTCGTTCGCCGCCGCGCACGACGACGAGGTCGGCGGCCTGCTGCTGCACGCGTCCTACCCGCTGGGGGACATGAGCGACGCCGACCTGGTCGTCGCGTCGGTCTCCGGCTCGCGCGACGGGCTCACCACGCCCGCCGACGTCGACGCGTCCCGCGCGCACCTGCCCGCCGGCACCACGTTCACGCAGGTCGACGGGGCCTCGCACGCGTCGTTCGCCGACTACGGCGTCCAGCCCGGCGACGGCGAGCCGACCGTCCCGCGCGCGCAGGCCCAGGCCGCGATCGTGCGCGCGAGCCTCGACCTGCTGGGCGCGGTCGATCGCGGCTGACGCTGCTACCAGCCAACCAGACTTCGCCGAGGTAGGAAAGTGCGCCGGCAACGAAGAAATTGCTTGGCGCAAAGGCGTAGCGGCTACCCCGGATATACCGGCCGAATGTTGAGCGCCTTGTTGAAGAGTGGGCTGATTCTAATGGACTCAGCGGTCCGAATGTCTACACTCGGATCATCTGGAGACCCAGGTCTTGCCCCGCTGAAAGTTTGATCCCTGTGCACCACCTGCACGAAACCCACTTTCCAGAGTATTTCAAGTATGTGCTCCGGGTCCATCCCGTCTACCCATTGCGGCCGACGAGAGGGGTCGACCGCTGCGCCTACTGATATCTCCAGCAGTAGTTCAAGCATGGACTCTCTAGTCCATGTCGATCGAGTGCCGCGAAATGCTGAAAAGATGACGTCGAGGCCCGGGTGCTGCCATCGATATTCGGCAGCGAGGTCTCTTGCTCGCTCGGTCGAGAAGGCGATCTCCACGTCGCTGACTGTATCGTGCGAGATTGGCACTCGGCGTTTCGATGTGCGGGCGAGAGTAAGTGCCTCTGACGCGTAGATGATAAGCTCGCGTGGGCGGTAAAGGGATCGGTCAAGCATGTAGCGGAAGCTGTCGCGACGCTCGAACACCGCCGACCAGGCGCGGTTATCATCGGCTGGGCGCAATTCTGGAACGTAGTGACGAATGCGGGACAGGAGCACCGTTAAGAGGTCGGCCGAACTCCAAGATATGGTCTCGAAGAGATCTCGGTACTTTTGCGTGTCGTCATACAGTGCAGGGATGTTGTCGTACAGCTCCTGCCGAAGCGATACGAAAACCCGGAACTTTGGGCTAATTGTATTGAGCGCAGTGCATGCCTGGAATAATCCAGCGACGAAAGCCTTGGCGTCTTCGGAAGCGTCCCAGCCGCGATCAAGTTCGTCCACGAAGACGCTTACCTGTGTTCGTCGGCAAAGATTGGCCAGTGCTGGAATGAAGGGCTCAATCTCTTCCAGTTTGTATAGCCGAATCAACTCGCGAGATTTTACCCCTGCCTCGTACGGGCCCACCTTGATTCCCTCAAGGCGCTTCACGTACGAGATCAGTATATCGAGGGGGCGCTCGGCCACGTTCGAGTGGTTGGCGACGAGATACCGGAACATCTTCTTCTCGTCCGCGCTCCAGCGCTCCTTGTGCTTAGGGAGTTTGGCGATCTTTTTCATCACCAATACGAGAATCAAGTACTTCCAGGCGGCCGCATACGCTCCCGACTTTGCCCACGCTCCGTCGGACTCCTTTGCAAGCACCTCGTTCAACATCTGGTAGGAGTAGTCTTCAGGCGCGAGCTCTAGGACGACATTTCCAGCCATCTTTTCTCGCATCGCGACCATGCGAAAGATGGCACTCTTCCCTGCGCCCCGGTTGCCTAGCAGGAAGCGTTTGTCTCCGCTTGAGATACGGCCAAACGCGCCACTCTCGATAAAGTAACTGCGCAAGCCGTCGATGTCCCGTTCTGCGGAGGGTTTTCCAAATTGCAAGCGACTTAGATCCACCGGACCCCCTGGGATTCGAAGTTGACAACCGTCCTGCGAGGAAAGATACGCGTGAGGGGAGGTGAGCGTAGGGGGTTCGTGGGTGATAAATGCTTCGCGAGCGGCTGACGCTCACGCGTCCGCGTACGACTCCACGACCGACAGGTCGAGCGCGAACTCCACCGGGTAGTCCCCGAACAGCAGGCGCCCCGCCTCGTCGGCCGCGGCCCGGACGGCGTCCGCCGCCTCGTCGGCGTCGGCCGCGGGCGTGTGGACCACGACCTCGTCGTGCAGGAAGTACGCCAGGTGCGCGCGCCCGTCGCCGATGCCGCGCAGTCGGCGACGCAGCGACGCGAGCCAGCACAGCGCCCACTCCGCGGCCGTGCCCTGGACGACGAAGTTGCGCGTGAACCGGCCGTGCTCGCGCGCGGCGCGACGCACGTCGCGCACGTCCTCGGCGTCGGCGCCCTCGGCGCCCGCGGCCCCGAGCCGGTCGAGGAACCCGGCGCTCGCGG
Organism: Cellulomonas sp. B6; assembly: GCF_001462455.1. Classification (GTDB taxonomy): domain Bacteria; phylum Actinomycetota; class Actinomycetes; order Actinomycetales; family Cellulomonadaceae; genus Cellulomonas. The sequence goes on from NZ_LNTD01000077.1 coordinate 4,635, forward strand.
ACGGGGACGTGCGGCCGAGCCACGTCGAGACGGGCTCGCCGCGCTCACCCGCGCGCGCCGCGTCCTCGACGAGCGCCACGGCCCGCGGGTACGCGCGCGTCAGCCGTGGCATGAGCATCGCGCTGGCCCCGGTGGTCGCGCCGTAGATCGCGCCGAGCAGCGCGTACTTCGCGTCGGTGCGGGTCGCGACGATCCCCGCGTCCGCGATGCCCTGGTAGAGGTCGCTCGCGCGTGCCGCGTCGGACATCGCACGGTCGCCCGACATCGCGGCCAGCACGCGCGGCTCGAGCTGCGCGGCGTCCGCGACCACCAGGCGCCACCCGGGGTCGGCGTGCGCGGCGCCCCGCAGCGACACCGGCAGCTGCAGCGCGCCGCCGCCGTCGGTCGCCCAGCGCCCGGTGACGACGCCACCCACCACGTACGTCGGCCGGAACCGGCCGTCGTGCACCCACGCGTCGAGCCACGCCCAGCCGTTCGCGCTCAGCAGCCGCGACAGCCGCTTGTACTCCAGCAGCGGCTCGACCACCGGGTGGTCGAGCTCGCGGACCTCCCACTTGCTGGTCGACGCGAGCGAGAACCCCTGGCGCCGCAGCGACGCCAGCAGGTGCGGCTGCGAATCGGGGTTGAGCCGCGGGTCGTCGAGCAGCGTGCGGACCGTCGCCGCGAGGTCCTCCAGGCGGCGCGGGCGACCACCACCCACCGGGCGCGGACCCATCATCCCGGTGAGGAGCGCGTCGTGCCGCGCGCGGTCCCACGGCAGGCCGTCGTGCTGCATCTCGGCCGCGACCAGCGCGCCGCCCGACTCGGCCGCGAGCAGCAGGCGCAGCCGGCCCGGTGCGCTCGAGCCCGCGACGGCGTCGAGCTGGTCGTGCAGCTCCGCGAGGAGGGTCGCGAGCTGGTCCGCGAGCTCGTCCGCGGGTGGGGTGAGGGCAGCCGCGTCGCCGGGCGCGTCGTCGGGGGGTGCGTCATCGGGGGGTGCGTCGCCGGACGCGCGGGACGGGGACGCGTCGTCGGCGGGCGCGGGGTCGTCGACGTCGGGGCCGTCCCCCTCCTCGTCGAGCTCGCGCAGCGCGTCGAGCAGGTCGGGCTCGTGCGGCGGCGGCTCGTCGGGCGGGGGTGCGTCGAACGGGCCGGGTGGTGCGGTCTGCAGCCGCGACCCGGCGGCCGCGGCGGCGTGCCGCAGGATCGTGTGGCACAGCCGCAGGTCGTGGCAGCGCTCGACGCGCACGTCCGCGCGCAGCAGCTCGGGGCACCAGCGGCGCGCGTCGTCCCACACCCACCGCGGGTGGTCGGCCGCCTCGACGGCGGCGACGGCGGCGACCCACGCGTCGGCCGCGACCGTGCGGCTGCCGGTCGGCCGGGCGTCCGCGTCGAGCGACGTCAGCGTCACGGTGCGCGCGGACGCGTCACGGGTGAGCAGCACGTACGCGGGCACGGCTCATCCTCGCGCGGACCACCCACACGGGCCGCGCCGGGTCGCCGCCGGTCGGGGCCGAGGTCGGCGCCCGTCGGCGCCGGGGGCCGGTCAGCGCGTGAGCGCCGCCAGCACCGCCGCGCCGGGGACCGCGAGGAGCGCGCCGTCGTCGTGCCCGTCGAGCGTCGCCACGAGGTCCGCCGTGTCGGGGTCGATGAGCAGCCGGACGGCGTCGTCGCCGCGCACGATCCCGGGGGTCCGCAGGGCCGCGGTCACCAGGTGGCACGGCCACTCCCGGCGCGTGACGCCGACGTCCTGCAGGAAGTGCACCACGAGGTGGTCGCCGTCGCGGTGCACGGTCGTCGCCACGGTGGCGGCGGTGTGCACCAGCACGCACTCCGCCGACGTCAGCACGGGTGTCGCCCCGGACTCGCGCATGGTTGCCGTCCTTCGGTGGTCGCCGTCGTGGTGGACCTGCCCCTGTCCGACCGCGGCGGTGGCCGGGTCGCGAGGGACGCTATCCGGGTCCGCCGACACAGGGGGGTGGCGGGGCGGGTGAGATACCTCGCGATCGGGTGACGTGCGCCGGCGCATGACCCGTGCGGCCCACGACCGGTGCGCATCGTGCGGAACGGCCGCGGCCGGACGCGGTGCGCATCGTGGGGAACGGCCGCGTGGAGGCGGCGATGCCGCGCACCGGCCCTGCCGCGTGGTGGATCCGACGGTTTCCGCACGGTAGGCGTCCTGCGTTAGCGTCGGCAGCAGCCAGGTCGTATCGATCCGAACGTCGAAGAGGACCCCGTGGACACGCTCCCGTACCAGGACCCGTCGCTGCCCATCCCGGACCGGGTCGCCGACCTGATCAGCCGCATGACCCTGCCCGAGAAGGCGGGTCAGATGCTGCAGCTCGACGCGCAGCCGGGCGTCGAGGACCTCGTGCTCGAGAAGCACGTCGGCTCGATCCTGCACGCGTCGCCGCAGCGCGTGCTCGAGGCGCTCGACGCGGTGGACCGCTCGCGTCTGCGGATCCCGCTGCTCGTCGCCGACGACGCGATCCACGGCTACTCGTTCTGGCGCGGTGCGACGATCTTCCCGACGCAGCTCGGCGCCGCGGCGTCGTTCGACCCGGCCGCCGCCGAGGCGATGGCGCGCGTGACGGCCGTCGAGGTCTCCGCCACGGGGCTGCACTGGACGTTCTCGCCGGTCGTCTGCCTCACGCGCGACCTGCGCTGGGGGCGCGTCAACGAGACGTTCGGCGAGGACCCGTTCCTGCTGGGCGAGCTCGCGTCCGCGATGGTGCGCGGCTACCAGGGCGACGGCCTCACCGACCCGACCGCGGTCCTCGCGTGCGCCAAGCACTTCGCGGGGTACTCCGAGACGCAGGGCGGGCGCGACGCGTCCGAGGCGGACATCTCGCGCCGCAAGCTGCGCTCGTGGTTCCTTCCCCCGTTCGAGCGGGTCGCGCGCGAGGGCGCGCGCACGTTCATGATCGGCTACCAGTCGACCGACGGCGTGCCGATCGTGATCAACGAGTGGCTCCTGCAGGACGTGCTGCGCGGCGAGTGGGGCTGGACGGGCACGCTCATCACCGACTGGGACAACGTCGGGCGCATGGTCTGGGAGCAGAAGATCGCGGTCGACCCCGAGGACGCCGCGGCCAAGGCCGTCGCCGCGGGCAACGACATGGTGATGACGACGCCGTCGTTCTTCGAGGGCGTGCAGAAGGCCGTCGCCAACGGGCGCGTGTCGGAGGCGCAGCTCGACGCGGCCGTCGCGCGCATCCTCACGGTGAAGTTCGAGCTCGGCCTGTTCGAGGACCCGCGCCGCCCCGACCCGGTCCGCCAGGCCGAGGTCATCGGGTCCGACGAGCACCAGGACATCAACCTGCACGTCACGCGCAAGTCGCTCGTGCTCCTGCAGAACTCGGGCGTGCTGCCGCTGGGCGGCGGGCTCGTCTCCGACCGCGACGGCCACGCGACCGCGCCCGACGGGTCGGCGCCCGCGCCGCTGCGGCTCGCGCTGGTCGGCCCCAACGCCGACGACGTCGACGCGCAGCTCGGCGACTGGGCGGGCCGCTCGGGTCAGGTCGACTGGATGCGCGAGGAGGGCCACCCGCGCGAGATGACCGAGACGGTCCTCGACGGCCTGCGCGGCCTGCTGCCCGAGACGTGGGAGCTCACGTACGCCAAGGGCGCCGAGATCGGCTGGCTCGGCCCCGACCCCGAGGGCGAGTTCCACCCCGACGGGCAGCCGCGCATGCCGATCATGCACGCGGCCGAGCCGGACGCGGCGATGATCGCCGAGGCCGTGGCCGCCGCCGAGGCGGCCGACCACGTCGTGGCCGTCGTCGGCGACACGATCGGCCTCATGGGGGAGACGCGCTCGACCGCGACGCTCGACCTCGTGGGCGGGCAGGTCGCGCTGCTCGACGCGCTCGCGGCCACCGGCACGCCCATGACCGTCGTCGTCATCGCGTCCAAGCCGCTCGTGCTGCCGGACTCTGCGCTGGCCGCCGACGCGATCGTGTGGGCCGCGAACCCCGGCATGCGCGGCGGGCGCGCGATCGCCGAGCTGCTGCTCGGCACGATCGACCCGGCCGGCCGCCTGCCCGTGACGTTCCCGCGGCACGTCGGCCAGCAGCCGGTCTACTACAACCAGCTGCGCGGCCAGCACGGCAACCGGTACGCCGACCTCACGCAGGACCCGGCGTTCGCGTTCGGCGAGGGGCTGTCGTACTCGACGGTCGAGTACTCCGACCTCACGGTCGCGGAGCCGGTGCTGGGCCGGGGCGACGTCGTGCGCGCCCAGGTCACGGTGACGAACACGGGCACGCGTCCGTCGCACGAGGTCGTGCAGGTGTACGTGAGCGACCTCGTGACGTCGCTGACGTGGGCGGACAAGGAGTTCAAGGCGTACCGCCACGTCGACGTCGCACCGGGCGAGTCGGTCGTCGTCGACGTCGAGCTGCCGGTCGCGGACTGCACGATCGTCGACGCGCAGGGTACGCGGGTCGTGGAGCCGGGCGACTTCGAGCTGCTGGTCGGCCGGTCGTCGCGCGACCGCGACCTGCTGCGCGCGGGGTTCACGGTCACGGCCTGACGGACGTCGTCGAAGGGCCGGGGTGGCGGGTGTCGCCCCGGCCCTTCGTGCGTCCCGCGACCTGTCTCTTGCCATGGCGGAAAGTGAGTCATAGTCTTTCCGTCATGGAAACTGAACCGGATCTCGCCGACGCCCATCGCGCTGCCGCCGCGCTCGCCGAGCTCGCCTCCGACCGTGCGGGCATCGTGGAGCGCGTCGCGCTGCCCGGGTGGTACGTGGCCGGTGCGTCCACCCTCACCGCGGTGTTCGTCGCTGGCCCGGCGCTCGGCGACGACCGGTCTGGTCTGCTCGCGATGCTCGCGCTCGTTCCCATCGTCCTTGCTGCCGTGCGTGACCGCCGTCGGCGCGTGCGCCCGCCCAAGGCCGGCGGCATCGCCTGGGGCTGGGTCCTGGTGCTCCTCGCGGTCGTCCTGCTGCTGCTCAGCGTCTCGTTCGGGCTCGTCGCGGGCGGGCTCGCGCCCTGGGTCGTGCTCCCTGCACTCGCCGCCGGCGGAGCGACCTTCGCCATCGCGCGCCGCATCGACGCCCAGGTTCGGCGGCAGGTCGCCCGTGTCCGCTGACACACGGACGCGCGGTGCGCAGTTCGACGACGTCATTCACGCGCCCGTCCGCCTGCGCGTCTGCGGCCTGCTCGCCGCGGCCGAGGAGGTCGAGTTCTCGGTGGTGCGCGACGCCGTCGACGTGTCCGACGCGACGCTGTCCAAGCACGTCAAGGTCCTCGTGGACGCCGGCTACGCGGCCGTGCGCAAGGCGCCGTCGTCCGTCCGGACCGACGCGCGCCTGCTCACGTGGTTGCGCCTGACCCCCGCCGGGCGGCGCGCGTTCTCGGCGCACGTCGCCGCGCTGCGCGCGATCGCCCAGGGCCTCGCTCCCTGACCCCGCGACTCCCCGTCCCCACCCCTCTCCCGTGAGAGGTCGATCCAGTCCACCCCTTCGTCCGTGAGAGGTCGATCCAGTCCACCTACCTCGTCCGTGAGAGGACGATCCAGTCCACCGACCTCGTCCGTGAGAGGTCGATCCAGCCCGTGCGATGGGGGGCGGTCGGGTCGGTCGCCGCGCGGGCCGGTGACCAGCCGTCGACGGTTCGGCGACGAGTCGTCGAACCTTCGCGGACGACCGGACGACCCGGACCGCACCCGGCCGGCGGGCGCACCACGATGACCCGGTGACCGCCCCCTCCGCCCCACCCGCCCACCGTGTCCTCTCGTCCAGCGGGCGGTCCGTGCCGTCCGCCGTCGGAGCGCAGCCGCGGGGGCTGCGATGACCGCGGCCCCCGCCGAGGTCGCGGGACCGGCGGCGCCCGCGGCGCCCGTCGTCCCGCGCCACCTCGGCCAGGTCGCGGTGCCCGTGCGGACGGTGCGCGCGGTCGACCGCGTCGCCGACGTCGAGATCCTGTTCCGCGCGCCCGCGTGCCAGGTCGTCGTCGTGCGCGACGACGGCACGGGGCGAGCGGGTCTGCTCACACGGCACCGCTTCACCGAGGTCATGACGGGGCGCCTCGGCTACGGCCGTGCGGTGCTCGCCCGGCGCCTCGTGGGGGAGGTCGCCGACTGGTCGCCGCTCGTGCTCGACGCGTCGACCAGCGTGGTCGACGCCGCGCGCGCCGCGATGGCCCGCGACGCCGCGGTCCGGCACGACGACGTGCTCGTGCCGGGCCCGTCGTGGTCCGCGGCGAGCACGGCCGACCTCGTGCAGGCCCTCACCGCGGCCGTCGCCGACCGCTCGGCCCGCGATCCGCTCACGGGCACGCTGAGCCGCGCGCACCTCGTCGCGACCACCGCGCGCTGGGCGTCGCAGGCGCTGCCCGGTACGCAGCGCCGGCTGCTGCTCGCGGCGGTCGACGTGGTGCGCATGGACGACGTCAACGCCGCCCACGGCCTCGACGCGGGCGACGCGCTGCTCCGCGCGCTCGCCGAGCGCGTGACGGCCGCCGTGCCGGGCGGCGGTGTCGTCGCGCGGCTCGACGGCGACGCGTTCGCCGCGCTCGTGCTGCTGCCCGCGGTCCACGAGGACCGCGCGCTCGAGGTCGTCGCGTCGTTGCGGCAGCGGCTGCACGACGCGTGCGCGGGCCTCGGCGTCGACGTGCGCGTGGCGGTCACCGCGTCGGTCGCGGGCTGGGCCGACGCGGGGCTGCTGCTCCTGGAGGTCGAGCGTGAGCTGCGCTCGTCCCGCACGCGCGGCACCCCGACGGCGTCGACCCCGTCGGACGCCACGCGCGCCACGCTCCCCACCCGCCACTGACCCCGCTCGCGAGAGGTCGATCCGGTCCGCCAGGTCGGCCGGCGCAGCCCCTCTGTCCGTGAGAGGGCGATCCAGTCCGCCAGGTTCGGGCTGCTGACGATCCTGCTGCCCGTGAGAGGACGATCCAGGTCTGCGTGCGGCTCGTGGCACGGCCCTGCCGGCGGCGGTGAACGTGACTCGATCGCACTCTCGCGGTGGTCGCGCACGGGTCGCGCGGCGCACGCCCCTCTGCTCGTGAGAGTGCGATCCAGTCCTGCGTGCGCGTCGTACGACCGCCCGCCCGGCTGCGGTGGACGAGACTCGATCGCACTCTCGCGGTGGGGGTGGGCGGTGGTCGCGCACGGGTCGCGCGGCGCACGCCCCTCTGCTCGTCGGAGTGCGATCCAGTCCTGCGTGCGCGTCGTACGACCGCCCGCCCGGCTGCGGTGGACGAGACTCGATCGCGCTCTCGCGGCGGGGGTGGGTGGTGGTGAGCGCGCGTCAGCGGCTCGGGCGGTTGCCGAACGCCTCGGGGACGGCCTCGGCCAGCGCGCGCGTGTCCGGGTGCTGCGGGTCGCGCAGCACGTCGCGCAGCGGCCCGGACTCCACGATCGTGCCCTCGGCGAGCACGAGCACGTGCGTCGTGAGGCGCTCGAGCAGCCGCACGTCGTGCGACGCGACGAGCAGGCCGACGCCGTCGGCGCGCACCAGGTCGCGGATGTCGCCCGCGATCTCCTCGCGCATCGCCGGGTCGACCGCGGTCAGCGGCTCGTCGAGCAGCAGCAGGTCGGGGCGCGCGGCCAGTGCGCGGGCGATCGCGACGCGCTGCCGCTCGCCGCCCGAGAGCGTGCCGACGCGCCGCGTGACGAACCGGATGGGCATCCCGACGACGCCGAGCGCCGCCTCGACGTCGTTGCTCGTGGTGCGGCCGGCCTTGCGGGCCTCGGTGAAAGCGTCCTGGATCGTCTGCTCGACCGTGCGCTGCACGTCGATGCCCGCCAGGCCGTTCTGGTGCACGGTGCGCAGCCGAGCCTTGATCTCCTTGCGGCGACGCATCGGCGTCTTGCCGACCGGGATGCCGTCGAGCGTCACCTGGCCCTGCGCCGCACGCATGCCGCCGCCGAGGATCTCGACGAGCGTCGACTTGCCCACGCCGGAGTGGCCCAGCAGCCCGACCGCGTCGCCCGGGCGCAGCGTCAGGTCGACACCGGCGAGGACGGGCGGCCCGCCGTAGCCGGCCCAGACGTCGGTGGCCTCGAGGACTGCGCGGGTGGTGCTCATGCGTGCTGCTCGTCTCGTCTCGTCGTCGGTGCCGCCGCGGGCACCCCTGCTGGTCCCAACGTACGGGCCGCGCCGGGAGATCCCATGATCGGCGGCGCGTCGGGCAGGGGTCGGGGCCGGCTCGGGCGCAGGTCGCCGGTCCTGGGCGCGACGGCGTCAGCCGCGCGGGCGGTACGGGCCGGTGCTGCCGCGCACCACGAGCTCGGTGGGCACGGACTCGAAGCTGCCCTCGCGGCGCCCGGACTCGATGGCCTCGAAGAGCTTGAGGACGGCCACGCGGCCGGACTCGTCGAACCGCTGGCGGACGGTCGTGAGCGGGGGCCACAGCCACCCGGACTCGTCGATGTCGTCGAACCCGACGACGGACACGTCGTCCGGCACGCGCCGACCGGCCTCGTGCAGCGCGCGCAGCAGGCCGACGGCCATCTGGTCGTTGGCGCTGAACACCGCGCTCACGGCGGGGTCGGCCGCGAGCGTGCGCCCGGCCTCGTACCCGGACGCCGCGCTCCAGTCGCCGCGCACGACGGGCGGCACGTCGCGGCCCGCGGCGCGCAGCAGCCGCTCCCACTCGGCCTCGCGCTCGGCCGCGGAGTGCGACGTGGTCGGGCCGCCGACCATGTGGACGGTGGGGTGCCCCAGGTCGAGCAGGTGCTCGACGGCCTGGCGCGCGCCGCCGCGCTGGTCGGCGTCGACCGCGGGCCGGTCGCCGGGTGCGGCGGAGTCGAGGATGACGACGGGCGTCGCGGACGGGATCTGCGTCGAGTTCTCGAGGTGGATGTGCTCGTCGCGGATGACGAGGATGCCGTCGACCGACTTCTCGTCGAGGTGCGTGAACGCCGTGCTGATGTCGGACTCGCTGGTCGAGCGCACGGGGTTGAGGACGATCGAGTAGCCGCGGTGCGCGGCGGCCTCGGCGAGCGCGTCGATCGAGCGCGTGTTCCCGTACGAGGCGAGGTCGTAGACGATGACGCCGATGGTGCGGAACGACCCGCGTCGCAGCGCGCGGGCGGCGCTGTTGGGGCGGTATCCGAGGCTGTCCATCGCGGCGAGCACGGCGTCGCGCGTGCCGGCGGCGACCTTGGGGCTGCCGTTGGTCACGCGCGACACGGTCTGGGTCGACACGCCGGCGAGGCGCGCGACGTCGATGAGGGACACGCCCCGGCCGTCCGCGGCGGGTGGCTGGGTCGTCATCGTTGCTCTCCGGTCGCTGCTGGCGTCGTGGGGGACCGTACCGCGACGCCGGTCGGCAGCTCTGCCGGGGGTCCGGATCGCGGTCCGATCACGGTTCGATCACGTCGGTTGACGGGGCTCGATGAGGCCATGTTAACGTCAACACATCCGATGTCGACGTTAACACCGTCGACGGGTGGCCGACACAGGAGTCGGCAGCCGAAGGGAGACGACGATGTCCGTGGCGGCAGCACCGCCCCCGGCGCTCGCGGAGACAGCCCCGCGCCGCCGGACCCAGCGCTCGTTCACGGGCCTGTTCTTCACCGCGCCGTTCCTCGCGGTGTTCGCGTTCGTGTTCGTCACGCCGGTCCTCTACGCGCTGTACCTCAGCTTCTTCCGCGACCGGCTCGTCGGCGGGCGCTCCTTCGTGGGCGTCGAGAACTACGTCCAGGTCTTCGGCGACGCGAAGTTCTGGGAGGGCGCCGGACGCGTCGGGCTGTTCCTCGCCGTCCAGGTGCCCGTCATGCTCGCGCTCGCGCTCGTCGCCGCCCTCGCGATCGACAGCGCACGCCTGTACGGCACCGGCTTCTTCCGCATCGCGATCTTCCTGCCCTACGCCGTGCCCGGCGTCGTCGCCGTGCTCATGTGGGGCTTCATGTACGGCGACCGGTTCGGCCTCGCCGGCAACATCAACGACCTGCTCGGCAGCCAGGTGCTCGCGCCCCTGACGCCCCAGTGGATCCTGCTCGCGATCGGCAACATCGTGACCTGGCAGTTCGTGGGCTACAACATGCTGATCTTCTACTCGTCGCTCAAGACGATCCCCACCGAGCTGTACGAGGCCGCCGCGATCGACGGCGCGGGCCCCCTGCGCATCGTCCGGGCCATCAAGATCCCCGCCCTGCGCGGCGCGATCGTCATCGCCACGATCTTCTCGATCATCGGCTCGATGCAGCTCTTCAACGAGCCGAACATCCTGCGCACGATCGTCCCGAACGTGATCTCGACCTTCTACACGCCCAACATGTACGCCTACAACCTGTCGTTCGTCGGGCAGCAGGTCACCTACGCCGCGACCGTCGCGATCGTCATGGGCGTGATCACGGGCGTGATCGCCTACGTCGTGCAGCTGCGCGGGCAGCGGGAGGCCACGCGATGACCGCCACCACGACCCCGCGCCTGCGCCGCGCCGCGGCCCCGCGGCTCGACACCCGCGCCGACCGTCCCGTGCGCCGCTCGCCGGGCCTGACGATCGCGATGACGCTGTTCCTCGTCTACTCGCTCGTGCCGCTCGCGTGGCTCGTCATCAACGCGACCAAGACGCAGCCGGGCCTGCTCGACTCGTTCGGCCTGTGGTTCGCCGACGACTTCGCGCTGGTCGACAACGTCCGGCAGGTGCTGACCTACAACGACGGCATCTTCGTGCGCTGGTTCGCCAACACGCTGCTGTACGTCGTGCTCGGCGCCGGGGGAGCGACGGTCCTGGCGACCTTCGCCGGCTACGGCCTGGCCAAGTTCGACTTCCCCGGCAAGCGCGCGGTGTTCGCGGTCGTGCTCGGGTCCATCGCGATCCCCGGCACCGCGCTCGCGGTCCCGACGTTCCTCATGTTCTCCGAGCTGGGCCTGACCAACACGATCTGGGCGATCATCATCCCGTCGCTCATCTCGCCGTTCGGGCTGTACCTCGTGTGGATCTTCGCGCAGGACTCCGTGCCCACCGAGGTGCTCGAGGCGGCCCGCGTCGACGGCGCGAGCGAGCTGCGCACGTTCCTCACGATCGCGCTGCGGATGATGGTGCCGGGCATCGTCACCGTGCTGCTGTTCGCGGTCGTCGCGACGTGGAACAACTACTTCCTGCCGCTGATCATGCTCAACGACCCCGCGCTGTTCCCGCTGACCATCGGTCTGCAGAACTGGAACGCGCAGGCGGTCGGGGTCGGCTCGACGCCGATCTTCCACCTGGTCATCACCGGGTCGGTGCTGACGATCCTGCCGATCGTCGTCGCCTTCCTCCTCCTGCAGCGCTACTGGCAGTCCGGCCTCACCGCCGGGAGCGTCAAGGCGTGACGAGCGTCCCGGGCGCGGGAGTGCGCCCGGGCACCCCACCCCCCCCGGCCCGTCGGGCCCACACGATGAAGTGGAAGGACACCCCATGGATGCACGGACCCACCGGCGGCCCCGCGCGGTGCTCGCCGCGGTCGCGCTCGTCGCGACGCTCGGTCTGACGGCCTGCTCGGGCGGCGACGACGGCGGCAGCGGGGGCGGCAGCGGAGGCGGCGACGCCTCGGCCGACGCGGTCGACGCGGCCCTCGAGAAGGGCGGCGAGATCACGTACTGGACGTGGACGCCGTCCGCCGAGGCGCAGGTCGCCGCGTTCGAGGACGCGTACCCGAACGTCAAGGTCAAGCTCGTCGACACCGCGGCGGCCGCCGACCACAACCTGCGCCTGCAGAACGCGATCACCGCCGGCAGCGGCGCGCCCGACGTCGCGCAGCTCGAGTACCAGTCGCTGCCGCAGTTCGTGCTGCCCGGCAGCCTCGTCGACCTCACCGAGTACGGGTTCGCGGACCTGGAGGACAAGTACACGGCCTCGACGTGGGGGTCGGTGACCATCCAGGACGGCATCTGGGGCCTGCCGCAGGACTCGGGCCCGATGGCGCTGTTCTACAACAAGCGCGTCTTCGACGAGAACGGCATCACGGTCCCGACGACGTGGGACGAGTACGTCGAGGCGGGTCGCAAGCTGCACGCCGCGGACCCGACGAAGTTCATCACCAACGACGCCGGCGGCGACGCGGGCTTCGGCACCTCGATGATCTGGCAGGCCGGCGGTCGGCCCTTCCAGGTCGAGGGCGAGAAGGTGACGATCGACCTGCAGGACGAGGGCGCGCAGCGCTGGGCCGACACGTGGGACCAGCTCGTGCAGGAGGAGCTCGTCTCGGAGATCTCCGGCTGGAGCGACGAGTGGTTCGCCGCGCTGGCCGACGGCTCGATCGCGTCGCTGCCCATCGGCGCCTGGATGCCGGGCGTGCTGGAGTCCGGCGCCGCGGGCGGGTCGGGCGACTGGGCCGTCGCGCCCATGCCGACGTACGACGGCGGTGAGGCCGTCACGGCCGAGAACGGCGGCTCGGCGCAGGTCGTGCTCGAGCAGTCGAAGAACAAGGCGCTCGCGGCCGGGTTCCTGCGCTGGCTGAACTCCTCGCAGGACTCGATCGACGTCTTCCTGGAGTCCGGCGGCTTCCCCGCCACGGTCGCGGACCTCGAGTCCGACGACTTCCTCAACCAGGAGTCGGAGTACTTCGGCGGGCAGCAGATCAACAAGGTGCTCGTCGACGCCGCGAACTCGGTCGGCAAGGGCTGGCAGTACCTGCCGTGGCAGGCCTACGCCAACAGCATCTACTCCGACACGGTCGGCCAGTCGTACCTCAACCGCGCCGACATCAACGACGGCCTCAAGGCGTGGCAGGAGCAGAACGTCACGTACGGCCAGGAGCAGGGCTACACGGTCGAGGCGGGCTGACCCGCCGGGTGCGCCCGGCCGGCACGCCCTCGGCCGGC
>NZ_LNTD01000078.1 GCF_001462455.1 Cellulomonas sp. B6
TCCCCGGCGCCCACCGCCCGCACGGCCCCGCCCACCACCGTCGCGCGCCTGCGCGACCTGCTGCCGCGCCGCACCGACTACGCCGACCTGCCGCGCTCATGGCGCCAGGACCTGCTCGCGGGGCTCACGGTCGCGATCGTCGCGCTGCCGCTCGCCCTGGGGTTCGGCGTGTCCTCGGGCCTCGGCGCGGCCGCGGGCCTCGTGACCGCCGTCGTCGCGGGGGCCGTCGCGGCCGTGCTCGGCGGCTCGCACCTGCAGGTCAGCGGCCCGACGGGCGCGATGACGGTCGTGCTGCTGCCCGTCGTCGCACGCCACGGCGCCGAGACGGTCCCGGTCGTCGCGATCATGGCAGGCGGGATCGTCGTGCTCGCGGCAGCGCTCGGCATCGGCCGGCTCGTCGCGTACATCCCGTGGCCCGTCGTCGAGGGCTTCACGTTCGGCATCGGCGTGGTCATCGCGCTGCAGCAGGTGCCGCTCGCGCTCGACACACCACGCGCCGAGGGCGAGAACGCCGGCCTCGTGGCGCTGCGCACGCTCGCCGACGTCGACTGGGGCCGGACCGTCGCCCCGCTCGCGCTCGTCGCGCTCGTCGTCGCCGTCATGGTCGTGCTGCCGCGCCTGCACCGCGGTGTCCCGGCCTCGCTCGTCGCCGTCGTCGCGGCCACGCTCGTCGCCGAGGTCGGCGGCCTGGACGTCGACCGCATCGGCGCGCTACCCAGCGGCCTGCCGGCCCCGCACCTGCCGGTCGTGGACCTGGAGACCACGAGCGCGCTCTTCTCGTCGGCGCTGGCCGTCGCGGCGCTCGCGGCGCTCGAGTCGCTGCTGTCCGCGCGCGTCGCCGACGGCATGGCCGACGACATCGGGCGCGCGCGGCCCAACCGCGAGCTGTTCGGGCAGGGCGTCGCCAACGTCGCGTCGGGCCTGTTCGGCGGACTGCCCGCGACCGGAGCCATCGCGCGCACCGCCGTCAACGTCCGCTCGGGCGCGCGCACACGCGTCGCGGCGCTCGTGCACGCGGGCGTCCTCACCGCGATCGTGTACCTCGCGGCACCGCTCGTGGGTCGCGTGCCGCTGTCCGCGCTGGCCGCGGTGCTGCTCGTGACGGCCGCACGCATGGTCGACCTGGGCACGGCGCGCGCGATCTGCCGGTCGGGCCGGGCGGGCGCGCTCGTGTTCGGCGTGACCCTCGCGGTGACCGTCGTGTTCGACCTCGTCATGGCCGTCGAGGTGGGCGTCGCGGTCGCCGCGGTGCTCGCGCTGCGCGCCGTGGCCCGCAGCAGCGGCCTGCACCGCGAGCCCCTGCCGGGCGCGGCGGAGGACGAGGTCACGGCCGCCACCGAGCGCGCGCTGCTGCACGAGCACATCGCGGTGTACCGGATCGACGGTGCGCTGTTCTTCGCCGACGTGCGGCAGTTCCTCGACGAGCTCGCGCTCGTGACCGACGTGCGCGTCGTCGTGCTGCGCCTGGGCAACGTCCGGGTCCTCGACACGAGCGGCGCCAACGCGCTCGCGGAGATCGTCACCGACCTCCGACGCCGCGGCGTCGTCGTGCTGCTCAAGGGCCTGCGACCCGAGCACCGGCGCCTCGCCGAGGGCGTGGGCGTGCTGTCGGCCGTCGGGCCCGAGCAGCACGTGTTCGACGACCTCGACGCCGCGCTCGAGCACGCCCGGACGCACGTGCACCGCCCGCACGACGCGGACCGGGCCGCCTGAGCCGGCGGGGCCTGAACCGAGCGGCCCGACCCGGCGTCAGGCACGCCGGGTAGCCTGCCGCGCATGACCACCGCACTCGGGACCCTCACCTGGGAGCGGGCCGTCGACCGCCCCGACCTGCTGGCCGCGAGCACGCACGCCGCGATCAGCGGGTGGGCCGCCGTCGAGCCCGCCGTCGCCGACGCCGTCGTCGTCACGCAGATCGACCCCGACCTCGCCGACACCGCGGCGATGACCGAGGCGTACGACCTGCCGCTGGCCGCGTCGGTCAACTGCGTGCTCGTCGCGGGCCGCCGCGAGGGCGTCGAGCGCACGGCCGCGTGCCTCGTGCGCGCGACCACGCGCGCCGACGTCAACAACGCCGTCAAGCGCCTGCTCGACGTCCGCAAGGCGTCGTTCCTGCCGATGGACCGCGCGACCGCCGAGTCCGGCATGGAGTACGGCGGCATCACGCCGCTGGGCCTGCCGACGGGCTACCGCGTGCTCGCCGACGCGGCCGTGGGCGGCGACGACCTCGTGATCATCGGCAGCGGCGTGCGCCGCTCGAAGGTCGCGCTGCCCGGGTCGCTGCTGCTGCGCGCGCCGGGCGTCGAGGTGGTCGACGGGCTCGCGATCGGCTGACGCAGGGTCCGGACGACCCGAACGGCCGACCGTGCTGCGCGATACTGCCCGTGTGCCCCGCCCGAACGTCCCGCCCCCGACGCGCCGCGGCTGGCGTGACGCGCTGATGCACCTCGTGGTCGGCCACCCGCCGGCGGAGCCGCGTCACCAGACCTCCGCAGCCCGCGCGCCCCGCGTCCGGGCTCGATGGGTCCGGGTCACGGCGGACGGAGTCACCTGGGCACCGCCGCTGCGCGCGGCCGGGCAGGTCGCGGCCGGCGACCTGGGCGAGATCGTCGAGCTCCACCTCGAGTACCCGGGGAACGGGAGCGCGACGTACCACCTGCTGCTCGACCGCGACGGCGTCACCCGCCTCCGTGTGCACGAGTGGGGGTACCGGTCGATCCGCAGCCTGTGGTCGCCGCTGCGGCCGCAGGTTCCCCTGGTGGCCGCCCCGTGGTGGTGCTCGCGCGCCAAGGACGCCCGACGGTCCTGGCCCGAGGCCTTCGGCGTCGGCCACGCCTATCCGGTGGCGCTCACGCTCGGAGTCGTCGCCCTGTACCTCACCGTGGCGGGGACCTTCGCACTCCTCGGTGTCGGTTGAGCCGGTCTGCGGGCACCGGTACGCGCCCCGCGTGCGTCGGCCCGGGTGTCGGAGGCCGGGCGTAGCGTCCGTCGCATGGCCACCACCACCTGGCCGGCCGCGCTGACGTGGCGCCTGGGCCGGCAGCTGCTGGACCCGCCCGCGGGGTCCTCGGTCCCGCACGTCGTCGGCGCGCTGGGTGCGGTCGCCGCACAGCTCGAGCCGACGTGGGCGGAGCTCGGTGTCCGCACCCGGATGCGCGACTCGCGCGCGGGCGACGTCGAGCGGGCCGTCGACACCGGCGCGATCGTGCGCACGTTCGCGTTCCGCGGGGCGGTGCACCTCATGACGCCCGACCTCGCAGCCGTGCACCTCGCGCTGCGCACGTCGAGCCGCATGTGGGAGCGCGCGTCGTGGCGCGAGTACTACCGGCTCGAGCCCGGCGACTGGCCGGACCTGGTCGAGGCGGTGCGTGACGCGCTGGCGGCCGGGCCGCTCACGCGCGACGCACTCGCCGACGCCGTGACCGCGCACGCCCGGTTCGCGCACCTGCGCGACGCGCTCACCGACCCGTCGGTGACGTTCCTCAAGCCGCTCGCGTGGCAGGGCGCGCTGTGCCTGGGACCCGTGCGCGACGGCGCGCTGACGCTCCGCTCGCTCACCACGGTCCCGGACTGGCCGGGCCTGCCCGACCTCGACGACGCCGGCCCGCGCGCCGTCGCGGCGTACCTGCACGCGTACGGCCCCGCGTCGGCCGACCACCTCACGTACTGGCTGAGCCAGGGCCTGGGCGTGCGGCGCGCGCTGCTGCCGCGGTGGGTCGACGCGCTGGGCGAGCGGGTCGCGCACGTCGAGGTCGACGGCGATCCGCTGCTGGTGCTGCGGGAGGACCTCGACGACCTCGTGGCCGCGACGCCGCGCGGCACGGTGCGGCTGCTCCCCCGCTACGACCCGTGGGTGCTCGGGCCGGGCACCGCCGACGAGCACGTGGTCCCGCCCGCGTTGCGCCCCGAGGTGAGCCGCGGTGCGCACGTCGTGCTGGTCGACGGCGTCGTCGCGGGCACGTGGACGCGACGCGGCGACGACGTCACGGTCACGTGGGCCGCGGACGGCCGCCGCCCGGACGACACAGCACTGGACGCCGAGGTCCAGCGGCTGGGCGCGCTGGTCGGGGCCGAGCTGCGCCGCGTCACGGCCTGAGCCGCCCCGCTGCCGCTCAGACCCACGGCCGCTCAGACCCGCGTGGCCCAGAACGCGACGGCCGCCGCCGCGGCGACGTTGAGCGAGTCGACCCCGCCCGCCATGGGGATCCGCACGGTCAGGTCCCCGGCCGCGACGGTCGCGGGCTTGAGCCCGTGCCCCTCGGCTCCCAGCACGAGCGCGAGCCGCTCGGGCGGGTCCGCCACGAGCTCGTCGAGCGTGATCGCGTCGTCCGACAGCGCGAGCGACGCCGTCACGAACCCCGCGTCCCGCAGCGTCGCGACGCCCTCGGGCCACGGGTCGATGCGCGTCCACGGCACCTGGAACACCGTGCCCATCGACACGCGCACCGACCGCCGGTACAGCGGGTCGGCGCACCGCGGCGTGACGAGCACGGCGTCGACGCCCAGCGCGGCGGCGGAGCGGAACGCGGCGCCGACGTTCGTGTGGTCGACGACGTCCTCGAGCACCGCGACGCGGCGCGCACCGGCACCTGCGCGCGCACGTGCCAGCACGTCGGCGACCGGGGGCAGCGCGGGCCGGTGCATCGCCGCGAGCGCGCCGCGGTGCACGTGGAAGCCCGTGATCGCCTCGAGCACGGGCTCGTCGGCGAGGTAGACGGGGACGGCGTCGTCGCCCGGAAGGTCGGCGAGCACCGCCTCGAGCTCGGGCAGCCAGCGCGGCGCGATGAGCACCGACCGTGGCCGGTGGCCGGCACGCAGCGCACGCGCGACGACGGTCGAGCTCTCGGCGATGTACAGGCCGTTCGCCGCCTCGACCCGCAGGCGCAGCGCGACGTCGGTGAGGCCGACGTAGTCGGTCAGTCGCGGGTCGTCGCGGTCGGTGACGGGCTGGACGTCGGCACGGGACACGCCGTCCATCCTCCCAGGTCGGCGCGGTGCCGATCGTGCGCGTCGCCCGACGACGCGGACCCGCGCGGGGCCGTCGTCAGGCCGCGACCTGACGCCGCACGGCCCGCCCGCCGAGCACCGCGACGACCGCACCGCCGACCGCGACGACCGGCACGAGCAGGAACGCGGCGTGCGTGCCGAACGCGTCCGCGAGCGCGCCGAGCAGGAACGGCGCGATGCCGATCGCGACGGCGCCCGCGAGCGTCGCGTGCGACTGCGCGCGGTCCCCGCGGCCCGGTGACGCGGCGAGCAGCAGCGAGATCGACAGCGGGTAGTGCGCGCCGTACCCGAACCCGGCGACCACGAGGCCCACGAGCGCGACCACCGGGTCGGTCGCGGTCCACAGCACGGCCCACCCGACGATCGCGATGCCGAACGACGCCGCGAGCAGGTGCGCCGGGTGGATGCGCAGCGACAGCGGCCCGACCACGAACCGCATCGCCGACATGCCCGCGACCAGGCCGGCGGTCGTCGCGGTCGCGATGCCCGCGCCCGCGCCGGTCTGCGTGAGCACGAGGTCGGTCGCCCAGTAGGTCGTGGCGTTCTCGAGCGCGATGGCCGCGACGACCGCGACGAGGAACAGCGTGGCGGCACCCCCGGGGCGGCGTCGGGGTGGCGGCACGACGGCGGGCAGCGTCGCACCGTCGCCGGGTGCCGTGCCCTCGGGCACGACGTCGGGCACCGCCGCCGTCGTCGGCCCGTCAGGCCCGACGGCGTCGGCCGCGCGTCCGCGACGCCGCAGCCCCGGCAGCGAGCCGGACACCGGCAGCCGTGCGACGAGCGTCGCCGCGGCGAGCGCGAGCAGGATCGTCACCGCGACACCGGGCCGCCAGCCCCACCCGGCGGTGACGGCGGCGCCCACGGCGAGCGGCCCGACCAGCCCCACGGACGACCCGACGCCGTTGGCCTCGGTGATCGCGGCGGACGCGGCGGGTCCGGTGTGCTCGGCGAGCCCGACCTGGGTCGCGGCGATCATCACGTTGCCGCCGACGGCCGCGAGCACCATCGCGGACAGCGTCCACGGCAGCGCCGGGCCCAGCAGCAGCCCCGTGACGCCGACCGTGACCAGCAGGGTCGCCGCGACGATCGTGCCGCGGCGTCCCAGGCCTCGCACGGCGCGCGGCGTCAGCGGTGCCGCGAGCAGCCCGCCGACGGCCATCGCGGTGCCGTGCAGCCCGGCCTGCGCGGCGGTGATGTCGAGCTCGTCGGCGAGCAGCGGCACCGAGGGGTTGAAGCTGTAGAGCAGCCAGCCCCACACCGTGAACGGTGCGTACAGGCCGACGGTGAGCCGGTCGCGGACGAGCCGCGGGCGTGCGGGGGGCATGCGACGAGCATCGACCGTGCCGCGACCGGCCTCGACGTCCGACCCACGTGACGTGCGTCGCACCGCACGGTCCGCCCCACGACCGGTCCCGCCCGCGGGCCTCACCGCACGGTCACGAGCGTCTCCGCGTCGTCGCCCTCCTCGACCACGACGTCGTGCCGCCCACCTGCGACCTCGACCACGTACCGGCCGGGCAGGCCGTGGACCTGCACGCGGCCGTCGGCGTCGGCCGTCACGGTCGTCGGGGCGAGCCACCAGCTGCCGCGGACCAGCTCGCGCAGCGCGTCGTACGCGGGCTTCGGCTCGCCGTCGACCGTCACGAGACCGCCCGGGGCGTGCAGCCACATGCCGTGGTCGGACAGCCCCCAGTAGGTGACGGCCTGCACGCGCGGGTCGGCGACGAGCGCACGGTAGTGCCCGACGACGTCCTCGGCCTGTCGGTCGAGACCGTCGGGCGTCGACGGCCAGCGCTCCACCCGGTGGTCGTTGAGGTCGACGATGTCGCGCGGCATGAGGTCGCCCGACAGGATCGTCGTCTCGGTGAGGTGCAGCGGCAGGCCGAACCGGCCGAACCGCTCGAGCACGTCGAGCGTCTTGTCCCGCCCCCACGCGCCCTTGTGCATGTGCGACTGCAGCCCGAGCGCGTCGATGCGGACGCCCGCGGCCAGGCACTCCTCGACCAGGTGCTCGTAGTCCGCCGACATGTCGAAGTCGTTGAGCAGCAGCGTCGCCGCGGGGTTCGCGGCACGCGCCTCGTCGAACGCGAGCTGCACCATCGGGACCCGGCCCTGCGTCGCGGCGACGCGCGTGACCGCGTTGGTGTCCTTGTCGAACACGGGCATGATCACGACCTCGTTGATCGCGTCCCACGTGTCGACGAGCCCGGCGAACTCGCCGGCGTCGCGGCGCACGCGCTCACGCAGCAGCCGCAGCACCTCGTCGTCCGGCAGCGGCTCGAGCCAGCGCGGCGCGACCGTGTGCCAGACCAGCGGGTGCCCCTTGACCCGGGCGCCGCGCGACACGTAGTGCTCGGCGGCGGCGCGCAGCGCAGCGGTGCGCGTACGGCCGCGCTCGGGCTCGAACGTGCCCCAGTAGAACGGCAGCGTCGCGGTGTCGAACAGGTCGAACCACAGCGCGTCGAGCCGGTCGAGCAGCGCGTCCTCGCCCGGGGCGGGCGTGCGTCCCGACAACCGGCGCCACGCGCGCTCGGTCTCGTCGAACCCGATGCAGCCGAACGCGATCGCGTGCCCCGTCTGCTCGACGCGCACCGCTGCGCCCGCGAGCGCGCGCCCGTTCGCGTCGACGAGCCGCACGGTGCGGCGGCGGGCGCGGTGCGCGAGCTCGGCGTCGGTCGTGACGGCGGCGCTCGCGACGGCGTCGTCGGGCACGGGAGCGACGGGCGCGGCGGTGGTGGGCACGGACGGGCTGGGCACGTGGCTCATGCGGCTCCTTCGGTCGCTGCGGGCGACGGCTCCGGCGCCCCGCACCAGCCTGTCATGCCCCGAGACCGAGCACCCACGTGGCGAGCGTCGTGACGGTCAGCGTCACGAGCAGGACGGACGCGACGCTCAGCGGTGCGCCCGCGCGCACCATGTCCGGCACGCGCACGTAGCCCGAGGAGTACGCGATCGCGTTGGGCGGGGTCGCCGCGGGCATCATGAACGTGCACCCGGCCGCGAGCGCGACGGGCACCGCGAGCAGCAGCGGCCCGTACCCGAGCGCGGCCCCCACGGTGCTCATGATCGGCAGCAGCGTCGCGGCCGTCGCGGTGTTCGACATGAACTCGGTCATCGCGACGGTCAGCACGCACACCACAGCGACGACGACGAACGTCGGCAGCCCCCCGAGCCCGTGCGCACGCTCGCCGATCCACACCGACAGGCCCGACGCGGTGATCTGCGACGCGAGCGCGAGCCCGCCGCCGAACAGCAGCAGGATCCCCCACGGCAGGTCGCGCGTGTCGGGCCAGTCGAGCAGGCGTCCGCCGCACGGCTCCCCGGACGGCAGCAGGAACAGCAGGACCGCGACGACGACGGCCACGACCTCGTCGGTCACGGGTGTGCCTCGCCAGATCAGCGGCAGCGCGATCCACGACGTCGCGGCGAGCGCGAACACCGCGACGACGCGTCGCTGCGGGTGCCCCATCGGACCGAGCCGGTCGAGCTCGGCACGCACCACCGAGTCGTCCTCGCACAGCGGCGCGGGGTCGAACCGGAACACGACGCGCGTGAGCACGAGCCACGCGAGCAGCAGGAACACGATCGACAGCGGCAGGCCCACCGCCATCCACTGCCCGAAGCCGATCTCGATGCCGTACGTCTCGGACATGTACCCGACGAGCAGCGCGTTGGGCGGGCTCGCGATCACCGTGCCGAACGAGCCGATGGTCGCGGCGTACGCGATGCCGAGCATGAGCGCGGCGGACAGCCGCCGGTCGACCTCGCCGCGCTCGCGGCTCAGCAGCGTCAGCACCGACACGCCGATCGGCAGCATCATGACGGCCGTCGCGGTGTTGGACACCCACATGCTCAGCAGCGCCGTGGCGACCATCATGCCGAGCACGAGCCGGCGTGGTGCGGTTCCGACGAGCCGCACGACGCCGAGCGCGATCCGCAGGTGCACGTCCCACCGCTGCAGCGCGATCGCGAGCACGAACCCGCCGAGGAACAGGAAGATCACCTTGTTCGCGTACGGCGCGGCGACGTCGGAGACGGGCGCCACGCCCGCGACCGGCAGCACGACGAGCGGCAGCAGCGCGGTCACGGCCAGCGGCAGCGCCTCGGTCATCCACCACACGCCCATGAGCACGAGCGTCGCGGCGGTGACCGCACCGGCGTAGGCGGGCATCCCCGCGGCCTGGGCCGGCATGTCGGGCATGACGACCGCCACGAGCACGGCGAGCAGGGGCCCGACGACGAGCCCGACGGTGGAGCGGCTGGGTCGCCGCAGGCGTTCCGCACGCGGGAGGGCTCCCCCGCGCCTCCTGTCGTCCGGCGGGTGCGTGGGCGCGGGGGCGGTGGCGGAGCTGATGGGTCGACCTCTTCGTCGCGGTGGCGGGCGTGTCGTCTCCCTCTCGACGGTAGGCGCGCGACCGTCTCACCACGTGGGACCTTCGGGCGCACCCGGCTCCGCTCCCCGCCGCACCCGCCCCACGTCACCGCCCACATCGATGCCCGCGTCGACGGACAGCACGACGGCGCGACGGACAGGTGCGTACACGTGTCCGTCGCGCCGTGCGCCTGTCCGTCGCGGGGCGGGCGCGCGGCCCCGCCCCGCGGGAGGGTCAGTCGACCGGGGCCGTGGCCGCGGCGAACTGGCTCTCGTAGAGCCGCGCGTACGCGCCGCCCACAGCGAGCAGCTCCTCGTGCGACCCCTTCTCGACGATCCGGCCGTGCTCCATCACCAGGATCACGTCGGCGTCGCGGATGGTCGACAGCCGGTGCGCGATGACGAACGACGTCCGCCCGGCGCGCAGCGCGTTCATGGCGTGCTGCACGAGCACCTCGGTGCGCGTGTCGACCGAGCTGGTCGCCTCGTCGAGGATGAGGATCGCCGGGTCCGCGAGGAACGCGCGCGCGATCGTCAGGAGCTGCTTCTCCCCCGCCGAGACCGAGCCGCCCTCGTCGTCGATCACCGTGTCGTAGCCGTCGGGCAGCGTGCGCACGAACCGGTCGACGTGCGTGGCGACCGCCGCGTCGACGATCTGCTCGTGCGTCGCGCCGTCCACGCCGTAGGCGATGTTCTCGGCGATGGTGCCCTCGTACAGCCAGGTGTCCTGCAGGACCATGCCCATCTGCGAGCGCAGCGCGTCGCGCGTGAGGTCGCGTGTGTCGACGCCGTCGAGCGTGATCCGCCCGGAGTCGACCTCGTAGAACCGCATGATGAGGTTGACGAGCGTGGTCTTGCCCGCGCCGGTGGGCCCGACGATCGCGACGGTCTGACCGGGCTCCGCGACGACCGACAGACCCTCGATGAGCGGCACGTCGGCCTCGTAGCGGAACGACACGTCCTCGAACGCGACGCGGCCGCGCACGGGCTGCGGCAGCGCGGCGGGCACCGCCGGGTCGGGCGACTGCTCGTCGGCGTCGAGCAGCTCGAACACCCGCTCGGCCGACGCGACGCCCGACTGCAGCAGGTTCGCCATCGACGCGATCTGCGTGATCGGCTGCGTGAATTGCCGGCTGTACTGGATGAACGCCTGCACGTCGCCGAGCGTCATGGTGCCCGACGCGACCCGCAGGCCGCCGACCACCGCGATGATCAGGTAGTTGATGTTCGACACGAAGCCGAGCGCGGGCTGGATGATGCCCGAGATGAACTGCGCCTTGAACGAGGACTGGTACAGCTTCTCGTTGCGCTCGGCGAACGTCTGCGCGGCCTCCTGCTGCCGCCCGAACACCGTGACGAGCGCGTGGCCCGTGAACATCTCCTCGATGTGCGCGTTGAGCTTGCCGGTCCACGCCCACTGCTCGACGAACTGCGGCTGCGAGCGCTTGGCGATGGCCGCCGCGATCGCGATCGACAGCGGCACGGTCACCAGCGCGACGACGGCCAGCAGCGGGGAGATCCAGAACATCATGCCGAGCACGCCCAGCACGGTGAGCACCGAGGTGATCAGCTGCGACAGCGTCTGCTGCATGGTCTGCGCGACGTTGTCGATGTCGTTGGTGACGCGGGACAGCAGCTCACCGCGCGGCTGCCGGTCGAAGTAGGACAGCGGCAGCCGTCCGAGCTTCTCCTCGACGTGCGTGCGCATGCGCTTGACCGTGTTCTGCACGGCGCGCGCCGTGAGACGCCCCTGCAGCCAGCCGAGCAGGAACGCGGCGACGTACACCGCGAGCACGACGAGCAGGATCTCGCCGAGGCGGGTGAAGTCCACGCCCGACCCGACGGTCAGCGTGTGCATGCCGCTGACCATGTCGGCGATGGTGTCCTGGCCCGAGGCACGCAGCGCCTCGACGGCCTGCGCCTGCGTGGTGCCTGCGGGCAGCACGCCGCCGAGCTGGCGCGACACGATGCCCTCGAACAGCACGTTGGTCGCGTTGCCGAGCAGCTTGGGGCCCGCGACGGCCGCGGCGACGGACCCGACGCCCAGCACGAGGACGAGCGCGAGGCGCACGCGCTCGGGACGCAGCACGGTCAGCAGGCGGCGCAGCGAGCCGCGGAAGTCGAGCGACTTCTGCCCCGGCATGCCCATGCCGTGGCCCATCGGGCCACCGCGCGGGCCACCCGGGGGCGGTCCGGCGGGACGCTTGTCGGTCGTGGCGCTCATGCCGCCTCCTGCGCGTTCAGCTGGGAGTACACGATCTCCTGGTAGGTCTCGTTGGAGGCCAGGAGCTCGTCGTGGGTGCCGTCGCCGACCACGCGGCCCTCGTCGAGGACGAGGATCCGGTCGGCGTAGCGGATGGTCGCGACGCGCTGGGCGACCACGAGGACCGTGGCGTCGCGCGTCTCGGGCGCCAGGGCGGCGCGCAGCGCGGCGTCCGTGGCGTAGTCGAGGGCCGAGAACGAGTCGTCGAACAGGTAGATGCTGGGCCGTCGCACGAGTGCGCGGGCGATCGCCAGCCGCTGCCGCTGACCGCCGGACAGGTTGGTCCCGCCCTGGGCGACCGGTGCGTCGAGCCCCTCGTCGAGGGCCTCGACGAAGTCCCGTGCCTGCGCGATCTCGAGCGCGCGCCAGATCTCGTCGTCGCTCGCACCGGGGCGTCCGAACTCGAGGTTGGACCGGATCGTGCCGGAGAACAGGTACGGGCGCTGCGGGACCAGGCCGATGCGGTTCCCGAGCTCGATGGGGTCGGCGGTGCGCACGTCGACGCCGTCGATCAGCACCTGCCCGCCGGTGACGTCGTACAGCCGCGGCACGAGGTTCACGAGCGTCGACTTCCCGGCACCGGTCGACCCGATGATGGCGGTGGTCCGCCCGGGCTCGGCCACGAACGAGACGTCCTGCAGCACGGCGTGCTCGGCTCCCGGGTAGCGGAACTCGACGTCGCGTAGCTCGAGCAGTCCGGGCCGGGCCTGGGGGCCGGTCGGGAACGGGGTCGCCTGCGTGGGAGGGACGACGGTGGTGTCGGTGTCGAGCACCTCGCCGATGCGGTCGGCCGAGACCATGGCGCGCGGCACCATGACGACCATCATCGAGCTCATGAGCACGGCCATGAGCACGAACATGATGTAGCTGAGGAACGCGATGAGCGCGCCGATCTCCATGTCGCCCGCGTCGATGCGCCGTGCCCCGAACCACACGACCGACACGCTCGAGACGTTCATCACGAGCATGACGACCGGGAACATGAGCGCCATCAGCAGGCCGGTGCTGAGCGAGGCGACGTACAGCGCGTCGTTCGCGACCTCGAACCGGGCCTCCTCGTGCCGCTCGCGGACGAACGCGCGGATGACGCGCACGCCCGTGAGCTGCTCGCGCATGACGCGGTTGATCGCGTCGATGCGCTTCTGCACGCGCCGGAACCACGGCACCATGCGCGACACGATGAGGCCGACGATCACGGCCAGCACCGGCACGATGACCAGCAGGAGCGCCGAGAGCCCGACGTCCTCGCGCAGCGACATCACGACGCCGCCGATGAGCATGAGCGGCGCCATGACGAGGAACACGAAGGTCATGAACACGACCATCTGCACCTGCTGGACGTCGTTCGTCGTGCGGGTGATGAGGGTCGGCGCACCGAACTTGCCCATCTCCTGCTGCGAGAACGACTGGACCTGCGCGAACAGGCGCGCCCGGACGTCGCGGCCGAACGCCATCGCGGCGCGGGCGCCGAACCAGACCGCGGCGATCGCGGCGACGACCTGCACGAAGCTGACGCCCAGCATGACGCCGCCGAGGTTCCAGATGGCGTCGGTGTCGCCCTTGGCGACGCCGTCGTCGATGATGTCGGCGTTGAGGCTCGGGAGCCACAGCGTCGCGACGACCTGCACGAGCTGGAGCGCCAGGACGGCGAACACGGCTCCCCGGTACGGGCGCAGGTGCTCCCTGAGCAGTCGGATGAGCATGGGTCAGGACCCTTCCGTGAGGGTGGGGG
>NZ_LNTD01000079.1 GCF_001462455.1 Cellulomonas sp. B6
GGGCGCGCTGGGCACCGGTGGGCGGGGTCGGCTCCGGTCGATCCGCCGCTCCGGCCGCGACGTGATCGCGCATCGACACCAGCCCTCTGACATCACTTCGTCGCACGCACGCGGCGGAGTGAGCACATCTGCGCGGGACGCGGGCAGACATGACGAGAGATACCGTGCTGCGATGGCGATGACTCTCCGGCTCGACCCGGCAGAGACCGAGGCCCTGCGACGTCGGGCCGAGATCGAGCACTGTTCGATGCAGGACGTCGCCCGTCAGGCGGTCCGCGACTACATCGAGCGCACGCCGCGCGACGACCTCATCAATGCCGTCATGGACAGCGAGCTCCCCCGCTACGCCGAGGCTCTCGAGCACCTCGGTCGCTGATCTACCTCACCGCTGACGAGCTGCTCGCCGTCGCGCGAGGCGTCGTCCGGGACCTCGTCGTCCGGGACGTCGGCCTGGTGGAGCCCGCCGCCGCCCGACCCCGCACGCAGGTCGGAGGGTCGGACGCGCACCCGGACCTGCTCAGCAAGGCCGCGGTGCTCCTGCACTCGCTCACGCGCAACCACACTCTCCTCGACGGGAACGAGCGGTTGGCACTGGCCGGCACGATCGTGTTCCTCGGAGTCAACGGCACCCGCCTGACGGCGACGAACGACGAGGCGTACGACCTGATCATGGACGTCGCCGCCGGGCGGGTGGACGACGTGGCAAGCATCCGCGACAGGCTGGCGTCGCTCACCAGGCCCTGGTGAACTTCAGGGGCGACAGCCTCGTCGAAGGCAACTAGTTGTCGATGCATCCGGCTGGTGTCGCCCTGCCTCGCTGACTACGAGGGTTCCTGGACGGTGCCGTCGGTGGGTGTCGACACACGTAGCCCTCGCCGCGTAGCCGCCGTGAACTCCGCGATGGCCTTCTCTGCGGAGTGAATTGCTGGATAGGCGAGGTTGCCTGGAGCGTACATCTCTAGGTACCCCTCCGCGTTCCAAAGCGCCTCATGCATCCCGCGGGCCGCAGTCGCCTCCCCTTCCGTCGAGAGGAGCGTGATACGACTAACTAGGTCTTCCATTGCGTCAAGTTCTTCGACGATCTCTTGCTGCATTTCGAGAAGGATCTCGCGATCCTCCGCCGTGATGATGCCGGACACTCCGGCCTCCGGCGCTGCCAGGAGGTTCATATGACCAGCCAGCCAAAGTGGCCGATCCTCGATGGGGCCGCTCGGTGCATTGAGAAACGCAGCGGCGCTGTATAGCTTCCGGTGGACGGCGCCTGACTTGCTCAGAAGCTCGGTGGCGACTTCAAAGCGATTCGGGAGCCAGCGAGTCTCATCCTCCGCTTTACGCCTCTCGCGCTCTGCCTTCTGGGAGAGCACTTGCGCCAGCAGTGAGGCGGCAAGTGTGCCGACGATACCTAGCGCTGCCACCAGGATCTGTGCGAGGTCGTCTCCCATGCGGCCATCTTGTCCCGGGAACATGACAGACGGGATCTGACCCGCGGCGCGGCGCCGCATTGGCGACCGCCTGACTTGTCGAGCCGGCACGATCCTCTCGGAGTGCAGACCCACCCGTGCCGCCAACCCGACTCCGGTGGTGCCGAAGAGATGCGAGCCATTCACCAGCCGTCGGTGGCGCCCGCCAGCCAGGTGCCGAACAGCGGGCACGGCGGTCGAGCGTCGTCGTCGTCGCGCCGGTCGTCCGCGCTGGTCACGCGCCCGGTCTCGCAGCGCACCGCCACTGCGCCCGCCGACCCCAGGCGACGGCGCCGTCACTGGAAGTCCCGCGACCGGCTCCGCACCTTCAACGACAACGGGCTGAGGTGCTCGGCGACGAGGTTCGTCGCGCCGTCGGCCTTCTCGAGCCGCCCGCGCACGACCATCGCCTTGGCGGTGCGTGCGGTGCGGCGGAACCGTTGCCACAGGCCCGCGGAGCACACGACGTTGAGCAGGCCCGTCTCGTCCTCCAGCGACAGGAACGTCACGCCCTGCGCGGTGCCGGGGCGCTGCCGGTGCGTGACGACCCCCGCGACGGCGATGCGCCGCCCCTCCTCGGTGCGGAACACCTGCTCGACGCGCAGCACGCCCGCCTCGTCGAGCCCGTCGCGGACGAACTGCGTGGGGTACGAGTCGACCGACACGCCCGTGGCCCACACGTCGGCCGTCGCGACCTCAACGTCCGACAGCCCCGGCAGGGTCGGAGCCTTGACGCCCACCGCGACGCCGGGCAGCGTGTCGGGGCCCTCCTGCGCGAGCGCACCCGCCGCCCACAGGCCCGAGCGCCGGTCGACGCCCATGCCCTCGAGCGCACCGGCCGTCGCGAGCGCCTCGAGCTGCGCGGTCGTGAGCTGCACGCGCTGCACCAGGTCGTGCAGGTCGACGAACGGGCCGCGCGCGGTGCGCTCGTCGACCAGCGCCCGCGCGACCGGTTCGCCGATCGTGCGGATCTGCGTGAGCCCCTGCCGCACCGCGAGCGACCGCGCCGCCCCGCCCGCGGCGCCCGTGCGGACGCCCGGCTCACGCACCGGCCCCGTGCCGCTGGGCATCGGGACGAGCGGCGGCTCACCACCCGGCGGCGTGGGCCCGACGCGCTCGACGACCGCGAGCACGTCGGACGCCTGCACGTCGGGGCGCAGCACCTCGACGCCGTGGCGGCGTGCATCGGCGGCGAGGGACTGCGGCGAGTAGAACCCCATGGGCTGCGCCGCGAGCAGACCGGCGTAGAACGCGGCGGGGTGATGCACCTTGAGCCACGAGCTCGCGTACACGAGGAACGCGAACGAGTACGCGTGCGACTCGGGGAACCCGAAGTCCGCGAACGCCTTGAGCTTGTCGAAGATCTGCTCGCGCACGTCCGCGACGATGCCGTTGCGCGCCATGCCCGCCATGAGGCGATCGCGCATCGCCTCCATGCGTTCCATCGACCGCTTCGAGCCCATCGCGCGGCGCAGCTGGTCGGCCTCGGCGGGCGTGAAGTCGGCGACGTCGATGGCCATCTGCATGAGCTGCTCCTGGAACAGCGGCACGCCCAGGGTCTTGCCGAGCGACTTCTCCAGCAGCGGGTGCAGGTACGTGACCTTCTCGCGGCCCTTGGCGCGGTTGATGAACGGGTGCACCGACCCGCCCTGGATGGGCCCGGGCCGGATGAGCGCGACCTCCACGACGATGTCGTAGAACTTCTCGGGCCGCAGGCGCGGCAGCGTGCCCATCTGCGCGCGGGACTCCACCTGGAACACGCCGACCGTGTCGGCCGCCGACAGCAGCGCGTACACCGCCGGGTCCTCGTGCGGCAGGCCGTGCAGGTCGAGCGTCACGCCCTCGTGCTTGCGCACCTCGGTGAACGCGAGCCGCAGCGCCGTGAGCATGCCGAGCCCCAGCAGGTCGAACTTCACGAGCCCCGCGTCGGCGCAGTCCTCCTTGTCCCACTGCAGGACCGTGCGGCCCTCCATGCGCGCCCACTCCACGGGGCACACCTCGATGACCGGCCGGTCGCACATCACCATGCCGCCCGAGTGGATGCCCAGGTGCCGCGGCAGCCGCAGGAACCGCTCGGCCAGGTCGATGACGTGCTCCGGGATGTCCTCGGATTCCGCGGCCGACGGCGGCAGGTGCGTGGGCACGACGTCGTGGTTGTCGGCCGTCGGGCGGCCCGGGACCTCGTGCGACGGGCCGACCGGCCCCGAGCGCGTCAGGTGCCACCACGGGCTCGGCTTCTCCTGCCCGCGCAGGCTCCCCCACCGCTCGATCGACCCGCTCCACGCGTCCTGCTGCCCCACGTCGTACCCGAGGGCGCGCGCGGCGTCCCGCACCGCCGAGCGCGGACGGTAGGAGATGACGTTGGCGACCTGCGCGGCGTGCGCGCGGCCGTGCGTCGCGTAGACGTGCTGGATGACCTCCTCACGGCGCGCGGACTCGATGTCGACGTCGATGTCGGGCGGCCCGTCGCGCTCGGGCGCGAGGAACCGCTCGAACAGCAGCCCGTGCGCGACCGCGTCGACCGCCGTGACGCGCAGCACGTAGCAGACCGCCGAGTTCGCGGCCGAGCCGCGCCCCTGCGCGAGGATCCCGTTCCGCCGGCAGAAGTCGACCAGGTCGTACACGACGAGGAAGTACCCGGGGAACCCGAGGTCCTCGATGACGCGCAGCTCGTGCTCGAGCTGCGCGTACGCACCGGGCACGCGCTCGGCGTCCGGCGGGCCGTACAGCTCGCGCGCGCCGCGGCGCACGAGCTCGCGCAGCCACGACGCCTCGGTGTGCCCGGGCGGCACCGGGTACGGCGGCAGGCGCGGCGCGACGAGCGACAGGTCGAACGCGCACTCCGCCGCGAGGTCCGCCGCGGCCGCCACCGCGCTCGGGTGCCGCCGGTGCAGGTGCAGCATCTCGACGGCCGAGCGCAGGTACCCGGTGGGTCCGCCGGGCAGCCAGCCGTCGAGGTCGTCGAGCGACGAGCGCGCGCGCACGGCCGCGAGCGCCTGCGCGAGGTCCGCGTCGCGCTCGGTCGCGACGTGCGCGTTGCCCGTCGCGACCAGCGGCAGACCCGCGGTCGCGGCCAGCTCGGCGAGCGCGTCGGCGCGGTCGGTGTCGTACGCGTCGCCGTGCATCGTCGTCTCGACGGCCACGTTGTCGCGCCCGAACAGCGCGACCAGCCGGTCGAGCTCGACGCGCGCGGCGTCGATCCCGCCCGGTGCGACGCCGAGCACGCCCGACGGGTCGCCGCCCGCGAGCGCGCGCCGCACGGCACCCTTGCGGCAGCCCGTGAGCACGAGCCACTGCCCGGCGGCGGCCTCGGCGAGCTCCTCGAGCCGGTACTCGGCGGCGCCCTTGCGCCCGGTGCGCAGGTGCCCCTCGGCGATCGCGCGGGACAGCGCGCGGTACCCGTCGGGGCCGCGCGCGAGCACGAGCAGGTGCGACGCGCGCGGGTCGGGCACGCCCGTGGGGGCGTCGAGCACGGGCGGGCCGGGGGTCGGGCGTTTCTCGCGCGGGTGGCGGCGCGGGTCGGGTGCGGGCAGGTGCAGTTCGGCGCCGAACACCGTGGGCAGCCCCACGGACCGCGCGGCCTGCGCGAACCGCACGACGCCGTACAGCCCGTCGTGGTCGGTGAGCGCGAGCGCGGACAGGCCGAGGCGCGCGGCCTCGGCCGCCATCTCCTCGGGCTGGCTCGCACCGTCGAGGAAGCTGAACGCCGAGTGCGCGTGCAGCTCGGCGTACCGCGGGGGCCACGCGGCGCGGCCGGGCACGGGTCGTTCAGTCATACCCGGCCTCGCACGTCCAGGCGCCGTCGGCGTGCGTGAGCAGCACGGCTCCCCCGTCGTCGAACGCGACCTGCAGGTGCGCGCGCACGCGCGGCGGCGTGCCGGGGTGGGCCCACCAACGGTCGGTCAGGAGCCACGGCCCGGCCCAGCCCGTGACCACCCGCGCACCGCCGGAGGCACGTGCGCCCGCTCCCCGACCCTCGCGTGCGCCCCGGCCCCCGCGCGCGCCCTGGCCGTCACGCGCAGCACCGGGCGCACGACGGCCCACGGCGGGCTCGTCGGGGCCGGGCGCGAGGACCCGCACGGTCCCGAGCGGCGCGCTGAGCAGGCCGCGGGCGTCGATACGCACTGGCTCGCCGCGCACGTCGCGGACGTCGACGCGCACGGGGTCGACCAGCACGGTCGCGGGCGCGGGGTCGGGCAGCCGCCCGGGCCACGGCCGGTCGACGGGCCGCGGCGGGTCGCTCTGCTCGCCCCACGGCCGCACGTGCACCTGGTCGCGCACGTCGCGTCCGCCCTGCAGGGTCGCGGTGAGCACGCCGGCCCCGCCGACGATGCTCTGCGCGCGTTCGAGCGCGCGGTGCGCGCGCAGGTCGCCGCCCGACGGCCCGCCCCACAGCTGCGTGGCCTCGGCACCGGCGGGGGCGACGTCGAGCGCGGTGAGGGTGAGCCGCACGAGCGCGACGGGCGCGACGTCGTCGAGGTGGTCGACGTCGGCGGGGACGTCGCGCTCGTCCGCGCCGCCACGCCCCGGGGTGCGGCCGGCCGCGCGCTCCTGCTCGCGGACCTCGCGGCGCCGGTCGCGCGCGGTCGCGACGGCCGAGGCCGTGAGCCACCCGTCGAGCTGCCAGCGGATCCGGTCGGTGATGCGCGCGGCCGCGAGCGCGCCCCACCCGCCCAGGTCGGTGCGCCACGTGCGGACCAGCTCGGTGCCGTCGTCGGTGCGCGCCGCGACCTGCAGGCGCCCGCACGTGACGGACCGCGCGACGAGGTCGGCGTGCAGCTCCTCGGCGAGCCGGCGCCCCGCGAACGCCGCGGTGTCGACACGGTCGACGGGCGGGTCGAGGTCGGCGCTCACCTCGAGGTCGGCCTCGGGGCGGCGCCGTGCGGGCGGCCGCTCGTCGAGCCCGCGCGCCAGGGTGTGCGCCCACGTGCCGCGGCGGCCGAAGCGTGCGTGCACGTCAGGGGCGGGCAGCGCCGCGAACGCACCGAGCGTGCGCAGCCCGAGGCGGTGCAGCAGGTCGACGAGCGCGGCGACCTCGACGGCCTGCTCGGGCCCGGTCGTGGCGTGCACGAGCTCGGTGACGCCGTGCGCCGCGAGGAACACGGCCGACGCGCCGGGCTCGACGACGGCCCCGCTGCGCGCCGCGAGCACGGCCGCGAGCAGCCCGTCGGCCGTCCCGACGCCGCACTCGTGCCCGGTGGCGCGCGCGACCGCGTCGACGATCCGCTCGGCGAGCGCCTCCTCCGACCCGTGGTACCGCGACGCCCCGCCCGCGGGCAGCAGCAGCAGACCGGGCCGCGCGACCTCGACGCCCGCGACGACGGTCTCGGTCGCGGCCGCGACGGGCTCGAACAGCCGCGCGTCGCGCGCGTCGTCGGCGGGCAGCAGCACGAGCTCGGGGCACACGCCCTGCGCCTGGCGGCGGCGCATGCCGCGGCGCACGCCGTCCGCGCGCGCGAGCGCGGACACGGCGGTGACCCTGCGACCGTCGTGCACCGCGGACGGCACGTCGACGGGGACCTCGTCGGCCGTCATCGCCGCGACCACGGGCCAGTCGGGCACCCAGACGACCGTCGTGCGCGTGCTCATCCGACCAGCCGCAGACCGCCGGCCGCCCGCGGGCGGCGGCGCACGGGTCCGGCGGGCACGTGCTCGCCGGGCGGGGCGAACGGCAGCACGACGTCGGCGGACGTGGGGACGGCCGCGCTGCCGCGGCCGGTGCGGCGGACCGTGAGCGCGCACGTGCGCAGCCGCCCGTCGCCCGCGCCGACGCCCGACCACCGGGCCGCGCCGGCCTCGAGCACGACGTGCGCACCGGGCCACGCGACGGTCGTCACGAGGGCGGCGCCGCGCTCGCGCGCACGGGCGGACAGGCGGCGCCGGTCGGCGTCGGCGAGGGGCGCGTCGGGGCCGACGAGCACGACGTCGATGCCGTCGACGAGCGCCGCGAGCACGGTCGCGGCGTCGGGCCCGGGGTCCGGCACGAGCGCGAACCGCGCGAGGTCGACACCGGCCTGCGCGGCGGCGAGCAGCCCGAGGCGCGGGTGCCCCACGGCGACCGCCCACGCACCCGACGCGCACGCGTGCGCGAGCACGCCGAGCGCGAGCGACGTCGAGCCGAGCACGGTGGTGGTCGCGCCGCGGCGCAGGCCGTCGGGCAGCAGGTCCGCGAGGGGCGGCGGCACGGGCAGCGGCGGGCGCTCGCTCGTGAGCAGCGACGTGCGGCGCGTCGGCGCGTCCTCGGCGGGCGCGACAGACGCGGCGGGCGCGGCGGCCGACGGGGTGGCCGCGGGCGCGCCGTCGGGCACCGGGCGGACGCCGGCCAGGTGCTCGGCCCGCTCGCGCAGCACGTCGTGCACGTCGCCCCGGCGCTGCGTGGCGACGGGCGACGCGACGACGCGCGCGGTCGGCGCCGCGACGTGCGCGGGCAGGTCGGGGGGCGACTTCCCCGCCGGCACGGACACGGGAGCGCTCTGCGCGGCCGCGCGGTC
The DNA here is from genome assembly GCF_001462455.1 of Cellulomonas sp. B6. Taxonomy (GTDB): domain Bacteria; phylum Actinomycetota; class Actinomycetes; order Actinomycetales; family Cellulomonadaceae; genus Cellulomonas. The sequence continues at coordinate 7,952 of NZ_LNTD01000079.1, forward strand.
GGTCGAGCGCGTGGCCGAGCGTGCGGCCGAGCGCGCCGCGGGGGGCGGCGTCGCGACGGTCTCGCCGACCGCGAGCTCACCGGTGAGCACGCTGCGCGCACCCGTCCGCCGCTCGGCGGCCGCGAGCGCGGCACGCGCGCGTGCCACCCGCTCGAGGGTGCTCGTCCCCGTCACGCTGCTCCCACCCCTCGTCCCGCACCACCACCGACCGGCTCGCCCGCGGGGTCGGACGAGCGCCGCCGGCCCCCTGACGACGACGGGCGCCCGACCCGCGGATCGAACACGTGTTCGATGATGCCAGTAGACGCCGACACCGTGGAGGTGTCAATCCGACCGCGGACCGCGTCCCGGGAAGGCCGGGTGAACCCGCGCGAGGTCCCGGACCAGCGCTCGGCAACAGGGGTACGGTTTGACGGATCCATCAACCCGTCATCCCGGAGCACCCCGTGCCGCTGCACGCCCTCGGCGTCGACCGCCCCCTCGCGGAGGTCAAGGCCGACCTGTTCAAGGCCCTCGCCCACCCCGTGCGCGTCCGCACGCTCGAGCTCCTGGTCGAGCGCGACCGCCAGGTCAGCGAGCTGCTCGCCGAGCTCGGCCTCGAGGCCTCGCACCTGTCCCAGCACCTCGCGGTGCTGCGCCGCGCGGGCGTCGTCACCGCGCGCCGCAGCGGCAACGCCGTGCACTACGCGCTCGCGCTGCCCGCGGTCGCCGACATGCTCGCCGCGGCCCGCGCCGTGCTCGTCGACGCCGCGACGCACCACCGCGACCTGCTCGACGTCGCCGCCGACGACGTCCCGGACGCCGCCGGCGACGCAACGCCCGCCGCGAGCCGGCCCGCCCCCGCCCGCACCGCGGAGGCCTGAGC
>NZ_LNTD01000080.1 GCF_001462455.1 Cellulomonas sp. B6
TGGGCGTCGGCGTCGTGCCCGAGAAGAACGTCGCCGTGCGGGCCGTCCCCTTGATGCCGTTCGGGCCGTCGAAGATGAGCTTCCCCCAGTCGGTCTTCTGCGCCGGGTCGAAGCCGCGCACCATGTCGAGGTACTCGACGCCGCCGCTGTTGCCCGACCACGACCAGCCGTAGTAGCCGATGCCGCGCTCGACCGCCTCGCGCATGATCGTCGCCTCGTCGGGGTTGCCGTCGGAGTGGTCGTGACCGAACTCGCCGATCACCAGCGGCAGGCCCTGGGCCTCGAACGCGTCGAGGTAGGACGTGATGGTCGACGCCTGCGCGTAGACGCCGTACATGTGCACCGAGAACAGCGTGTTGCCCTCCGGGTCGGCGGCCGCCACGGTGGCGGCGGTGTCGCGCATGACGCCCTTCCAGTCCTGCCCCCAGTTGGGCGCGTCCACCACGATGTTGTGGCGCAGCCCGGCGGCGCGGACCTTGGCGATCGCGGCCGACGTGGCGGCCGTCCAGCCCGTGACCTGGGGCTCGTTGTTGCCCGTGGGCTCGTTGCCGATGTTGATCTGGACGAAGTCCTCGGTGCCCTGCAGCACGGGCTTCAGCGACACGAAGTAGTCGGCGGCCGCGTCGAGGCTCACGGCGCCGGCCTGCTCGCCGTAGCCCGTGGTGTCGTGGTTCTCGAGCATGCACACGAGCTGGTTGTCGCGGCACAGGTCGATGACGTCGGCGACGTCGGCGGCGCTGTTCGCCGTCCAGCGTCCGCCCGACAGCACGACGCGCAGCGCGTTCGCGCCGGCGGCGCGGATCGCGGGGATCGCGGTGGGGGTCTGGGACGCGTACCAGGTGTGGGCGTGGCTGACGCCGCGCGCGACGAACGGTGTCCCGTCCTGCTCGACGAGCTGCGTGCCGGACACGTGCAGGCCGACGGGGTCGGCGGCGGAGGCGGTCGTGGCCGCGGCCGTGAGCCCGCCGACGGCCAGCAGCGCGGCGCCGCACGCGGCGGCCGCACGCAGGGAGGTGCTCTTCATGGACGTCCTCGTTCCGCGAAGGGGGGCTGGGAGCACCCGTCCGGCGCGCGCGGCGTCGGAGCGGGGTGCGCCGTCAGACAACCAGCGCGTCCGGACGCCCTCCATCGGTGAAGCGTTTCGTCGCCCCGCCTCGCGCAAGCGCTTCGACCCGCGCTCGCGGCACGACGTCGCCGACCGGGGTCGACGGCCGGCCCGGCTGCACCGGCAGCTGTACCGGCAGCTGCACCGGCAGCCGCCCCGTCAGCCCGCCGTGAGGTGCTGCGACGCGGTCACGAGCGCGTACGGCAGCGTCGCGCGCGCCATCGTCCACGTGTGGGTCTGCCCGGGCTCCTCGCGCCACACCACGTCCACGCCCCGGGCCGCGAGCTTCGTCGCGACGTCCGCCGCGTGCCGCACGCTCATGCTGTTCTCGCCCGCGGGCACCGAGAGGAACAGCGTGAGCGGCGAGGGCAGCTCGATCGTCGAGGCGTACTTCATGACGTCGTGCTCGTCCCACTCCGCCTGCGTCGCGAGCATCGCGTGGCCGCCCTCGCCCGGGTCGGCGTACGGCCCCATCGACAGGATGGTGCCGAACTGGTCGGCGTGCCGCAGGCCGTGGTCGAGCGCGCAGTACCCGCCGGAGGAGAACCCGCCGAACGCCCGCCCGGCGCGGTCGGCCGCGGTCCGGTAGTGCGCGTCGACCCACGGCACGAGCACGTCGGCGAGGTACGTGTCGACCTGCGAGCCGCCCGTCGTCGAGTCGAGGCACTCGGTGTCCCGCGGCGAGGGTCCGGTGCCGTTGACGTCGGGCGCGACGACGATCATCGGCTGCACCTTGCCGGTGCGGATCAGCACGTCCATCGCCTGCGCCGCGTTGCCCGCGGCGAACCAGTCGCCCGACGCGCCGGGGCTGCCGTGCACGAGGTAGACCACGGGGTACCGGGTCGTCCCGGCCGGGTCGTAGCCGGGGGGCGTGTAGACCCACGTGAGCGAGTCGGTCGGCATCTTCAGGTCGGCCGGTGCGGGCACGTTCACCGCGGTCGCCGACCCCTGGTCGGTGCCGCCCGCGCGCTCCTGCGCCGTGCCGTGCTTGAGGCCGGGCGCCTCGCCGACGCCCCACGACGCGAGCGAGACGCGCAGCGCGAGGGTGTTGGGGACGTACCCGGCGATGACGTTCGCGGTCAGTGCGAGCCCGAACAGGGTCGTCAGCGTGGACAGCGCGACCCACGGCCACCCGCGGCGCCCCCGCCGGTGGCGCACGACGGCGAGCACGACCAGCCCGACGGCGACGACTCCCGCGGCCACCACGCTCCACCACGACGACAGCCAGTCGCCCCCGCCCAGGAGCTGCCGCATCACCGCGCGCGGGATGACGTCGGGGTGGGGCAGCGCCGAGACGTCGGCCGGGGTCGCGGGGGGAGTGCTCACCTCACCACCATGCCCGCTCGCGCTGCGTGGCGCCTGCACCCCACCTGGGTGCGACCTGTGAGCGACCCGAGATGCCCGGTTCGTCGGGGGTCGGGTGAGCCGGCCGTGCCGCGGCCCGTGGTGCGGTGCACCACGGGCCGCGGGGTGGAGCGGGGTCGTGCGGCGTCAGTCCGACGTCGTGGGCGTGGACAGCCCTGCGGCGATGAGGTCCATGACGGACGAGTCCGCGAGCGTCGTCGCGTCGCCGACCTGCCGGTGCTCGGCGACGTCGCGCAGCAGGCGGCGCATGATCTTGCCGGACCGCGTCTTGGGCAGCTCGGGGACCACGAGGATCTGCCGCGGCTTGGCGATCGGCCCGATCTCCTTGGCGACGTGCGTGCGCAGCGTCTCCTGCACGGTCGCGGCGTCGGACGACGCGGCCTGCGCGGCGTCGCCCCGCAGGATGACGAACGCGACGACGGCCTGTCCCGTCGTCTCGTCGGTCGCGCCGACCACGGCGGCCTCGGCGACCCAGGGGTGCGCGACGAGCGCGGACTCGATCTCGGTGGTCGAGAGCCGGTGCCCCGACACGTTCATGACGTCGTCGACGCGGCCCAGCAGCCAGATGTCGCCGTCGTCGTCCTTCTTGGCGCCGTCCCCCGCGAAGTACAGGCCGCGGAACCGGGACCAGTACGTGTCGCGGTACCGCTCGGGGTCGCCCCAGATGCCGCGCAGCATGGACGGCCAGGGCTCGGTCACCACGAGGTACCCGCCGCCGCCGTTCGGGACGGGCTGCGCGTCGTCGTCCACGACGTCGGCCGCGACGCCCGGCAGCGGGACCTGCGCCGATCCTGGCTTGGTCGCCGTGACCCCGGGCAGCGGGCTGATCATGATCGCGCCGGTCTCGGTCTGCCACCACGTGTCGACGATCGGCGTGCGGTCGCCGCCGATGACGCGGCGGTACCACATCCACGCCTCGGGGTTGATGGGCTCGCCCACGGACCCGAGCACGCGCAGGCTCGACAGGTCGAACCCGGCGGGGATGTCCTCGCCCCACTTCATGCACGTACGGATCGCGGTGGGGGCGGTGTACAGGATCGTCACGCCGTACTTCTGGACGATCTCCCACCAGCGGCCCCGGTGCGGGGTGTCGGGCGTGCCCTCGTAGATGACCTGCGTCGCGCCGTTCACCAGGGGCCCGTAGACGACGTACGTGTGCCCGGTGATCCAGCCGACGTCGGCCGTGCACCAGTAGACGTCGGTCTCGGGCTTGAGGTCGAACACGTTGAGGTGCGTGTACGCGGCCTGCGTGAGGTAGCCGCCCGTGGTGTGGAAGATGCCCTTGGGCTTCCCGGTGGTGCCCGAGGTGTACAGGATGAACAGCGGGTGCTCGGCGTCGACCTCGACGGGCGTGTGCTGCGACGACGCGACGTCGACGGCCTCGTGCCACCAGACGTCGCGCCCCGGCGTCCACTCGACCGGCTGACCCGTGCGCCGCACGACGAGCACGTGCCGCACGCTCGGCGCGCCCTTCGCGAGCGCCTCGTCGACGGCCGGCTTGAGCGCCGACGGGTTGCCGCGCCGGAACCCGCCGTCCGCGGTGACGACGAGCTTCGCCTCGGCGTCGAGGATGCGGCTGCTCAGCGCCTCGGCCGAGAACCCGCCGAACACCACCGAGTGCGGCGCGCCCAGCCGCGCGCACGCGAGCATCGTGACGACGGCCTCGGGGATCAGCGGCAGGTAGATCGCGACGCGGTCGCCAGTGCCGACGCCGAGCGCGGCCATCGCGTTGGCGGCCTTGGAGACCTCGCGCTGCAGGTCGGCGTACGTGAGGGTGCGCGTGTCGCCGCCCTCGCCCTCGAAGTGCAGCGCGACCCGGTCCCCGCGGCCCGCCTCGACGTGCCGGTCCACCGCGTTGTACGCGGCGTTCAGTCGGCCGTCGGCGAACCAGCGCGCGAACGGGGCGTCCGACCAGTCGAGGGTCTGCGTGAACGGCGTCGACCACGTCAGGAGGTCCCGCGCCTGGTCGGCCCAGAACCCGGGACGGTCCGCGTTCGCCCACGCGTACAGGTCCGCCCCGGCGTTGGCCTGGGCCGCGAACTCGCTCGACGGCGGGAACCGGCGGTCCTCCGTCGAGAGGTTCTCCAGACACCGTGCGGCGGGCTGGTCGGACGATGGCGTGGGCGACCCGGGGGTCGTCGGCTCGGCAGACTGTTCGGTCACGGTGTCTCCTGCGCAGCGGCGTCGGTGCGGCGGTGGTGCTGACCTGGGTGGTCCTCGTGAGGGACATTAGTCCCGGTGCGTGCCGGTCCGCACCGGGTCACGGCGCGTCGCGACCGGTCAGGACGTGCGGTTGCGCTCGCGGAACGCCCCGAGCCGGACGCCGTGCCGCCGGGTCAGCGCCACGACGACGCCCGCCGCGAGCAGCAGCACGCCCGCGACGAGCGCGGTTCCCGACGTGCCGGCGACCGTCACCTGCGTGAGCGTCAGGTGCCACGCGTCCGAGCCGACCACGTCCAGCGTCGTGGTGCGGGCGACGCCCGGCGCGTACAGGTAGAGGCCGCCCAGCGCGCTCAGCACGACACCCGCGGTGAGCGGCACCGCGGCGGTCCACAGGCCCAGCACGAGCAGCGCCGCCAGCAGCAGGACCCCGCACGAGACGAGCACGATCCCGAGCACCTCGAGCGAGGCGTCCCAGCGGTCGGCCTGCACCACGAGCACGCGGCTCTGCCCGATCAGCGTGAGCGCCAGCGCGAGCGGTGCCAGGACGAGCCCGACGAGCACGCCGAGCACGTGCGTCCCCGCGTGCGGCGTGCGGGGTGCGTTCGGGTCCGGGAAGAGCTCGTCGTCGTCGCCCCGCGTCGCGGCGCCGCCCTGGGTCGCGGCGCCGTCGCGGGTCGCGGTGCCGTCGTGGGTCGCGGCGACGGGCGACACGGCGACGGGTGACACGGCGGGGTCGGGTGTCGTGGCGGCGGGCGCCGCCGCGCGGCCCGGTGCGTCGTCGTCCGGTCCGCCCGGCCGTCCGGGGGGCGGGTCGTCCGCGGGCGCGGCGGGTCGGGTACCGTCGGGCCGGCTCGCGACGGGCGC
>NZ_LNTD01000081.1 GCF_001462455.1 Cellulomonas sp. B6
TGACACACGGGGCGTTCCGGACATCCCGGACGGCGCGGGTTTCACCCCGCCCTTCGCCCGGACGGCCCCCACGTGCGGACGCCTGGACCCGCGCGTGGTGCCCTCGTGGGCAGGGCCCTCGTGGGGTCCGTCGGCCGCGGGCGCGGCGACCCCGGGGTCGCCGGCGCCGGGTGCTGGTCGGGCGGTCGCCGTCAGGTCCACCCGAGGATCGTGACACACGGGGCGTTCCGGACATCCCGGACGGCGCGGGTTTCACCCCGCCCTTCGCCCGGACGGCCCCCACGTGCGGACGCCTGGACCCGCGCGTGGTGCCGTCGTGGGCCCCGGGCGTGGGGCGACCTCAGGCGGCGTGCTGCGCGTCGGCCGCGTCCTGCGCCGCGACGCGCTGCGGGGCGCGCACCCGGTCCGCGGGGTGCAGCACCTGCAGGTGCGGGCGCGACGTCACGCGGTACCGCACCTGCACGCCCCAGTGCTTGCGCGCCCACCACGCCGCGGCAACCGACACCGCGAGCGCCGTGATCGAGCCGATCCCGATCGACCACCGGGCGCCGAACGTCTCGCCGATCCAGCCGACGACCGGGGAGCCCACGGGCGTGGCACCGAGGAAGACGATCATGTAGAGCGACATCACCCGGCCGCGCATCGCGGGGTCGGTCGACATCTGGATGCTCGAGTTCGCGGCCGTCATCATCGTGAGCGACGCGAGGCCGACGGGGATGCACGCGACCGCGAAGCTCGCGTACGTCGGCATGAGGGCGAGCACGCCCGTCGCGATCCCGAACGCGAAGGCCGAGCCGATGACCAGGCGCACGCGCGGCCGGTCGCGGCGCGCCGCGAGCAGCGCACCGGTCAGCGAGCCGATCGCGAGCACCGACCCGAGGATCCCGTACTCCTGCGCGCCGCGGCCGAACTCGGTGCGAGCCATGAGCGCGCTCGTGAGCTGGAAGTTCAGGCCGAACGTCGAGACCACCCCGACGACCGCCATGATGACGACGATGTCGGAGCGGTTGCGCACGTAGGCGATGCCCTCGCGGATCTGCCCCTTGGCGCGCGGTGCGTGCGGCATCGGGTAGAGCTCGGAGCGCCGCATCGCGACCAGCGACAGGATCGTGGCCCCGAACGTCGCGGCGTTGATGACGAACACCCAGCCGCTGCCCACGGCCGCGATGAGCAGCCCGGCGAGCCCGGGGCCGACCAGTCGCGCGGCGTTGAACGACGCGCTGTTGAGGCCGACGGCGTTGGACAGCCGCGACTGCGGGACGAGCTCGGCGACGAACGTCTGGCGCACGGGCGCGTCGATCGCCGTGACGACGCCGAGCATCCCGGCGAACAGGTACACGTGCCAGAGCTGGGCGTGGCCGGACAGCACGAGCGCGCCGAGCCCGGCCGCCAGCGCGCCCTGCGCGACCTGCGTCAGCACGAGGAGCTTGCGGCGGTCGAACCGGTCGGCGAGCAGGCCCGCCCACGCGGACAGCACGAGCGTCGGGGCGAACTGCAGCGCGGTCGTGATGCCGACGGCCACGCCGGAGTCGTCCGAGAGCTCGGTGAGGACGAGCCAGTCCTGCGCGACGCGCTGCATCCAGGTGCCGACGTTCGCCACGAGGGCGCCGGCGAACCAGAAGCGGTAGTTGCGGTACGACAGGGACGAGAAGGTGGCACTCACGACGCGGCGATCCTCCGGAGCAGCTCGGACGCCGCGACGAGCGTCGCGCGCTCGTCGGCCGTCAGCCCGGTGAGACGTGCCGACAGCCACGCGTCGCGACGGCGACGGGTCTCGGTGACCTCGTCCTCGCCCTGCGGCGTGAGGGTGACGACGACCTGACGGCCGTCGGTGGGGTGCTCGTCCTTGCGCACGAGCCCGCGGTCGACGAGGCAGTTGACGGTGCGGGTCATGGCGGGGGCCGCGATGCGCTCGTGGTCGGCGAGCCGCCCGGGCGTCATCGGCCCCTCGCGCAGCAGGATCGCGAGCACGTTGAACTGGGGGTCGGACAGACCCGCGTCCCCGCGCTCGCCCTTGAGGCGACGGGTGGTGCGGCCGAGCGTGACGCGCAGCTCGGTCGCCAGCGCGAGGTCCGGGTGGACGGACGTGGGCGCGTCGGGGAGACGGGGACCGACCGGGGGTGCGAGGTCCGGTTCGATGGTCACAGGTCATTACCTTACATCATTACCTACAGTCATGAAGTGTCGTCGCCCGGCCGTGGACGTGTCTTGCGCCGTCACCCGCCGGTGCGGAACAGTCGGACGATGGGGAGGGGATCGTGACTCGTGGCTCTGACTGGGACGTCGCCAACGACGCCCTCGCCGTCGAGCGCCTGCTGGCGTCGTCGACCGACCCGGTGACGCACCGCGCCACCCCGATCTCCCTGACCCCCGAGTGCGAGCGGACGCGCGGCGAGTCCGCCGTCCTCACGGTCGTCGCGCTCGGCTACGACACCGCCACGACGCGCACCCTGCCCGGCCGCGCGCGCGGCCTCGACGCCGCCGAACGCGTGCTGTGCCGCGACCTCGAGCGCTGGGCGGACCGCGCCGGGTCCGTCGTCGCGATCGGCGAGGCGTCGGCCGCCCTGCTCGTCATGTCCACGCCCGAGGACGCCCGTGCGCTGCGCGCGCGACTCCCCGAGCTCCACGCGCAGCTCGACCGCGCGGCCGGCCCCGCACCGCTCGTCACGACGTCCCAGGGCCCGTCGAGCGACTCCTCCGACGTGGTCGCCCGCGCGGTCGAGCGGCTCGTGGCACCGCCCGGGTCGCTGCCCGCGCAGGACCACTGGACCGACCTGCGCTCGACCCGCCGCCCCGTGTGGGACGCCCGCACCGGTGCACGGTTCGGCACCCAGGTGCGCCTGCACGCGTACGGGGCCGACGGCCCGCACGCCGAACGCGCCGAAGGTCTGCTCGCCGTGACGCGGGCCCCGCGGTTCGCCGACGCCGCCGTCGCGACGTGCGACGCGGTCGGTCGCGCGGTGGTGCCCGACCTCGACGACGGGCCCGTCGTGTGGGACGCGACGGCCGTGCTCTCCGGGACCGGCCCGGCCCGCACGACGCTGGTCCAGGCGCTCGTCGACCGGTGCCCGCCCGGCACGTGGGTCGGCGTCGCCGCGTGGCTCGCCGAGCTCCCCGAGGTCGTCGACGCGCTGCGGGCGCTGCGCAGCCGCGGGCACCGCGTCGTCCTGACCGGTTACGGCGCCGGGCGCGAGCCGCTCGTCGCGCTCGACAAGCTGCCCGTCGACGCGCTGCTGCTCGACCCGCACCTCGAGCGCGGCGCGCGCCTGGGCGCCGAGGACCACGCGGTGCACGCCGCCGTGCTCGAGCACGCCGACCGTGCCGGCGTCGTCGCGCTCACGGCCGCCCGCAGCGCGGTCGACCTGCACCGGCACCCGGCGCCCGCCCGCGCGCCGCGCACGGCGGACCCCGGCGGCGAGGTCCTCGAACGTGCGCGGCTGCTCGGGCTGACGCTGCGCGAGACGGCCCTGCTCGTCAACGCCGCCCAGGCGCCGTCGTCGCCGGCGGCGCGCTGGGACCGGTACGACGTCGCGATGCACTGGGCACGTGCCGCCTCCTGACGCTCGCCGCGGGGACCGGTGGAGCCGGCCCGGGGTGCTCGCGGTCGCCCTGCTGGTCGTGGCGGTCGGCCTCGGCGCGGCCGCCGCGCTGACCGCGGGGCGCGACGACGACCCCGCCGACCCGGCCGCGCCCTCCTGGGCGACGGCCGACCTCGACGACTACGCCGCGCAGCTGCTCGCGGCCTCCGACGCCGCGCGCACGGGTACCGGGGCCACCGCCTGGGAGCCGGCGCCGTGCGCACGGGCCGCGGCCGCCGAGCGCGCGGCGGCCCTCGTCGGCGCGGATCTCGAGCACGCACCGCTCGGGCCGGTGCTGGCCGCGTGCGCGCCGCTCACCACCGCGGCCGAGAACCTGTCCCGGGCCGCCGCTCCGCCGCGGGACGTCGTCGAGGCGTGGATGGGGTCGGCGGGGCACCGCGCGAACATCGAGGACCCCGCGCTCACGCAGGCGGGTGCGGCGTGCGTGCACGACGCGGGCGAGGTGCTGTGCTCGCTCGTGCTCGTCGGCCCCTGACGGCCGGGCAGGGCTAGCGCCCGGGCCGACGTGCGACGTCAGGGGCGGCCGAGGGCCCGGTAGGTCCAGCCGGCGGCACGCCACGCGGCCGGGTCGAGCACGTTGCGGCCGTCGACGATCGCGCGGTGCGCGACGAGCTGGCCGACCTCGGCCGGGTCGAGGTCGCGGTACTCGGCCCACTCGGTGGCCAGGACGACCGCGTCGGCCTGCTGCACCGCCTCGTGCGCCGTGCTCGCGAACTTGATGTCGGGCCACTTGGCCCGGGCGTTCTCGACCGCCTGCGGGTCGGTGACGGTCACGTGCGCGCCCTGCAGCTGCATCTGCGCCGCGACCGACAGCGCCGGGGAGTCCCGCACGTCGTCGCTGTCCGGCTTGAACGCCGCCCCGAGGACCGCGACCCGCCGCCCGACGATCGAGCCGGCGCAGACCTCCCGCACCAGGTCCACGACGCGCACGCGGCGCCGCATGTTGATCGCGTCGACCTCGCGCAGGAACGACAGCGCCTGGTCCACGCCCAGCTCGCCGGCGCGCGCCATGAACGCGCGGATGTCCTTGGGCAGGCAGCCGCCGCCGAACCCGAGGCCGGCGTTGAGGAACCGACGGCCGATGCGCGCGTCGTAGCCGATCGCGTCCGCGAGGCGCGTGACGTCGGCACCCGTGGCCTCGCACAGCTCGGCCATGGCGTTGATGAACGAGATCTTGGTCGCGAGGAACGAGTTGGCCGCGACCTTCACGAGCTGGGCCGTGGCGTAGTCGGTGACGACGAGCGGCGTGCCCTCCGACAGCGGGGTCGCGTAGACCTCGTCGAGCAGGGCGCGCGCGGCCTCGCCCTCCGGCGTCGGGACGCCCGCCTCGGTCGGCAGGCCGTAGACCAGTCGGTCGGGGTGCAGCGTGTCCTTGACCGCGAAGCCCTCACGCAGGAACTCGGGGTTCCACACCAGCGTCGCGCCGGTGCCGGCGAGCCGGGCGGCGAGGTCCTCCGCGGTGCCGACCGGGACCGTCGACTTGCCGGCCACGACGTCACCCGGCGCGAGGTGGGGCACGAGCGCGGTGAACGCGGAGTCGACGTAGGACAGGTCGGCCCGGAACTCGCCGTGCTGCTGCGGCGTGCCGACGCACAGGAAGTGGACCTGCGCGCCCGCGGCGTCCGCCATGTCGGTGCTGAAGGTCAGGCGCCCGGTGTCGGCGACCTTCGCGAGGAGCTCGGGCAGACCGGGCTCGTAGAACGGCGCCGTGCCGGCGGCGAGCCGCGCGACCTTGCCGGGGTCGACGTCGATCCCGACGACGTCGTGGCCGAGGGACGCCATGCTGGCCGCATGGACCGCCCCGAGGTAGCCGCAGCCGATGACCGAGATCCGCATGATGTCCCCCCGCTGCCGAGTGCCGTCCGGTCGCAGGCTACCGGGACGAACGGTTCGGAACGGGAGTGACGCCGGTCACACGACGCACCCGCCGGGTCGCCGCAGCGCTGCTCGCGCCGTACCTCACCGCGGTCGCGGTCGTGACCCTGTCCCCCGCACCGGCGAGCGACGAGACGCTCGGCACGGTGCGCGCGGTCGTCGCCTGGCTGGCCCGGCACGGCCTGCCGGTCACGTACCTGGGCGTCGAGGCGGTGGCCAACGTCGTGATGTTCGTGCCGTTCGGCGTGCTGGTGGGGCTCCTGGTGCGGCGGTGGTGGGCCGTGGTGCTGCTCGCGGCCGCGACGTCGACGCTGGTCGAGACGGTGCAGCTGGCGTTGCCGACCCGGGTCTCGACGATCCAGGACGTGGTCATGAACACCCTGGGCGCGGGCGTGGGCGTCGCCGCCCTGGTGGCGGTGGCCCGCGCGCGGGCGCGCCGCGCCGCGGCGCGGTGACGCCGCGGGTGCGCGCCGGGACGCCGCGGGTGCGCGCCGGGACGCCGCGGGTGCGCGCCGGGACGCCGACGGGCCGGGGCCCCGCGCGCGTGCGCGGCGTCCCGGCCCGTCGGGCGCCCGGGGCGCCGGGTCGTCAGAGCCCGAGCGCCTGCTGGATCGGCCCGAGCGCGAAGTAGACGACGAACGCCCCCGCCGCACCCCACATGAGCGGGTGGATCGTGCGGGCGCGGCCAAGCGCGACCTTGACGACGACGTACGCGATGAACCCCGCACCGATGCCCACCGAGATCGAGTAGGTGAAGGGCATGAGCGCGAGCGTGAGGAATGCGGGGATCGCGACCTCGGGCGACTTCCAGTCGAGGTCGGCGACCTGCGACACCATGAGGAACCCGACGACGACCAGGACCGGCGCGGCCGCCTCCGACGGGACCATCGCGACCAGCGGCGACAGGAAGGTCGCCAGCAGGAACGCGACACCCGTGACGACCGACGCCAGGCCCGTGCGAGCACCCTCGGCGACGCCCGACGTCGACTCGACGTAGGCGGTGTTCGACGACACCGAGCCCATGCCGCCCGCGACGGCGGCGAGCGAGTCGACCACGAGGATCTGCTTCGACCGCGGCGGGGTGCCCTCGGCGTCGAGCAGCTTCGCCTCCTGGCCGACGGCGACCATCGTGCCCATCGTGTCGAAGAAGTCGGCCAGCAGGATCGAGAAGACGAGGACGACGACCGCCAGGACGCCGATCTTGCCGACCGCGCCGAGCAGCGAGAACTGCCCCAGCAGCGACAGGTCGGGCACCGAGAAGACGGAGTCGGGCAGCGAGGGCACGTTCTGGTGCCACCCGGTCGGGTTGTCCGCACCGGACGCGCCGACCTTCGCCCACGCCTCGACCGCGAGCGCGACCACGGTCGTGCCGACGACCGCGTAGAGCAGCCCGCCCCGCACCTTCTTGACCATGAGGACGATCGCGGCGACCAGGCCCACGACGAAGACCAGCACGGGCCACCCGGACAGCGAGCCGCCCGTCCCGAGCTCGAGCGGCGTGCCCTGCCCCTGGTGCACGAAGCCCGCGTTGACGAAGCCGATGAGCGCGATGAACAGGCCGATGCCGACGCCGATCGCGCCCTTGAGGCTGCGCGGGACGGCCCGGAAGACGGCGGTCCGGAAGCCCGTGAGCACGAGGGCGAGGATCACCAGGCCCTCGAGCACGACGATGCCCATCGCGTCCGCCCAGGTCATGCCCGGCAGCTGCGCGATGGTGTAGGCGACGACCGCGTTGAGGCCCAGGCCGGCCGCGAGCGCGATCGGGAAGTTCGCGACCAGGCCCATCGCGATCGACAGGATGCCGGCGATGAGCGCCGTCGCGGCCGCGATCATCGCGAGGTTCGGGGAGTCCCCGCCACCGAGGAACTGGCCGGTGCTGTCCGGCAGGGTCCCGATGATGAGCGGGTTGAGCACGATGATGTAGCTCATCGTGAAGAAGGTGACGAGACCGCCACGGATCTCGTTGCCGATGGTCGAGCCGCGCTCGGTGATCTGGAAGAAGCGGTCGATCGCGCCGCGCGGTGCCGCGGGGGCGTCGCCGACCTTCTCCTCGGGGGGAGTAGTCGCCATGGCGCGCAGTGTGGCAGAGCACAGGTCCTCCACACATGGGACGTCCAGGCCCTGAGCGGCCGGCGAGCCCTCCCGCGCACGGCGCTCCCCCGGCCGACGCCGGCCCGACGCGGATCACGGACGTCCCGGTCGGGCGTCCACATTCCTGCAGGACGTGCGTCCATTTTCTTCTGGACGCGTGTCCGGCAATTCAGGACGCGCGTCCAGATTTCTCCGCCGGGGCCTGCCGACCGACACCCTCACGTGTGAAATGAATGTTGCCGACGAGGGAACATCTCGCTACGCCACCACGCCTGACCTGCACTGATGTTCGCACCGGGCGTGTCGACAGCGCGCGCGAATCATCCCACCCCATCGCCATTCGCCCGGATCCGGTATAGCGTCCGCACCAGCATCTGCTTGAACTGGGGGGTAAAGCAGAATGACGTCCACGACGCATGTCCAGCCACTGTTCCCGGCACGCCGACGGTCACGCACGGCGCCGCTGACCTGGTCCACCACGCTCGCGCAGCGCCTCGCGGTCACCGACGGTCTCGCCGTCGCCCTGGCCGTCGGCGTCGCCTACCTCGTGCGGTTCCCGATCGACGGCCACGCGTACGTCTCGGGCGAGTTCTCGCCCAGCTACCTGGCAGTCTCGATCTCGCTGTTCGCGACGTGGTTCGCGGCGCTGGGGGTCGGACGCACGCGCGACCGCCGGCTCCTCGGCGGCGGGTCCGCCGAGTTCGCCCGCGTCTTCGAGGTCACGTGGCACCTGTTCGCCGGCGTCGCGATCATCGCGTTCCTGTTCCGCATGGAGATCGGCCGGGGGTACCTGGGCATCGCGGCACCGCTCGGGCTGGCCCTCCTGCTGGCGAACCGCGCGTGGTGGCGACGCGAGCTGCGCCGACTCCGCGCGTCCGGCGAGGCGCAGGTCCCCGTGCTGGTCATCGGGCCCTGGCACAAGGCCGCCAACCTGGTCGCCGACCTGCAGCGCGACCCCGAGGCGGGGTACCGGGTGGTCGGGGTGTGCCTCCCCGACGGCACGACGCCCGAGGTGCGCTCGATCGACGGCGTGCCCGTGCTGGGGAACCACACGCAGGCCGCCGTCATCGCGGTCCGGCACGGCGTCGCCGCGGTCGCGGTCGCCGGTTCGGACGCCATGGACAGGGAAGCCGTGCGCCAGCTGGGCTGGGACCTCGAGGGGACCGGCATCGACCTCGCGCTCACCATGGCCCTGACCGACGTCGCCGGCCCCCGCGTGCTCATGCAGCCCGTCAACGGCATGCCGCTGATGTACGTCGACGCCCCGCAGTTCAAGGGGGCGAAGTACGTGCTCAAGTCGCTGGTCGACTGGTTCGGGGCCGCCGCGGTGACGCTCGTCCTGTCCCCTGTCCTGCTGGCGGTCGCGCTGGTCGTGCGCACGACCAGCCCCGGGCCCGTGCTGTACGCGCAGGAACGCATCGGCAAGGACGGGAGCACGTTCCGGATGCTGAAGTTCCGCTCGATGCACGTCGGAGCCCACGACCGTCTCGCGGAGGTCCTCGCCGCGGAGGGGGTCGACGCCGTCGGCGCCTTCTACAAGCCGAAGAACGACCCGCGTGTGACGAGGGTCGGCCGGATCCTGCGGCGCTACTCCCTCGACGAGCTGCCTCAGCTGTTCAACGTGCTGCGCGGCGAGATGAGCCTGGTCGGCCCGCGCCCGCAGATCGCGGCCGAGGTCGCCACCTACGACCGGGCCGCTCACCGCAGGCTCCTGGTGAAGCCAGGACTCACCGGTCTCTGGCAGGTCTCGGGGCGCTCCAACCTCGACGCACGATCGGCGATGCGCCTCGACGTGAGCTACGTCGAGAACTGGACGCTGTTCACCGACCTGGCGATCCTCGCCCGCACCGCCCGCGCGATGCTCGCCGCCGAGGGTGCGCGGTGACCCGGACGACGACCGGGCCGGCATGAGCCCCCGACGCGGCGTCGAGATCGTGCACTGGAACCCTCGACGCAACAGGCTGCGCTTCCTGCACCGCTTCGCGATCGGGCCGCGCGTCGGCAACTTCGGCGACCTGCTCGGCCCGCTCGTCACGTCGATGGTGCTCCCCGCGGTCGGTCTGGCCGCGGGCGCACGGCCACCCGAGCCACGGCGGCTCCTGACGGTCGGCTCGATCCTGCACCTCGCGCGGGACGGCGACACCGTCTGGGGCTCGGGCGTCAACGGCAAGGAGCCGGTCGAGTCGCACCGTGCGCGGCGGCTCGACGTCCGAGCGGTGCGCGGCCCCGCGACGGCGGCGTGGGTCCAGGAGCACCTGCAGATCGAGGTCCCGCCGGTGTTCGGGGACCCGGCGCTGCTGCTGCCGGTCCTGCTGCCCGAGCTGCTCGACGTCGACCGCACGACCCGGCTCTCGGTGGTCCCGAACCTCCACGACCTGTCGCGGTACGCCGGTCACCCGGACCTCGTGGACCCGCGCGGCGACCCGCTGGCCGTCGTCAGCCGGATCGCCCGGTCGGAGGCCGTCGTGACCTCCTCGCTGCACGGTCTCGTCGTCGCAGAGGCCTTCGGCATCCCGTGCGCACTCGTCCGGGCGGGCGTCGAGCCGGAGTTCAAGTACCTCGACTACGCCGGTGGGACGGGACGTGGCGAGCTGCGGACGTTCGACGACCCCGTCAGCGCGACCAGGTACGCGACCTCGCCCGGTGCCGCACGCGAGCCCGCGCTGGCCGGCTGGGACCCGACCGCGCTCCTCGACGCGTTCCCGGTCGACCTGTGGGACACGAGCCGCGTCCTGCCGCCGTCCGGCGACACGGTCCCGACGTCGTCGCCGGACGACCCGCACCCACCGAGGCGACGCACGTACGCCGAGACGCCTGCCCGACACGCCGACAGGAGCAGCCGTGCCACCTGAGACCGACACCGACTTCCTCGTCCACGCCCGCAGCGCGACGCTGGCGACGCTCGCGGAGGCGCTCCGCGGCGCGCGCGACGTCGCCCTCCTCGACGTGCCGAACCAGCGCAACGTGGGTGACGCGCTGATCCTCGCCGGCCAGCTCGCCTACCTCGAGGAGCTGGGCGTTCGCATCCGCTACGTGTCGGACCTGCACTTCTTCGACCCGGACCGGTTGCGCAGCGCGATGCCCACGGGGACCGTCCTGCTGCACGGCGGCGGCAACCTCGGAGACCTGTGGCCCGGCCACCAGGACTACCGCGAGGAGGTCGTCCGGACGCTCCACGACTACCCCGTGGTCCAGCTGCCCCAGAGCGTCTACTTCCAGGACCGCCGACGTGCGGCGAACGCCGATCGTGTCCTCGGCTCCCACCCCGACCTCCTCCTGCTGCTGCGCGAACCCGCGTCGCAGGACCGCGCCCAGACGCAGCTGCCGAACGTCCGGCAGGCCTTCTGCCACGACATGGCGCTCGGGCACCGACCTCGCCCGTCGGACCCGGACCGCACGCGGGACGTGCTGCTCGTGCTGGCCAGGCAGGACAAGGAGCGTGCGCACGACCTCCCCGCCATCGCACGGCCGCTCGCCGGACGGCTCGAGACACGGGTCACCGACTGGGCGCCGGAGGGTGTCCTCGGAACAGCCTGGCGCGCGGCACGGACCACGGCACGGTTCTCCGGACGCGTCGAACGCCGACTCGGGCCGGGCGGCACGTCGACCGCGGTCAACCGGCTCACGCGGCACGCGCTGTGGACGATCAACCGCGCGGCCGTCGCGGGCGGTACGGCCGTGTACCGGGACGCCGCGGTCGCGCTCGTCGACCGGCTCCACGCGCACGTGCTCGCGGGTCTGCTGGGGGTCGAGCACGTCGTGCTGGACAACAGCTACGGCAAGGTCGGCGCGGTCTACGAGGCCTACACCCACGGCTTCCGCACCGCGCACTTCGCGTCCAGCGAGGACGAGGCGCAGGAGATCCTCGCGAGCCTCGTCCACGCGAGCGCCTGATGCTGACCTTCGTCACGTCGCTGCGCCACCCCCAGAACTCGGCCGACTACGCGTTCGTGGAGCAGCTCCTCCACGAGACCCTCGCGTCGGTGACGGCACAGGTCGGTGCCGAGTTCACGGTCGTCGTGGTGGGCAACCGCCGACCCGCCGGCGACCTGGACCCCCGGGTGGAGTTCGTGGAGGTCGACTTCCCGGCACCGGCCCCCGCATCGGGGCCCCGGACCGCGCGCGCCCCGTTCGTCTGGGACAAGGGCACCAAGATCGGCACGGGGCTGCTCGCCGCGGTGAAGCACGCCCCCACGCACGTGATGATCTTCGACGCCGACGACTTCGTCCACCGCGACCTCGCGCGGTTCGTCGCCGCCCACGAGCCCGACCAGGGGTGGTTCGTGGACCGCGGCTGGATGTACTCCCGCGCTCGGGGGGTGTACGTCGAGCAGCAGGCGTTCCACCGGGCGTGCGGCACGTCGCTCGTCGTGCCGTTCGGGGCGTACTCCGTGCCCGCCGACCTCGACGTCGGCGCGACCCAGCAGGAGATCAGCGACGCGTTCGGTGAACGACTGCCCCGCGTGCTCGGTGCCCACCGCGACGCGGTGGAGTGGTTCTCGGGGCACGGGGTCGGCATGGCTCCGCTGCCGTTCGAGGGCGCGATCTACCACGTCGACACCGGCGAGAACCACTCGGGCAAGTCGTTGCGGGGCCGCGCCCACCCCTACGACGCCCGCATGGCACGCGACTTCTCCGTCCCGCGCACGCAGTCGCGGTCCTCCGCGTGGTGGTGGTCCCGAGGACCCCGGCCGTTCGTCGAGTCCGCGCGGCGCCGCATCGGGGCCGACCGTGACGGTCGCCCGGCCGCCGCCCGGCCATGACCGGCGGCGGACCCACGTCACCCGTGGGCACGGAGCCCGGGGCCGACGGCCTGCGCGGGCGCATGGTGTCAGCCGTCGCGTGGACGGCTGTCGAGAAGTGGTCCGGCCGCCTGCTCTCCTTCGCGGTCTTCGCGCTGCTGACACGCCTCCTCGACCCCACCAACTTCGGCCTGTTCTCGCTGGCGAGCGCCGTCGTCGCCGTGCTCTCGGTGTTCGTCGACTCGGGCTTCAGCAAGGCCATCGTCCAGCGCCCCGCACTGAGCCGTGTCGACACGAGCACGACGTTCTGGTCGTCGGTGGTCCTGTCCACCGCCATCTACCTGCTGCTGGTGGCCACGGCGGTCCCGCTGGCGGCGCTCCTCGGCGACCCGGCCCTCGCCCCCGTGCTGCGGGTGGCGGGGCTCGTGGTGCCCTTGTCGGCGCTGAGCAGGACGACCGCCGCGCTCCTCGAGCGCGACCTGAGGTTCCGGCCGCTCGCGGTGCGTCAGCTGACGGGGAACGTCGCGGGCGCGGCCGTCGCGGTGCCGCTCGCGCTGCACGGCGCGGGGGTGTGGACGCTCGTGGCGCAGGTCCTCGTGGCGGCGCTCGTCTCGACGGTCCTGCTCTGGGCCCTGACCGACTGGCGCCCGTCCCTCGAGTTCTCGCGCGACTCCCTGCGCAGCATGCTGTCGTTCGGGGTCCACACCCTGGGGATCGACCTCCTGGCGGCTCTCCAGACGAACCTCGACAAGATCGTCGTCGGCGCGCTCTTCGACGCTCGGACGCTCGGCTACTACTTCGTGGCGCAGCGCGCGACGGGCGTCGTGCTCGAGCTCGCCACGTCCGTGCTCGGCCGCGTGTCGCTCAGCGTGATGTCCCGGGTCCAGTCGGACCGCCAGCGGCTGAACCGCGCGCTGCGGCAGCTGACCCTCGCGTCGAGCGTCGTCGCCCTGCCCGCGTTCGCGATGCTCGCGATCTTCGCGGACGTCCTGCTGCCGCTGCTCGTGGGCGACGGGTGGTCCGCGTCGGTCCCGCTGTTCCAGGTCCTGACGCTGTCGTCCGCGCTCGCCGCGGTCATGTTCTTCGACGTCAACGTCCTCACGGCCGTGGGCCGCCCCGCGGTCGCGCTGCGGCTGTCGATCCTGCAGAACCTGGTGGGCGTGGGCCTCATCCTGCTCGCCGCACCGTTCGGCACGGTCGCCGTGGCGTGGTCCAGGTCGCTGCGACTCCTCGTCGTGTGGCCGGCCCGCCTGTGGGCGATGCGCCGTCACGCGGGCATCGAGATCGCGGCGTACGTCGGACTGGTCGGCCGCACCGTCGTCGGCCTCGTGCCCGCGAGCGCCCTCGCGGTCGGTCTCGCGGCCACGCCGTGGGTGCACCACCAGGGAGCCGTGCGGGCGCTCGCCGTGGCCGCCGTGTCGACGCTGCTCTACCTCGCGTGCACCTGGTTCGTGCTGGGCACGGAGAACCGCACGGCCCTGCGCCGGTTCGTCCTGAGCCTGCGCAGCCGGCCCGCGCCCGTCACGCCCTCGGCGCGGTGACCGGCCGGGACCTGCGGACCGGACGGCTCGCGAGGTAGGCACGTCGGTAGTCGGCGCCGTGCCGCGACCAGTCGCGGCCGCTCAGGTCGGGCGCTCCCCCGGTCGCCGCCCGCACGTGCTGCACCGCGCCGGCCAGCGTCTCGGCCGTCAGGTCTCCGTCGAAGACGTGGACCCACCGCGCCCCGAACTCCTCCCGCATCGCGAGCGTCTCGTCGGTGCGGGGCACGAGGAGCGGCCGACCGAGCGTGAGCGCGTAGATGCCCGCGCCGGTGTTCTTCATGTGGCGGTAGGGGAGCACGACCAGCTCGGACCGCGTGATCTGGTCGACGAGCTCGCGGTCCGTGGCGAAGCGCAGGTGCAGCTCGACCCGGTCGTCCCGCGCCCCCAGCTGCTCAATCTCGTCGCGCAGCGCCGGGTCGGCGACCCCGCCGAGCACGGACAACGTCGCGGACGGGTCCGCGAGGTCGTGGAAGGCGCGCAGGAGCCCCGGCACGTTCTTGTACGGCCGGATCATGCCGAACGTGCAGAGCCTGCCCCTCTCGGCCCGGGCCCGAGGATGGGAGGCGAGCCACGGTGCGTAGTCCCCGTGCGGGATCAGCACCCGCGGCGTGGACGACCGCGTCGGTCGGACCCCGTTGATGTCGACCACCAGCGTCACCGACGCCTGGTAGAAGCGGAGCAGGGCCGCCTCGACCCGACCGGCGGCCTCGTGGGGTCGGTCGTTGTGCGCGGTGTGGACGACTCCCTTGCGTGCCAGCCGGAGCCGGCACACGAAGAGCGCGAAGAGCACGTGCTCGAGCGCGCGGACGCGGCGGGACCGGGACCGCACCAGGGCTTCGGGCCAGTGCGAGTGGAACACGTCGAAGCGTCCGACGAGCGCCTCGCGCCACCCGAACTGCACCACCTCGACGTCGGACGGCAACGACTGGACGAGGAGGTCGATGTACGGGTTGCGGGTCGGGTCGTGCTTCGTCTCCAGCCCTCGCACCGACAGGAGGACCCGCAGCGGCGTCCGGGCGGTCACGACTGCGCCCGAGCCCCGAGCGCGGCGAAGTAGTCCGCCGCGCGGGCGGGCGCGTCGTACCGCTCACGCCCCACGCGCCGCGCCGCCCTGCCGATCTCCCGCCGGGCTCCGGGCGTGAGCGACGCGAGCGCCCGGCGCGCGTCAGCCGTCGAGCCGGCGCGGTACACGAGGCCCGTGACGTCGTGCTCGACGAACTCGCGGGCGCCACCCTCGTCGGGGACGACCGCGACCCGCCCGGCCAGCTGGGCCTCCTGGACGACGCGCCCGGCCGGTTCGTGACGGTTCCAGTGCAGCAGCACGTCGACGCCGTCGAGCGCCGCGGACGCGGGCACGCGCCCCTCGTACGCGAACTGCGCGGTCGTCAGGCTCTCGCCCGCCCGCAGGACCTCGTGGAGGTAGTCGGCACCGCCCTCGAACGGCGCACCGCGGACGACGACACGTCGGACGTCGGGGACCCCCTCGCAGGCGCGGACCGCCTCGACCACGCCCTTCTCGGGGTCGACACGGCCCACCACCGCGACGGTGAAGCCGTCCTCACCCGCGGGGACGGCGGCACCCGCGCCCACGGCGGTGTCGACCGGCCGCTGGACGACGTGCACGTCGCACGTCGCACCGATCTGCTCGGCGGTGTACCGGCTGATCGACAGGCACCCCGCCAGCGACCTGCTCAGGACGCGCAGCAGGCGTCGCCCCCGGTCGCCCGCGAGCGTCACGTGCAGGTCGAGGAACGGGCGCACGTGACGCAGGCGCAGCCACGGCGCGAGGACCACGGCCAGCGGGACCAGATCCACGTCCCACAGGACCACCACCGAGCCGCGGGGCGCCGACGCGACGTGCGGCAGGGCGTGCAGGACGCGCCCGAGCCGGTTCCCCGCCGTGCGGATGGCGCTCGCCTCGCGGCCCGTGCCGTCGGCCCACCTGTCGCGCAGCGCGGCGCCCGCGGCGGCCAGCTCGACCGGCGCGGCGTCCGGAGGGCGGTGGCGCACCAGTGTCATCAGGCTCTCCTCCGCGCCCCACGCCTCGGAGGCGATGGAGACGAAGCGGACGGCCGTCGCGCGGGTGGCCGTCACAGCGCCCGGCCCCGACCGTGCACCGCGGCGACGTCCTGCGCGCCGAGCACGCCGAGCGCGCCGTACGCGCGGCCGACCCGCGACACGTAGGTCGCGGGGTCGAACCGGTCCCGGGTCGCGAGACAACCGTCCCTCAGCGACGCCCACCGGGCCTCGTCCTGCAGCACGTCGGCCGTCTCCCGCACGATCGCCGCGTCATCCTGGGCGACGACCCCGTTGACGCCGTCGACGACCACGTCGGCCATCCCCGGCGCGTCCCGCACCACCGCAGGCACCCCCACCCAGCACGCCTCCATGAGCGTCACCGGCATCCCTTCCCACTCGGACGGCATGAGCAGGAGCCGCGCGCGGCCCAGCAGATCGAGCACCTCGTGGTGGTCGAGCCATCCGGTGACCTCGACCGGCACGTCCCGCGGCAGCCAGCGGGCACGGTCCTGCGGGTCGCCGTCGCCCACCCACACGAAGTCGGCGGCCGACGCGAGCTCGCGTGCCGCTGCGGCGAACACCCACGGCGCCTTCTGACGCGTCACCCGGCCGACGCCCAGCACGAGCGGCCTGCCGGACGCGTCCCGCGAGCCGGGGCCGGGGCCGGGGCCGGCACGACGGTGCTCGACGACCGCTCGGCTGACCGTGTTGGGCACCGACACCACGGGGACCGCCGGACCGACCGCATCTGTGACCCACGCCGCCTCCGCGGGGCCCACCGCGAGGACGCCCGCACCGCGAGCGGCAAGGACGCGCTCGGCGAGCAGCACGCCGCGCTGGCGCAGGGAGCGTGCCGGCAGCGGCAGGAACGCGAAGCCGTGCGGCGTGTACACCACGCGCCACCGGTCCCCGCGTCGCGTGACGGCACGCACCGCCAGCCCGGCCAGGGTGGAGTGCGCGTGCACGACCGCGGCGGGTCGGGCGCGCATCGCGGCACGCGCCGCGACCGCGAGCGCGAGCAGGTTGCGGCGCCGGTCGTGCCCCCCGGCGCGCACCAGACGGACCCGGGGGCCGAACAGGTCACGCAGCACGCCCGGGGCCGGCGTCTCCGCCCGGTCGCTGTAGACCACCTCCACGTCCCAGCCGAGGTCGGCCTGGCCGCGGGACAGCTCGGCCAGCATCTGCAGCACACCCGCACCCATCGCCTCGGTCACGTGCACGACCGACGGCGGCGTCCCCACGCCGGACCGACGGGGGGCGCTCATGCGACGGCCCGGCTGGCAGCAGCGACGACACGTTCGTACAACGCCCGGTACCGGTCGACCGCCTCGTCCACGCTGAGCGTGGTCCGTGCGCGGGCCCAGCTCCCGCGCGCGAGGTCGTCGTACTCCTGGCCGGGGACGCCGAGCACGGTCCGGATCGCCCGCGCGAGCGCGTCGGGATCGCGAGGCCGGCACAGCAGGCGCGGATCGACCGTCAACGTGGCGCAGTCGCCCACGTCCGTCGACACCACCGGCAGGCCCGCCGCGAGCGCCTCCGCACCGGCCATCGGCAGGGCCTCCCCGTACGAGCTGGAGATGACGAGCAGCTCCGCGCGTGCCAGGAGCTCTCCGACGTCCTGCACGGGGCCCAGGCGTGCGACACGTCGCTCGAGGCCGCGGTGGCGGACCATCGCGGCCAGCTCGTCGTTGTCCGGACCGGTCCCCGACCCCGCGAGCACGAGCGTGGCCCGAGCGTCGGCGGCGGCCACGACCGCGAACGCGTCGAGGAGCGTGGCGTGGTCCTTCATCGGGTGCCACCGGGACAGGCAGAGCACGACGCCGGAACGTTCGCGTGCGGCCGGCGGCGCCACGGGGACCGGGACGCCGTTGCGCACGACGTCGCTCGTGCTGCCGTAACCTGCGCGGCGCATGTAGGCCTGGGCGGCCGGGCCGCAGGCCACGCTCGCGTCGAACGCGCGGGCGGAGACGACGGCCACGGCGCGGGCCAGCAGGCGTGAACGCACCGGGTCGCTCGCAGTCATCCCGGTCGTGTGCACCGTCGTGACCCGGCCGTGCGACCCCCGGGTGAGGATGTTGACGACGTCCGCCTGGAAGAGGTGGCTGTGCACGACGTCCACGCCGTGACGCCGCACGAGGGCACGCACCGCCGCCGCCGCGCGGTCCGCTCGCAGCGTCCGCGTGGTCAGACCGAGGTGCGTCAGGGACGCGCTCACGGCCTCGAGCCTGGGGCTGAGCACGTCGGCGCCGAGCAGGACGGCCGTGTGCATCTCGACGTCGGGCCCCAGCCGGCGGCCCAGCGCCTCGATGAGGGTCTGGGCACCCCCGGTGTCCGCCGAGTTCACCAGCTGCAGGACTCTCATCGTCGCTCCTCGGGCTGTCGTCCCGACACCGTCCCGGTGGGCCCGACGTCGCTGCCCGGCGTGCGGGGCCGCACCACGACCCCCAGGGCGACGCCGACGGACGACCAGATGAGGGCCGCGGAGTCGTAGCTGATCGTGAAGCCCGCGACGACGACCCACAGGAGCGCCGCGAGGATCCCGACGGCCGTCGCGTGCGTGACGCCCGTGCGTCGGTGCGCCTGCACGTGCAGTCCCGCTCCGACCACCAGGAGGACGAGGCCGAAGACGACGCCGCTCTCGAGGGCGGCCCGTCCGAGCACGGAGTAGACGTCGTAGATCGCACCCCCCGCCTCGTACCCGCTCGTCGAGATCGCGCCGGTGCTGAACAGGTGCGCCGCGCGCCCCCGCCCGATGCCGACGACGAGGGCGACGGGGTCGGTGAGCAGGTAACGGCCCGCGGCGACGATCGACACCGCCCGGTCACCCCAGGAGAAGTCCGTGCTGGCGGAGCGCTGACTCACGACCGACGCGGCCACGTAGGCGCCGCCGAGCGCGACGGCCATGACCACCACCGGGCGTCGCAGCCCCCGCGCCGCGGGGACCAGCAGCATCCCGAGGACCGCGAGCCCGGCGACGACGGTGCTGCCCGACCTGCTCACCACGAGCACCACCAGCACGAGACCGACCAGCGCGTGGTCGAGCAGCCCGAGACGGGCCGTCCACGTCCGACGCACCAGCAGGTAGGCGGCGGACGCCAGTGCGAGGGAGCCGGCCATGAACGACGGTTCGGGGAACTGACCGAACGGGCGCTTGACGTACATCAGCACCGTGTCGGGGTTGACCGTCGCGTAGCCCGGGACGTCGTAGAGCTCGGCGAACGGCAGCACGCCCCGCAGGATCAGCTGGTGCTGCACGAGAGCGAGCACCGCCGACACCGCCACACCGGTGCCCAGCGCACGCGCGGCGAGCCGCGGGCGCTCGAGCACGACGACCGCGAGGACGGGCACGGGTGCCAGGTAGAGCACCCAGGTCAGCAGGGCGACCGGGTTGTCGACCGGCCGGCCGGCCAGCAGCCCGAGGAAGGCGGTGACCGTCGGCGCGAACGCGAGCACCCCGCTCGTGACGACCACCGCGCGGTGCCGCAGGATCCGCGGCAGCCACAGGGGCCACAGGAGCCCGGTCACGGGGATGTTCGTGCTCTCGCCGAGCGGCAGGCACGCGTAGGGGGCGAAGCACAGGATGACGAACGCGACGTCGAGCCAGGCCGTGGCGACCGGGCCGCCGGTGCCGGCCGCGCGCGGCACGGCCACCAGGTCAGGCGAGGACCGCATCGACGATCTCTCGCCAGGCGGCGTCCACGTCCACGGCGCGACCGTGGACGTGCCGAGCGGTCGGCGGTGCGGCCGCGACGTGGGTCATCGCGTCGGCGAGGGCCGACACGTCCGACGGCGCGACGAAGGTGACCGTGGGGTCGTCGCCCGCCTGCTCACGGAGCGACGGGAGGTCGGAGACGATGCTCCGCGCACCGACCTCGAGGACGTGCGACAGCACGCCGCTCTGCGCGTGGAACTCGGTGTAGGGCAGCAGCACGGCCCGCGACCCACGGATCAGCGCGTCGAACCGCGCGGCCGAGACGAACTCGTCGCGCAGCTCGACCCCGGTCCCGACCACGCGCCGCACGAGCTCGCCGAGGTACTCCTCGTCGACGGCCCGGCCGACGACCAGGAGCTCGTGCCCGCCAGCGACCGCGGCCTCGATGGCGATCTCGACCCCCTTGTTCGGCCGGATCTCCCCGATGCACAGGAAGCCCTCGCCGACGTGCGGCGCACCCGTGGCTCCGGACGGGTCGCCGATCTCCCCCGCGAGCAGCAACGCCGGCGCCGGGAGCGGGACGTGCCGTGCCGACAGCCCTCGTCCGGCGAGCTCCTGCCGCTGGGCACGGCCGTGCACGATGCGTTCGACGTCCGCCGTCACGCACGCCTGCGACGTCCGGCGGCGCAGGCGCTCGGCCAGCCCGTGGTCGCTGCGCGGGTGGTCCACGACGTTGTGCACCACGAGCTTGACGGCTCCGCGGCGCCCTCCGAGCAGGAGCCGGGGAACGGGGTACCGCGGCTCCTCGACGAGGACGACGCCCCGACCGCGCGGGCGACGGACGTGCCACGCGATCGTGACGTGCTCGACGACGAGGCGCGCGGCCATCGACAGCGCACGCCGCAGCCCGGTCGATCGCGGCAGCTCGGGGATCACCTCACGGACGTCGACCTCGTCCAGCACGGGCGCGGGCAGGTAGGCCCGGGCGCCGGGGCGCGTCAGGACCTGCGCGGACGCACCCTGCCGTGCCGCCGCCAGCGCGATCGCCGTCGCGTGCTCGATGTGGCCGCCCCGCGACGTGGGGCAGACGACGACCAGCCACGGTGCCCCCTCGCGCGATCCGCCCGCGACGTCGCGGCGACCGGGTCTCATCCCCGCTCCCGGTGGTGCTGCGGAGCAGCAGGTCGACCGCCGGACCGCGTGGTGAGCGACTCGTCCTTGGGCCAGACCATGCCGACCGGCGTCTGCCCGACGTCCGACGCGTCACGCGAGGACTCTGCGGGAGGGCGCGCCGGAACCGTCCGTGAGGAACGCCGAGGCATCACCGAACGGCGCGTCGTGGCCGGGCCGTCGGTGTAGCGGTAGTACTGGTACGACTCGGCTCTCTTGCGGGACTCCATGTTGACGATCGCGCCCAGGACGTTGGCGTCGACCGAGCGCAGCGCGCTCAGCGTCGCGACGAGCTGCTTGCGCTGCACGCGCCCGACGGCGGCGACCACCAGGACCCCACCCGCGCTGCGCGACAGCACCGCCGCGTCGGTGACCGGCAGGATGGGCGGCGCGTCGATCAGGACCACGTCGTGGGTCACGAGCAGCCTCTCGAGCACCGCGCCCATCGCCGCCGACCCCAGCAGCTCGCTGGGGTTGGGGGGCATCTGTCCGGACGGCAGCACGTTCAGCAGCCCGTTCCCCCAGGGCTGGAGCACCTCGTCCACGGTGGCCCTGCCGATCAGGACGGTGGTCAGACCTGCGGAGCCCTCGATCCCGAGGTACCGCGCGACGGACGGTCTGCGCAGGTCCGCGTCGACGAGCGCGACACGGGTCCCGGCGTCCGCCATGGCGATGGCGAGGTTGATCGTCGTCGTCGACTTCCCCTCACCCGGCAGCGAGGAGGTCACGACCATCGACTTCGGGCGTTCCGCGACGTCGAGGAACTGGACGTTCGTCCGCAGCCGACGGAACGCCTCGGCACGCGGCCCCTGGGGGTCGGCCTGGACGATGAGCGGCTGGGCGGCCGCGTGCTCGTCGAAGACGATGCTCCCCACGATGGGGAGCCCCGTGGCGTCGGCGACCGACGCCTCGTCGTGGAGACGTGAGTCCAGAGCCTCACGGAGGAACGCCAGGACGACTCCCAGCATCAGTCCCACGGTGAGCCCGAGCGTGAGGTTGAGTGTGGGCCGTGGCGACGACGGTGCGGACGGTGCGCTCGCGTCGCGGACCACCGTCAGACGCACGGCGGAGGGGCTGCCGTCCGTCGGCCGCTCGATCTCCACGACCACGCGCCGGAACTCCTCCGCCACCGAGTTGGCGAGCGCCGCCGCGAGCGCGGGCGACTCGTCGGCGACGCTGATGTTGATCAGCGAGGAGTTCTGCGGCGACTCGGCGACGATCCTGCTGCCGAGTGCGCCGGCGTTCGTCGGGAGCGCGAGGTCGTCGATCACCGGACCGAGGACGAGCGGGCTCGTGACCAGACGCGCGTAGGACGTGACCTGCTGCCGGGCGAATCCCGCGCCCTGCAGCATGTCGCTCGTCGTCGACCCGCCTTGCACCGAGACGTACAGCTGCGACGAGGCGACATACATCGGAGTGGTCGTGAGGGTCACGAAGCATGCACCGAGGAACGACAGGACGGTGACCGCGCAGACGGTGACCCAACGCTTTTTCAGGACGGCGACGTAGTCCCCGAGTTCCATGCTCTCCTCCGCGATCGCGTGCCTGACGACGTGGCGACGGCGCCGCACGTCGAAAGAGAGAGGGAGGCCCCCGGCTCACGCACGGGGACCTCCCCTGGCCACTCTCCTCGTGCGACGGTCAGACGCCCCCTGCCGCCCGACGGCGCTGGCGCGCGTACACGGCCGCGCCGGCTCCTGCGGCGAGCAGCGCGCCCGCCCCCAGCGCGATCGGGACGGGGTCCGAACCGGTCTGGCTCAGCCAGCCGCCGCTCGACCCGCCCGCGCCCGGTGCGGAGCCCGTGCCCCCCGCAGCCGGCCCGGGGACCACGAAGACCTGCGTCGACAGCGCCTCGCCGGAGACGCCGTCGGTGATGATCGCCGTGTAGGTGCCCGGCTCGGCGAGCGTGACGCTGAACGCGACCGCGCCGGACGCGCTGGTGGTCTTGGTCAGGGCCTTGGTGCCGGCGATCGTGATGGCGGCGTCGGGGATCGACGCCGGGTTGGTGGTGACGGTGATGATGACCGGCGTGTTCGCCGGGCCCTGCACCGTGATGGTGAAGGGTGTGCCGACCGTGGGCGTCGTGGTCGACGCCGTGCCGGTGTTGGTGTAGTCCGCGGCGCCGTACCCGAAGGCGGCGCTCGGAAGCAGCGCGAGCGCGGCGGCCGTGACGGTCACGGCGGCTGTGCGACGGATCTTCATGAAAGTGCCCCCCTGGTGCGACGACATGGTCGGGCCCGGGGCGGATTTCCTCACCCCGGACCGCGGTGTCGAGATGAGGCTAACCGCGATCCGCGCACTTGGAAACAGATGTCACATGATCGAAACCCGACGCGACGGGTGTTGTTCTGAGAAGCACCGGTCCACCTTGTTCTGGACCGGTGACCAGATTCGCCGTCAACGTGAACGACTGTCCAGGGGAGAATGTCCAGGTCAGTGCCGCGACCGCCAGTCCGTCATGCACCTGAGAATGCACCTGAACTGGTCGACCGTCCACCAGGATCTCCTCGAGAAATGCGCCCTGAGGCAGGTAGAGCAGCAGGTTCGTCCGGAGGTCGCCTGGTGGGACGACGCCGTCGAGCCCGAGCACGTAGGCGGGCAGCGCCTGCACGTCCGCAGGGGGCTGATAGGTGTACGTGGCGGTCAGGGCGACGCGCTGGGCGCCGTCGCCCAGGCACGCGTCCGACGTCGCCAGCGCGTCGACGTCGAGGTAGTAGCCGAGCTTCGCCTGCGTGCCGTCGTTGAGGTACAGCCCCACCACGGGGCTCGTCCCGGCGCGGCCCCGCAGCTCGCCCGCGAGCACCGTGCCTGTCAGGTGCGCCTGCAGCTCGGGATCGGCCGACCACACGAGCAGGCGCCCACGTCGCGCGGCCTCGGCGAGCGCGTCGACGACACCCGACGGCTCCCCCTGCCCCCCGCTCACCGCGGCGAGCACCGCGGTGGCCGCACCGGCGAAGAACGCGTCCTGCTGCGCGGGCTCCTCGAAGCGCAGGTAGACGTCGTTGAGGAGCGTCGCGACGGCGTCGTCGGGGCCGAGCGTCGACCCGTCGGGCAGGGACACCGGCCCGGTCGCGCGCAGCACCAGGGCCAGCGTGAGGGGATCCACCGACAGGACGCCGTCGACCTGCGTCCCGGTGTGCCGGGCCCACAGCGCGCGGGCGATCTGCGCCGAGCGCGGGAAGTCGGGCGTGAACGTGACGTCGCGCATGTCGGTCGCGAGCAGGGGCCCGAACAGGTCGGCCTCGGCCGGCGTGAGCTCGACGGCGGGGGCGTCGCCGCCGGTCAGCTCGTTGCCGCTGCGCTGCTCGACGACCTCGATCCGGCCGTCGTCGGCCCGCAGCAGCAGCACCACGCCCGGGATCCCCCCGGTCGCGCGCGGTTCGGCGTTGTTCTGCACGAGCACGAGGTACTGCCGTGGGCCGTCGCCGCCCAGCATCGGCGGCAGCAGCGCCGCCGCGCGCGCCGCGGTCGCCGTGTCCTGCGCGACCGCCGCGAGCTGGGCGCGCAGCATCCCGACCGGCTCGGCGACGGGCCCGACCACCGCCGTCGTGTCGACCTGCTCGAGGCGCTCCAGCGTCGCCCGCACGGCCACGTCGGCGGCGGCCACCTGAGAGGCGACCTCCGCGAGCGGCGCGACGTCGACGCGACCGTCGACGGGGCGCAGCGCCGCGGGGTCCACACGGGACGTGGCCTCGACGAGCGGCGGCAGGGCGCGCTGCGCCAGCTCGTCGACGGCCTCGGCGACGGCCTGGACGGCGCGCGTGTTGGGCCCGACCCATGGCACCGACCCGGCGACGGTCCACAACGGCCCGGAGGTCCGGCGGTGCGCGGCCGCGGCGTGCTCCTGCAGGCCCGGGAGCGTCGCCCGCGCCGCATCGACGTCGCCCGCCACCACCTGCTCCTGCAGGCGTCCGACCGCGTCACGCGCCGTCTCGAGGTCGGCGCGGGCCCGCAGGGCGTCCCACGCGAGCCACGCGACGGCGCCGAGCAGCACCACCACGACCGCGACGACCACCAGGACCACGCGGCGGCGGCGGGCTCCCGACCTCCGTCGGCGCGCCGGTCGGCGCGCCGACCGGCGCGCCGACCGGCGGCGGCCACCCTGCTGGTCGCCCGCGACCCGCGGCGCCGGCAACGTCTGGTCCGACCACTGCGAACCCCAACCCGGGTGCGTCACACCCAGCCCCCTTAGCCCCCTGCGCGCCGGAGGGGTGTCGCCGACGCGTCGTCGGCGATGCTAACCGCCCGACCCGGCGGTTGTCCGCGACGCCGCCTGGCCGCCGCGGCACGGCTCGGGCGGTCCGGCATGATGGGGCCGCATGACCACCGCTCCCTCCCCCGCCGTCGTCCTGGCGGTCTGCACGGGCAACATCTGCCGCTCGCCCGCCGTCGAGCGGCTGCTCGCGGCGCGGCTCGCGGGCGCGGACGTCGCGGTGGTGTCGGCGGGGACGCGTGCCGTGGTGGGGCACCCCGTCTCCGCCCCGATGGTGCCGCTGCTGACCTCGGCGGGTGCGAGGGTCGAGGGCTTCGCGGCGCAGCAGCTCGACGCCGGGCTCGTCACGCGCGCCGACCTCGTCCTCGGGCTCACGCGCGACCACCGCTCGGCGGTCGTGTCGCTCGCCCCCGCGGCCGTCCGGCGCACGTTCACCCTGCTCGAGCTCGCGCGGCTCGTCGCGCACGTCGACCCGGCGGCGCTGCACGCGGCGGGCGACACGCCCGCCGCACGGCTGCGCGCGCTGCCGGGGCTCGCCGCCGCCGCGCGCCCCGCGGCGGGCACGGGCGTCGACGACGTCGACGACCCGATCGGGGGCAGCGACGCGGTCTACCGGGGCTCGTTCGACGCGATGCGCCCCGCGGTCGACGCGCTCGCGGACGCGTTGCTGCGCTGAGGGCGGACGCCGCACGGGCCGCCCGCGGACGTCCGCACTACGATCGGGGCGTGCCCACCCTCGTCGACACCCTGATGCACCCGCGGCGCACGCCGCCGCCGCCGATCGACGTCGACCTCGCCCGGGTCATGGGGGTCGGCACGGCGGTCTGGGGTGCCGCGGCGGCCGTGGTGGGCGTGCTGTGGCTGCTCGACGTCGCTCCGCTGCGCTGGTTCGCGGTGTGCGTGTCGGGCGTCCTGCTCGGGATCGTGGGCGTGCTGTGGGCACGGCGCAACGGGCGGCTCTCGCCGGACGGCACGGGCGCGATGATCGCTCCCGCCCCGCACCACGACGAGGCGCGCGAGGCCTGACGCGCCGGTCCGCGCACCCCGCCTGTCAGCCCACGAAGACCTGCGCGCACAACCAGCCGCGCTGACCCTGCACGCACCCCACGCCGATCTGCGTGAACGTCCCGCGCAGCAGGTTCTCGCGGTGCCCCGGGGAGTCCATCCAGCCGGCCACCGCCGCCTGCGCGGACGGGTAGCCGAGCGACAGGTTCTCCCCCACGGCGCCCGCTCGGCACGCCTCGAGGACGGGCCCGAGCGGGTCGTGCTCGAACCGCCCCTCGGCGGCCAGGGCGCCGGCGCGGGCGACGGCCTGCTCGGTCGCGCACCCCGAGGTCCCGAGCGCGGCCAGGCCCGCCTCGGCACGACGCGCATTCGTCAGCGTGACGATCTCGGCAGCCATCGCGGCGCCGGCGTCGGCGGGCGCGGCAGCGGCCGACGCCGGCTGCGGAGCGGGCTGCGGCGCAGGCTGCGGAGCGGGCTGCGGCGCCGGCTGCGCATCGGGCAGGTCGGCCGGCGGCGGCACGTCCGCACTCGGCGCACCCGCACCCGGAGAGCCCGCCTCCTGCGGTGCCGCGGAGCTGGTCGCCGGTGCCGCCGACGTCGGCGCCGACGCACGCTCCGCACCGCGGGACACGACGTCCTGCACGCGGTCCACGAGATCGCCCGGCGCCAGCGCGAGGGGTGAGCGCACGCCGGGGGCCGAGGCGTCGGGCGCGGTGGCCAGCACGAGCGCACCCGCGACCGCGAGGACCGCGAGCGCGCCCGTCAGACGCCCGCGGCGACGGCGGTGCGCTCGTCGGTCGCGCCAGCGGCGGAGGTCACGTCGTCGGGCGTCGGGCACACCGGGACGTTACCCGATCGTGACCTTCAGCGGTAGTTTCCTCCCGGTCCGTCCGGTTCTGCACCGAGGGGCGTCGTCATCCGAGGACGACGTCGAGCGCGGCACCGCCGTCGTCCGGGTCGCCCAGCAGCGCCTCGAGCGCACCACGGACCGCCCACCTGCCGCACGCCCAGGCCAGGCCCGCGGCGAGGCCGGCCACGTGCACCGCGTGCACCCGGCCCGCGTCGTCGACCCACCACTCGACCGGGACCCCGCCGACCAGCAGGTCGTCGTGCCGCCACCACTGCTCCGGCGCCCCCGGGAGCAGCGCCGGCACGACCTCCGGGACGTCCTCGACCTCGCCCTCGCCGGCCACCTCGCCACCCGCCTCGGCCGACGCGAGCGGCAGGTCCAGCAGGTCCGCCACCGCCGCGGCGGCGGACCGCGTGCCGTCCGCGTGCCCTCCCGGCGGCACCGGGACCACGGGGACCTCGTCGGACGCCCGCTGCCACCACCGCGGGTCGTCGGCCACGACCGCGTCGTCGACCACGTGCGCGACCCCCGGCGCCGTGAGCGCCACGACGACGCCCGGAGGCTCGTCCGGCGCGGCGCCCGCCGCCCACGCCCGCCACAGACCGGCCGCGACGTCCAGCGGCACCGCCGTCCCCGCCGGGCCGAGCCGGTCCAGCACCGCCGACCAGCCCGCCGAGGTCGTCTCGGCCAGCGACCCCACGCCGCCGAGCGCACGCAGCACCGCGTCGTCCAGGCCCCGCAGCGTCTCGGGCGCCGGAGGGACCAGCGCCGCAGGGACGTCGGGCGCGTCGGGCAGCGCGAACACCTCGGGCACGGACAGCACGCCACGCTCGCGCAGCCACCAGGCCGTGTACGACGGGGCCTGCGCGGTCGCACCCTCGCCCCGCACGGGCGTCACGAGCGCGGCGCGCAGCGCGGGCGTGCGCGCGACGTGCGCGAGCAGCGTGTCCCAGCGGTCGTCGGCCACCGCGTCGAGGTCCGCGACCGCGGCGACGTCGCCGCAGTACGTGCCCGCCCCCAGCAGCGCCGCCAGGTGGTCCACGTACGCGTCCCAGCCGTCCAGCGACGCCGCGGCCAGCGCCGCGGGGTCGTCCCCGTCCTCGTCCGGGGCCGCGCCGGCCACCACGTCGCGCACGGTCGTCACGACGAGGTCGCCACGCACCCCCACGGCTGTCAGCACGTCGCGCCCCCACCGCTCGACGGCGCCCACGGCGACCGGCGCCAGCACCCGGTCGTCCAGCAGGTCCGCCGCCGGACCGCCCGGCAGCACGAGCCCGTGCGCGGGCGCGGCGTCGCCGTCGGCGGCCGTGAGCGTCAGCAGCCCCAGCCAGCCGGCCGCGTCGGGCGGCACGTCACCCGCACGCGCGACGACGTCGAGCACGGCCGCCGTGACCCGCTCGGCGTGGGCCAGGTCGTCGTCGTCGGCCTGGCCCAGCACCGCCGCACGCAGCACGGGGTGCGTCAGCAGCCCGGAGGCGTCGAGGTGCTGCGCACCCAGCCGCAGCAGCAGCGGCCGCGCGGCCCCCGGGTCCACGACGCGCAGCCCCCACTCCCCCAGCGCGTCGAGCGTCGTCAGGGGCAGGGTCGCCACGTCGTCCGCGAGCACGACGGTACCGCGCGGCCCGCGCACCACGCGCCCGTCGGACAACGGGACGGGCAGCGCCGCGAGCCCCTCCCGGGCCGACGCGTCGTGCGCGGCGGCGTCGAGCGCGTCGTACAGCGCGGCCCAGTCCACCGCGGCGCCGGTCGGCAGCTCGTCGACGACCTCGGCGAGCGTGCGCTCCTCGACGCCCAGCGCGCGCGCCGCCGCGGCCGCCGCCGGCCCGAGCGGCAGCCGCACCAGCCCCGCCACCAGCAGCCCGAGCGCCGCGACCGCGGGACCGTCCGGGAGGTCGCGCACGGTCGTCGCCCGCATCGGGGCGACGAGCGGGTCGTCGGGGTCGGCCGGCACCAGCAGCGGCGTCCGGGTCAGTGCGGCGATCACGCGCTCGCGCAGCGCCGCGTCCAGCGCACCCGCCGCCAGGCCCGTGGGCACCAGCGAGGTCGGGTCGTCACCGCGGGCCGCGACGCGACCCGCCAGGTCCGCGTACGCCTGGGCCGCGTCGTCGAGCACCGCGTCGGTCAGCGCACCAGGTGTCACGTGGCGGCGCGAGGGGTCGAGCGGGAGCGTCGCGACCAGCAGCGCGGGCAACGAGCAGGGCTCGTCGGTCGGCGTCGGGGCGTGCACGGCACCGGGCACGCGGGCGTCGTCACGCGGCAGCGCCCACGTGACCCGCCAGCCGCGGGCCGAGCGCTCCTCGACCGGTCGGTCCGCGACGAGCGCGAGCGGCAGCTCGCCCTCGGCCGTCAGGACGTCCCACCGTGAGCCCACGTCGGCGATGCGGCGCGGTGCGGCGTCCTCGACCTCGACGACCACCTCGACGAGGCCGGGCAGCGCGAGCAGCAGCACGTCGTCCACCGCGTCGAGCAGCGTGCGGACCTCGTGGTGCGCGACCTCGTCGCGCAGCGTCAGGACGACGGCCGTGTCGTACCCCGCCGGCGGCCGACCCTCGGTCGGCCACGGCAGCCGCAGCGCGGGCAGCGAGCCGTCGCGCCGACGCACCTCGTCGACCAGCCGGGGGCGCCCCTCGGCCGCCTCGTGCGCCGCGGCGGCCTCGAGCTCACCGCGCGTGTCCGCGAGGGAGAAGCGCACGGCGCCCGTCGTCGAGCAGACCGTGACCTCGTCGGCCACCGCGCGCACGGCCGCGAACCCGACGCCGAAGCGTCCGACCTCGCTCGTGCCCGCGTCCCGCTTGGCGGACGCGCGCAGCGACGCGAGCGACGCCACGCCCGCGGCGTCGAGCGGTGCGCCCGTGTTGGCGGCCACGAGCACCGGGCGGCCGTCCTCGCCGTGCGCGAGGCGCAGCAGCAGCCGGCCGGGCGCACCCGCCCGCGTCGCCGCGTCGGCCGCGTTCTGCGCGAGCTCGACGACGACGCGGTCGCGGTAGTACCCGCGGGCGTGGTCCTCCTCGCCGTTGGCGTCCTCGCGCAGCCGCGCGGGTGACGCCCGCCACGCCTCCAGCACCGCGCCGCGCAGCGCGGCCGTGCCGAAGACGTCGGCGGTCACGACCCGTCGGAGGTGCGCTCGGCGTCGGTGTCCGACGCGGAGGCGTCGGTCGTGGGCTCCGTGTCGGCGACCGGCTCCGCGTCGGCGACCGGCTCCACGTCGGCGGCGGGCTCCATGTCGGCGACCGGCTCCGCCGGGGCGGCGGGCTCGACCTCGGCAGCGGGCGCCGGCTCGGCAGCGGGATCGCCCTGCGTCGCCGGCTCCTCGCGCTCGACCACGACCAGCGCGTTCTCGTCGATCAGCGGGTCCGGCGCCGGCCAGTCGGTGGGCACGGCCTCGACGTCGGTCTCGGAGTGCGCGCCGCAGCCGTGGTCGAGGCTGACGACCTTGCCGTCGTCGGGCGACCACTCGTTGGCGCACACGCCGAACAGCGTGCCGAGCGAGCCCTGCAGCGGGACGAGGAACCCGCACGTCGTGCACGCGGCGCTCGACGCGACGGCACCCGGGGCGGTCGGTCCGCGCGAGCCGCGGTACCAGCGCTCGGCGGCCTCGGCCCGGCCCTGCGGCGAGAGCACGCGGACCCGCGCGAGCGCGAGCTCGTCGATCGCGACCTCGTCGACCTCGGGGTCGCCGGTCGGCGTGAAGCCGGGCTCGAGCCGCGGGTCGTCGGGGCGGAAGGGCAGCACGTCGCCGGGGCCGATGTCGCCCGGACGCAGGCGCTCCGACCACGGGACCCACGTCCGGGCCAGGACGGCGTCCTCGCCCGGCAGCAGCTCGGCCTCGCACACGGTCGCGGTGCGGCCGCGCGGCACGCGCGCGACCGTGACCGTCCAGGCCCAGCCGCGGTACCCGCGCGCGGTGCACACGAACCGGTGCGACACGAGGCGCTCGGCCTCGCGCACGGCACCGAGGTACTCGCCGACGTGCTCGGGCTCCTGCGCGATCTCGACCGCGACCTCGCGCGCGAGGTCCACGGCCCGCTCGAGGACGGCGTCCTTGACGGCTGCCACGTCAGGCCTCGAGCTTGTCCGCGACGGCCCGCAGGAGCGTCGCGTACTGGGTCGCGCGCTGCCCCTCCGGGTAGCGGCCGCGGCGCAGGTCGTTGCCGACCTTGTCGAGGACCTTGATGAGGTCCTCGACGACGACCGCCATCTCGTCGGCGGGCGCGCGCTTGGCCTTGACGACGGACGGGACCGGGTCGAGGAACGTCACGGACAGGGCCTGCGGGCCGCGGCGCCCGTCGGCCACGCCGAACTCGACCTTGGTGCCGGGCTTGGGCGCCGTGACGCCTGCGGGCAGCGCGGACGCGTGCAGGAAGACCTCGCCGCCGTCGTCGTCGGCGATGAAGCCGAAGCCACGCTCGGTGTCGAACCACTTGACCTTGCCGGTGGGCACTGCCGCTCCTCTTGCGCCGGGCACGTCCCCGGGGCATTCCGAGGACCACCGTCCAGGTTACCGGGCCGTGCACGTCGTTTCGCGTCCGTCCGCCCCGGCGCGCGCCCGTGGCGGCGGCGGTGTGGACTGCTGGGCGTGGACGACGCACGCGCACGGGCCCTGCTGGCGGAGCTGCGCGCCGACGCGCTCGCGCGCCTCGCGGCGCTCGGCGAGGCGCACGGCGACGTCGTCGACGCGGCCCGCGGCGCGAACGTCGACGACGAGCACGACCCCGAGGGCGCGACGATCGCGTTCGAGCGCGCGCAGCTCGAGGCGCTCGCGGCCGACGCCCGGCGCCGGCTCGAGGAGGTCGACGCGGCGCTCGCGCGGCTCGCCGCGGGCACGTACGGGCGGTGCGCCGTGGGCGGGGAGCCGATCGACGACGCGCGGCTGGCGGCACGCCCGACGGCCGCCACGTGCGTCGCGCACGCGTGAGGCGGCGGGCGCGTCCCGTGCGACGCGTCGTGCGGGTCAGCCCTCCGCGAGCCGGTCCAGCGCCAGCGCCGCGAGCACGGCCGCGCCGCTGACGAGGGCCTCGTCGGCGAACCGCGCGCGCGGCGAGTGGTTGTACGCGGCCGTCGCGGGGTCCTGCCCGGGCGGCGTGGCGCCGACGAACACGAACGCGCCCGGCACCTCCCGCAGCACGTAGGAGAAGTCCTCGGCGCCCGGCACGGGGTCGCGCGCGTCGACCCAGCCGGACTCGCCGAGCATCTGCTGCGTCAGACGCCGCGCACGGTCGACCTCGGGCGCGTGGTTGACCGTGACGGGGTACCCGCGCCGGTAGTCGACGGTCGCCGTCATGCCGTGCGCGGCCGCGACGTGCTCGACGACGCGCGCGAGCCGCTCGGGCACGGCCGCGTGCGTGGCCTCGCTGAACGTGCGGACGGTCGCGTCGAGGTGGGCGTCGTCCGGGATGATGTTGTCCTTCGTCCCCGCGGCGATCCGCCCGACCGTGACGACGACCGGGTCGAAGACGTCGAACTGCCGGGTCACCATCGCCTGCAGCGCGAGGACGACCTCGGCCGCGACGGGCACGGGGTCCGCGGCCAGGTACGGCTTCGAGCCGTGGCCGCCGCGCCCGTGCACGGTGACGCGCACGGTGTCGGACGCGGCCATGAACGTGCCCGGCCGGCACGCCACGACGCCCGTGGGGATGCCCGCGGACATGACGTGCACGCCGTACGCGGCGACCGCGCGCTCGCCCGACGCGTCGAGCACGCCCTCCTCGATCATGAGGCGCGCGCCGTGGTGACCCTCCTCGCCCGGCTGGAACATCAGCACGACGTTCCCGGCGATCCGCTCGCGGCGCGCGGCCAGCAGCCGGGCCGCCCCCACGAGCCCGGCCACGTGCAGGTCGTGGCCGCACGCGTGCATGACGCCCGCGTGCTGCGACGTGAACTCCTCACCGGTGTCCTCGGTGACCGGCAGCCCGTCCATGTCGCCGCGCAGCAGCACGGTGGGGCCGGGGCGGGCGCCGCGCAGCACGGCCGTCACCGACGTCAACGCACGACCCGTCGTGACCTCGAGGTCGAGGTCCGCGAGCGCGTCGAGCACCAGGCGCTGGGTCACCGGCAGGTCGAGCCCCGTCTCGGGGACGCGGTGCAGCGCGTGCCGCAGCGCGGCGGTGCGCGGCAGCTCGCGGGCCGCCTCGTCCCTCAGCTCGGTCAGCGTCCCCTGGTCCAGGCCCATGCGGGCCACCCTGCCACAGGGCGTCGGGGGCGCCCAGGCGCCCGCACCGGGGCGCCCGTCCCGCGCGACGCGCCGAGGGCGGAACGTATCGTGGTGCGGATGGCCACGTTCACCGGGTACCTGCGCGCACGCAGCGACGACGAGCTCGTCGCGCTGCTCGTGCGCCGCCCCGACCTGGCCACGCCCCACCCCGCGACGCTCGCGTCGCTGGCGGCGCGGGCGACGAGCCGATCGAGCCTCGACCGTGCGCTGACCTGGGTCGACGCGTTGGTCCTGCAGGTGGTGGATGCCGCGGTCGTGCTCGCGGACGAGGGCGCGGCCCCGACGCGTGAGGCACTCCTCGCGGCCGTGGGCGCGGACGACGCCGACGGTGCACGGGACGTCGACCGCGCGGTCGACGACGCGGTCGCGCTCGCGCTGCTGTGGCCGGACGACGACGGCACGCTGCACGCCGCACCGGGCCTCGCCGACGCGCTCGGCCCGTCCGCGGCCGGTCTGGCACCCCCCGCGACGCACGAGGCCGACGAGCCCGACGACCCCGCCGCGCTGCTGAAGGACGCACCACCGGGCGCCGCGCAGGTGCTCGACGCGCTGACGTGGGGCCCGCCGGTGGGGCTCCTGCCACCCACGGGCACCCCGGCGGGCGACGCGGTCGCGTGGCTCGTGAGGCACGGCCTGCTGGTGCGCGGCGACGGCCGGCACGTCGTGCTGCCCCGCACCGTGGCCCTCGCGCTGCGCGGCGGTCGCACGCACCGGGCCCCGGCGCTGCAGCCCACGGCGGCGGGGGCACCCGTGCGTGACCCGCGCACGGTCGCCGCGGAGTCCGCCGCGGCCGCCGAGCGCACCGTGCGGCTGGTCCGGCAGCTCGTGGCCCGCTGGGAGCAGCAGCCGCCGAGCGTGCTGCGCGCGGGCGGCCTGGGAGCCCGCGACCTGCGGCGCACGGCGCAGGCGCTCGACGTCGACGACGCGCACGCGGCCTGGCTGGTGGAGTCCGCGGCGTCGGCCGGGCTGCTCGCGGACGACCGCGAGGAGGCGCCGACGTTCGTGCCGACGCTCGAGGCGGACGTGTGGCTCGCGCAGGACGTGCCGCAGCGCTGGGCCGTGCTGGCCCGCGCGTGGCTCGCCTCGACGCGCACGCCGTGGCTGGTCGGTGCGCGCGACGAGCGCGGGGCGCTGCGCGCGGCACTCGACCCCGAGCTGACGCGCCCGTGGGTGCCCCGGCTGCGCCGTGCCGTGCTCGAGGTGCTCGCCGCGGCGCCCGTCGGGGCCGCGCCGACCGGGGACGACGTGCACGACGCGCTGCGCTGGCGCTCGCCGCGGTCGGTGCCGCCGCGGGCCGCGGTCGACGCCGTGCTGGCCGACGCCGAGCGCCTGGGCGTGCTCGGTGCCGGTGCGCTGTCGTCCGCGGGGCGTGCGCTGCTGGCCGAGGCGTCCGGACGGCCGGACCTCGGCACGCCCGCGCACGGTCCGGTGGCCGACGCCGCGGCCGCGCTCGGCGCCGACCTGCCCGCACCGGTCGAGGAGATCCTGCTGCAGGGCGACCTCACCGGCGTCGTGCCCGGGCGGCCGTCCGAGCAGCTCGAGGAGCTGCTGGACCTGGCCGCGCAGGTCGAGTCCCGCGGCGGCGCGGTCACCGTGCGGTTCACGGCGGACTCGGTGCTGCGCGCCCTGGACTCGGGGCTGCCCGCCGACGACCTGCTGGCGCGGCTGTCGACCGCCGGGCGGGGGCGCGTGCCGCAGCCGCTGGAGTACCTGGTGCGGGACGTCGCCCGCCGGCACGGGCGCGTCCGGGCGGGCGCCGCGTCGTCGTACGTGCGGGCCGACGACCCGGCGCTGCTGGCCGGCCTGGTGGAGGACCCGCGGCTCGCGGCGCTGCGTCCGCGGCTGCTCGCACCGACCGTGCTGGTGGCCGACGCGTCGCCCGCCGAGCTGCTCGACGCGCTGCGGGCCCGCGGCCTGGCCCCGGTCGCGGAGGACGCCAGCGGCACGGTCGTGCACGCCGTCGCCCCCGAGCGGCGTGTGCGGGCCCGCCCCCGGCGCACCGACCCCGTGCACGAGCGGCCGCTGCCGGACCGGGCGGCCCGCGTCGTCGCGACGCTGCGCCGGGCGTCGTCGGACGCGGGGTCCGACGCGCCCGCGAGCGCCGGGTCGGACGCGGCGTCGTCGCCCGCACCGGGCGCGGGCCGCGGGGCGGACGCGGACGGGGCGTCGGACGTCGACGGCACCGGGGCGGGCACCGTCGCCGACCGGGTGCGGGCCGTGGGCGCCCGCCGACCCGCACCGGGCGGGCGCTCGCGCCCGGCGCCCGCGGGCGCCGCGGCGGCCCCGGCGACCGGCGTCGCGGGAACACCCGAGCCCGGCGACGTGTTGGTGGTGCTGCGCGAGGCGGCGCAGTCCCGTGCGGAGGTCTGGGTGGACCTGGTCGGCCCCGACGGCCGACCCGACCGCCGCCTGCTGCGTCCGCTGCGCGTCGAGGGCGGCCGGCTGCGCGCGCTCGACCCGCGCCGCGAGGCCGAGCTGACCGTCGCCGTCCACCGCATCGCCGACGCCACCCTCGCGGACCCCACGACCCCGTGAGCCCGGCACCCGCACCCCTGAGGTGCGGCGCCCCGGGCCCGCGACCCGACCACAGGAGAGCCGAGTGCCCGACGGACCGCTGATCGTCCAGAGCGACAAGACCCTGCTGCTCGAGGTCGACCACGACCAGGCCGCCGCGTGCCGGCGCGCCATCGCCCCGTTCGCGGAGCTCGAGCGCGCGCCCGAGCACGTGCACACCTACCGCCTGACCGCCCTGGGGCTGTGGAACGCGCGCGCCGCGGGACACGACGCCGAGCAGGTCGTCGACACGCTGCTCGAGTACAGCCGGTACCCCGTGCCGCACGCGCTGCTCGTCGACGTCGCCGAGACGATGTCGCGCTACGGGCGCCTGCAGCTGGTCCAGCACCCCGTGCACGGGCTGGTGCTGCACGCGCTCGACCCGGCCGTGCTCGCCGAGGTGACGCGTTCCAAGCGCACCGCGGGCCTGCTGGGCGCGCGCGTCGACGACACGGACGTCGTCGTGCACCCCTCGGAGCGCGGGCACCTCAAGCAGGTGCTCGTGAAGCTCGGCTGGCCCGCCGAGGACCTCGCCGGGTACGTCGACGGCGAGGCGCACCCCATCGAGCTCGCGCAGGACGGCTGGTCGCTGCGGCCGTACCAGGAGCAGGCCGTCGAGGGCTTCTGGCACGGCGGCTCGGGCGTCGTGGTGCTGCCGTGCGGCGCCGGCAAGACGCTCGTCGGCGCGGGCGCCATGGCGAGGAGCTCGACGACCACGCTGATCCTCGTGACCAACACGGTCTCGGCGCGGCAGTGGCGCGACGAGCTCGTCAAGCGCACGACGCTGACCGAGGACGAGATCGGCGAGTACTCGGGGACCCGCAAGGAGATCCGGCCCGTCACGATCGCGACCTACCAGGTGCTGACGACCAAGCGGAAGGGCGTGTACTCGCACCTCGAGCTGCTCGACGCACGCGACTGGGGCCTGGTCGTGTACGACGAGGTGCACCTGCTGCCCGCGCCGATCTTCCGCATAACCGCCGACCTGCAGGCGCGCCGCCGCCTCGGGCTGACCGCGACGCTCGTGCGCGAGGACGGCCGCGAGGACGAGGTGTTCTCGCTCATCGGGCCCAAGCGGTTCGACGCGCCGTGGAAGGACATCGAGGCGCAGGGCTACATCGCCCCGGCCGAGTGCGTCGAGGTGCGCCTCACGCTGCCCGACCACGAGCGCATGACGTACGCGACGGCCGAGCCCGAGGAGCGGTACCGCCTCGCGGCGACCGCGTCGGGCAAGAACGGCGTGGTCGACGCGCTCGTCGCCAAGCACGCGGGCGAGCAGACCCTCGTGATCGGGCAGTACCTCGACCAGCTGCACGAGCTCGCCGAGCACATCGGCGCCGACCTCATCACCGGGGAGACGCCCGTGCGCGAGCGTCAGCGGCTCTTCGACGCGTTCCGCTCGGGAGAGATCACGAAGCTCGTGGTGTCGAAGGTCGCGAACTTCTCGATCGACCTGCCCGAGGCCTCGGTGGCGATCCAGGTGTCGGGGTCGTTCGGCTCGCGGCAGGAGGAGGCACAGCGCCTGGGCCGGATCATGCGCCCCAAGGCCGACGGCAAGACCGCGCACTTCTACACGGTCGTCGCACGCGACACGGTCGACCAGGACTTCGCGGCGCACCGCCAGCGGTTCCTGGCGGAGCAGGGGTACGCCTACACGATCGTCGACGCGGAGGACCTCGGGGACCTGGGGGTCGCCCGGTGACGGAGGCCGCTCCGCCCGCGCTCCCGGCCGGGTGGCACGCCCACGCGCCCGGGCCCGACGACGTGGCCGACCTGGACGCGCTGCGGGCGCGGCACGAGGTCGCCGCGCGCGGCGCACGGTCCGCGAGCGCGGACGCGACGCTCGCGGAGGTCGCGGGCGACGGGGCGCCCACGCGCACGCACGTGCTGGTGCGCGACGC
Source organism: Cellulomonas sp. B6 (assembly GCF_001462455.1). Lineage (GTDB taxonomy): Bacteria > Actinomycetota > Actinomycetes > Actinomycetales > Cellulomonadaceae > Cellulomonas. The sequence goes on from NZ_LNTD01000081.1 coordinate 37,423, forward strand.
CGCCGGTGCGGCGCGCGGCTGGGCGACGGCGCACGACCGCGCCGCCGGGCGCGTCCTCGTGGCGGTCGTGGTCGACCCCGCGCTGGACGACCCGACGGGCGACGCCCTGGCCGCGGAGCTGTTCGCGTGGGCCGAGCGCGCCGGCGTCGCGCTGGCCCGGTCCCGCGGGCTCGCGCGCACGCAGCTCGACAGCGGCGCGTTCGACGCGGACGCGCGGCAGCAGCGGTGGCTCGCCGCCGCGGGTTACGCGCGCGTGCGCACGTGGTGGCAGATGCGCCGCCCCGTCGGCGACGACGACCGGGGGCTGCGACCGACCGGTCCTGGCGTGCGCGTGCGGCGGCTGGAGCGCGGTGCGGACGGGATGCCCGACGCGCGCGACCTCGTCGCGGCGCACGCGCTGCTGGAGGAGGCGTTCGTCGACCACTTCAACCACCACGAGGAGACGTTCGACGAGTTCCTCGCACGGCTGCGGGCCGACCCCGGGCACCGGTGGGACCATTGGTGGCTCGCCGAGCTCGTCGACGGTGCGGAGCCCGAGCCGGTCGGCGTGCTCGTCGCCGCGGAGGTCACCGCCGACGACGGCCGCGCGACGGGCAGCTACGTCGAGTACCTCGGGGTGCGGCAGTCCGCGCGCGGGCGGGGCGTCGCGCGGTCGCTGGTCGACGCGGTCGTGACGGACGCCGCGGAGCGCGGTCGCGGCCACGTCGGGCTCGAGGTCGACGCGGACTCCCCCACGGGCGCGGCCGACCTGTACGTGTCCCTCGGCTTCGCGACGCGCTACGTGACGCAGTCCTGGCACCGGTACGTCGACGTCCGCTGACGCCCGGCCGGCCCCGACCTGACCCGGCCCGTGCCCCACGCCCGTCGACGGACAGCGTCACGGTCCGACGGACAGCGGCACGCACGTGTCCGTCGGACCGTCGGGGTGTCCGTCGGCGGTGAGGGCGCTCTGCGCGGAGGCACGAGGTGCACCGCGACAGGAACCGGGAGAGGGCCGGACGCGTTGCCACGGGTGCCGACCCGAGAAAGGATCGTCGCGTGCGTCTGGCTCGTCGTGCCCTCGTCCCCGCCGCCGCCCTGGGGGTGGGGGCGGTGCTCGCGGTCGCCCTGGCCGCCCCCGCGGCGGCTGAGCCGCCGTTCGCGTTCCGGTCGACGGTCGTCGACCGGGCCGGTGCGCTGTCCGACGTGCCACGGGTGCAGGAGGCGGTCGACCGGGTCGGTGAGGACACGCCGTACCGGCTGACGGTCGTGTACGTGGACTCGTTCGACGGGCAGTCCGCCGAGGCGTGGGTGTCGGACGCGGCCGAGCTGTCGGGGCTGGGCTCGAGCGACGCCGTGCTGGCCGTGGCCGTGCAGGACCGCGACTTCACGCTCGCGCCGACGTCGCTCGGGACGATCACGTCGTCGCAGCTCGACCGGGTCGCGGCGGACGTGCGCTCCGAGCTGGGGAGCGACGACTGGGACGGCGCCGCGGTGACCGCCGCGGACGGGATCGTCGACGCCGCGGGCGGCGGGTCGGGCGGCGGTGCGCCGGGCGGCTCGTCGGCCGGTGGCTTCGCCGTCGTCCTGCTGCTGGGCCTCGCGGTCATCGGCGGCGTCCTGCTCTTCAGCGTCCTGCGCCACCGCCGGCAGCCCGCGGGCGTGCTGCGCGACTCGGCGGGGGCGACACGGGCCGCGGGCGCGGTCGACGAGCTCGCGGGGGTCCCGACGCCCGAGCTCGACCGGCGGTCCGCGTCGGCGCTCGTCGCGCTCGACGACGCGCTGCGCTCGTCGGAGGAGGAGCTGGGCTTCGCGCAGGCGCAGTTCGGCCCCGACAGCACGCGCGACTTCGAGGCCGTGCTCGCGCAGGGCAAGCAGCAGCTCACCGAGGCGTTCCGCCTGCGTCAGACGCTCGACGACGACGTGCCCGACACCGACGAGCAGGTGCGTGCGACGTCCGCGCAGATCCTGCGCCTGTGCGCGCAGGTCGAGCAGCACCTCGACGAGCAGAAGGACGCCTTCGACCGGCTCCGGGCGATCGAGGCCCGGGTCGACGACGCGCTCGACGCGCACGAGCGCGAGCAGCAGCGGCTGCGCGCGCGGGTCGAACCGGCGCGCACCGCCGTGGCGGCCCTCGCGCAGCGGTACTCGCCCGACACGCTGGGCTCGGTCGCGGCGAACCCCGACCAGGCGGACCGCCTGCTGGGCGACGCCGGGACGGCCCTCGCCCAGGGCCGGGACCGGTCGGCGGCCGGCGACAAGGGCGCCGCGGTCGGCTTCGCGCGCGCGGCCGAGGAGGCGCTCGGCCAGGCCTCGCGCCTGCTCGACGCGGTGGACTCGGCCGGTGCCGACCTCGCGGCCGCGAACGCGCGGCTCGACGCCGGCATCGCGTCGATCACGTCCGACCTGGCCGACGCGGCGCGCCTCGCGGCGGGCGACCCGGCTGTCGGGCCGCACGTCGCCGAGGCCCGGGCCGCGCTCGAGGAGGCCGGTGGGGCGCGGCAGGGCACGGGCGACCCGCTCGCGGCGCTGCGACGCCTGACCGCGGCCGAGGCCGCGATCGACGCGGCGCTCGCACCGCGCCGCGACGCCGAGGAGCGGAGCCGTCGAGCGGCCGCGCTGCTGGGCGACACGCTCGGCCGCCTCGAGTCGGCGGTGCGCGCGACGACCGACTATGTGAGCACCCGCCGTGGCGCCGTCGGCCCGCAGGCCCGCACGCGGCTCGCCGAGGCGGACCGGCTGCGGCTGCGCGCGCTCGACCAGCGCGCGACCGACCCCGAGGCGGCGCTCGTCACCGCGCAGCACGGCGAGCAGCTCGTGGCCGAGGCGCAGCGCCTCGCGCAGATCGACGTCGAGAACGCGCAGCGGCGTGACGACGACCGGTACCGCGGCTCGGGCGGGGGCGGCAGCGACCTCGGCGGCATGATCCTC
>NZ_LNTD01000082.1 GCF_001462455.1 Cellulomonas sp. B6
GCCGCCCACACCCACGGCGCCCAGCGGCGCACCCCCGGCGCCCGGCGCACCCGCGACCGCGCCACCCGCGCACCCCACGAGCGGCTGGGGCTCGACCCCGCGCGGCCTGCGCGTCTGGGGGGCGCTCGCGGCGGTCGTCACCGCGTTGACCGGGCTGTTCGGGGTGCTGGCCGTGTCCTCGCAGTCGCTCGCGGTGGACGACGCGCGCGACGCCGCGGCGCAGCTCGTCGGCCTGCAGGACGCGCGCAACCAGCTGGTCGCCGCGGACGCCGCCGCGACGACCGCGTTCCTCGTCGGCGGTCTCGAGCCGGTCGAGCTGCGCACGCGGTACGACGCGGCCGTCGACGCGGGTGCGCAGGCGCTGACCTCGCTCGCCGCGACGGGCCCCGACGGCGCCGACGGCCTGGCCGCGGTGAGCGCGGACCTCACGCGGTACACCGGGCTGGTCGAGCAGGCGCGCGCGAACAACCGGCAGGGCTTCCCGGTCGCGTCGGCGTACCTCGAGGAGGCGTCGGCAGTGCTCCGCGACGACGTCGTGCCCGCGCTCGACGCGCTCGTCGCCGCCGAGCAGCAGCAGGTCGACGACGAGATCGGCACGGCCCGGTTCGCGGCGCCGATGCTCGTGGCGGTCGCCGTGCTGGCGCTCGTCGTGCTGGCGCTCGTGCAGGTGTGGGTCGCGCGTCGCACGCGCCGCACGTTCAACGTCGGGCTCGTCGCGGCGACCGTCGCCGTCGTGCTGGTCGGCGCGGTCGGCGGCGCCGTCCTCGGCGGCGCCGGCGCGCGGGCCTCCCAGGTGCGGGACGACGCGTACCGGGCGACCGTGCAGACGTCGCAGGCGTTCGCGCTGGTCAACGACGCCCGCTCGCAGGAGGCGTTCACGCTGATCCGCCGCGGCTCGGGCGCGTCGTACGAGGAGACGTTCCGCGCGAACGTCGCGGACGCGCGCACCGCGCTCGAGCGCGACGGCGTGCGGCTGGACCGCTCGCTCGTCGACCGGCTCGACGCGTGGGTCGCGGCGCACGACGAGGTCCGGCAGCGCGACGACGGCGGCGACTGGGATGGCGCGGTCGCGCTCGTCACGAGCGACGACCCGGGCGCACCGCCCGCGCTGTTCGACGAGCTGTCGGGCGCGCTGACGTCCGCGGTCGACGCGGGCGGCCGGCAGGTGGCCGACGGGCTGCGGCCCGCGGGCGCGTGGCTCGGCTGGGCCCTCGTGGCCCTGGGCGGCGCGGGCGCGGTGCTCGCGTGGACCGGGCTGCGGCCCCGACGGGAGGAGTACCGGTGAGCGCACGCACGACGCAGCACGCCGTCCCCACGGCCCCCCGCCGACGACCCAGCCTCGCCCGTGCCGCCGCGGTCGTCGCGGTGCTCGCGGCCGCGCTCGCCGGCTGCACGCCCACGACCAGCGTGACGGTGTCCGCGTCCGGCACGGCGTCCGCGCCGCCGCCCGCGTCGCCCGCACCGCAGGCCGTGACGTGCGACGACGCGACCACGTCCTACGCCCCGGGCGACGGCTCGGTCCCGGACGGGTCGACCATGGCCGCGATCCGCGACCGCGGCTACCTCCTGGTCGGCGTGTCCGCGGACACGCTGCGCATGGGCGCCCGCAACCCGTTCACCGGCACGATCGAGGGCTTCGACGTCGACGTCGCGCGGCAGGTGGCCGCGGCGCTGCTGGGCGACCCCGACGCCGTGCGGTTCCGCGTCATCACCGCGGGTGACCGCATCGGCGTGCTCGAGGACCACGAGGTCGACCTCGTGGCGCGCGCGTTCACCATGAACTGCGACCGCTGGCAGCAGATCGCATTCTCGGCGGAGTACCTGCAGGCCGGGCAGAAGGTGCTCGTCAGCACCGAGTCCGACGCGACGGGCATGGCGGACCTCACCGGGCAGCGCGTGTGCGCACCCGAGGGCACGACGACGCTCGACCGGCTGGCCGACTACGACGTCGAGGCCGTCGGGGCTCGCACGCACTCGGCGTGCCTCGCGCTGTTCCAGCAGGGCAGGGTCGACGCGATCACGGGCGACGACACGGTGCTCGCGGGGTTCGTCGCGCAGGACCCGTACGCCAAGGTCGTCGGCGACGCGTTCAGCGCCGAGCCGTACGGCCTGGGCGTCGCCGCCGACCAGGTCGACCTCGTGCGGTACGTCAACGGCGTGCTCGACGCGATGAAGGCCGACGGCCGCTGGGCCGCGCTGTACGAGCGGTGGCTCGGCGAGGCGCTCGGGCCCGCGCCGGCGCCGCCCGCGTCCGTCTACGGGCGCTCGTGAGCGTGATGGCCGGGGACGTCGTCGCGCCGGTCGCGCCCGGACGCCTGGGCGAGGCGATCCCGGCGCGCGACCTCATGACGTACCTCGACGGGCTGCTCACGTGGCTCGACGACCGCCGCGCGCGCCTCGACGCGCTCGACGCCGCGGCGCAGGCGACGGCCGACGCGCAGCGGTACACGCCCGACGTGGTGCTCGCGCTCACGGTGTGGCAGTCGGTGCGCACGCGCGCCGACGAGCTGCTGGCCGTGTGGGACTCGGGGCGCGTGACCGAGGTCGAGCGCGAACGCCTGTCGCAGCTCGTGTGGGGGCGCGTCGACACGCGTGCGGGCGCCGCGCCGGTGTCGCTGCCGGAGGCGCTGACGCTGTGCGACGCGATGGTGTCGGCGCTGCGCACGCGCCTCGCGTTCGACCCCGACACGGCGGACGTCGTCGCGCGGCTGCGCGGCGTGCGGGCCTCGCTCGTGCGCGCCGAGGACCTCGCGGGGACCGACACGGCGGCGCACGAGCGGGTCGCGGGCCTGCGGACGCGCGAGCAGCGGCTGTCGGAGCAGGCCGCGCGCGGCGGCGACGTCACCGGGCCGCTCGCGGAGCTCGAGACGCAGGCGGCGCACGCCGAGCGCGACCTCATGGTCGCGGTGTCGCAGCGCCGCTCGCTGGCTCGCGCGCGCGTCGACGCACACACCACCGCCGCGGCGCTCGAGGCGCGCGAGCCCGCGCTGCACGAGCTCGCCGAGCGCTGCCGCCGCGAGGTCGTCGACCCGCCGCGCAACGCCGTGCCCGACGTCTCGCGCCTGGGCCCGGTCCCCGAGGACCGCGCAGGGCTCGACGCGTACGTCGCGCGCCTCGACGCCGTGCGGCGCGCGCTCGACGCCGCGCAGGACGCGTACAGCGAGCCGCTGCGCGAGCGCGCCGAGCTGCGCTACCGCGTCGGCCAGGCCACGACGCTCGCCGCCGGCAACGGCCGCGACGCGTCCCCGACCGTGCGGGCCGCGCACGACGAGGCGCGCGCCGCGGTCGACGCGACGCCGTGCGACGTCGACCTCGCCCGCGCCCTCGTCGAGCAGTACGAGCACCTGGCCCGGCCGCTGCCGGGCGGACAGGGAGGACCCCGATGACCAGCGCCACCGCGTGCCGCGAACCCGGGTGCACCGGCAGCTACGAGGACGGCTGGTGCGACGTGTGCGGCTCGCCCGCGCCCGCGGGCGCCGCGTCGACGAGCACCGGCACGACCACGCCCCCGCCCGCGGCCGTCCCCGCTTCCCCCGCCGGGGCGACCGGTCGCACCGCGGCCGCGCGCACGCCCTCGGCCATGCTCGGCACGGGCATCGCGGGCGGCGTCCCCACGCCCGGTGCGGGCGGCGGCGACCCGGACGCCGAGCGCTCGACCCGCACGGGCCGCACCAGCTCGACGCGCCTCGCGTCGGCCGCGCTCGGCTCGGCGCGCACCGCGGCGACCGGCTCGCGCACGACGCGTCGGCTCGGCACGACCTCGACCCGCCTGCGGCGCGCGCGCCTCGGCGCGGGGCTGACGAGCGTGCCGCCCGCCCCCGTGGCCGACCCGCTGCAGGCGGTGATGGCGGACCCGCAGGTGCCCGAGCGCAAGCGGTTCTGCGCGTCGTGCGGCGAGCCCGTGGGCCGCGGCCGCGAGGGCGTGCCCGCGCGCACGCAGGGCTTCTGCCCGAAGTGCGGCGCGCGTTTCGACTTCGACCCGCGGCTGACGCCCGGCACGCTCGTCGGCGGGCAGTACGAGGTCGTCGGGTGCCTCGCGCACGGCGGCATGGGGTGGATCTACCTCGCGCGCGACCGCAACGTGTCGGGCCGGTGGGTCGTGCTCAAGGGCCTGCTCAACACGGGCGACGAGGACGCCGTGGCCGCGGCCATCGCCGAGCGGCAGTTCCTCGCGCGCGTCGAGCACCCGCTGATCGTCGAGATCTACAACTTCGTCGAGCACGACGGCGACGGGTACACCGTCATGGAGTACGTCGGCGGGCGGTCGCTCAAGCAGCTGCTCACCGACCGGCGGGACGCCGCGGGCACGGTCGACCCGCTGCCGGTCGACCAGGCGCTCGCGTTCGTCCTCGAGGTGCTGCCCGCGTTCGGGTACCTGCACGACGTGGGGCTGCTGTACTGCGACTTCAAGCCCGACAACGTCATCCAGGCGGGCGACGCGCTCAAGCTCATCGACCTCGGCGGCGTGCGCCGCGTCGACGACGACGAGTCCGCGATCTACGGCACGGTCGGCTACCAGGCGCCCGAGGTGGCGCAGGACGGCCCGTCGGTCGCGTCCGACGTCTACACGATCGGCCGCACGCTCGCGACGCTCGTGCTCGACTTCCGCGGCAACACCACGACGTACGTCGCGGCGCTGCCGCCCGTCGAGCAGACGCCCGTGTTCCAGCGGTACGACTCGTTCTACCGGCTGCTCGCCAAGGCGTGCGCACCGGACCCGTCGGACCGGTTCGGCACGGTCGACGAGATGCGCGCGCAGGTGCTCGGCGTGCTGCGCGAGGTCGTCGCCGCCGACCGCGGCGCGGGCGACCCGCCGCTGACCAGCGCGGCGTCGGTGCTGTTCGAGCCGCCCACGACGGACCAGGTCGAGCGGCCGCTCGCGTGGCACGAGCTGCCCGCGCTCAAGGTCGACCCCGACGACCCGATGGCCGGGTGGCTCGCGGGCGTCAACGTGGCGGACCCCGAGCAGCGGCTCGTCGCGCTCGCGTCGGCGCCCGACGAGAGCGTCGAGGTGCGGCTGCTGCGCGCCACGACCGCGATCGAGGCCGGGCGGCCCGAGGTCGCGGCGTCCGCGGTCGACGCGATCCTCGCGGACGACCCGTGGGAGTGGCGCGCGGTGTGGACGCAGGGCCTCGCGCAGCTCGCGGCGGGCGACGCGGTCGCGGCCCGCGCGTCGTTCAACGCGGTGTACGGGCAGGTGCCGGGCGAGCTCGCACCCAAGCTCGCGCTCGCGGCGGCGTGCGAGCTGTCCGACGAGCCGTTCGTCGCCGAGCAGCTCTACGCGACGTGCGCGTACGCGGACGCGAACTACACGGCACCGGCGGCGTTCGGGCTCGCGCGCCTGCGCCGCGCCGCGGACGACGTGGACGGCGCGCTCGCCGCGCTCGACCTCGTGACGCCGACGCGCTCGTCGTACCCGCAGGCGCGGCTGCTGCGCGCGCGGGTGCTCGCGCGCTCGCGCCAGGACCTGCGCGCGCTGTCGGCGGCGCTCGACTCGGTGCGCTCGGTCACGCTCGCGCCGGCCGACCGCGCGGCGCTGCGCGTCGACGTGCTGAGCACCGCGCTCGAGCTCGTCACGACCGGGCGCACGACGCGCGGCGCGACGTTCGACGGCGCCGAGGCCACCGAGCCGCACCTGCGCACGGCGCTCGAGGGCGCGTACCGCGAGCAGGCCGCGCTCACCGCGGACCGGGCGGAGCGCGTCGCGCTCGTGGACCGCGCGAACCGGGTGCGGCGGTGGACGGCGTGGTGACGGCCGGGGCTCCCGACGCCGCCGCGTGCCCGGCGTGCGGCGAGGCCGCGGGCCCGGGGGCACGGTTCTGCGAGGCGTGCGGCGCGGTCCTCGCGCCCGCGAGCGGGAGCACGACGCCCGACGGGACGGCCGCGCCGTCGACGGGCCCGGCGGACGCAGCCGCCGGCGTCGCCAGGCCCGCCATCCCTGCCACCCCGGGCGAGCAGGGCGACCCGGGCGACCTGGGCGACCTGGGCGACCCGGACGACCCGGACGCGACCGCGGCCGGCGCCGCGGCGCCGCAGGGAGCACGCGACGGCGCCCCCGACGCGGCGGACGCCGAGCCCGCCCCGTGCCCCGCGTGCGGCGGCGAGATCGCCCCCGACGGGTACTGCCTCGAGTGCGGCGCCCGCGCACCGCGCGAGCGCGACCACGTCGAGCGGCGTGCGTCCGAGCACGTCGGCGGCGTGAGCGACGTCGGCGTGCGACGCCGCCGCAACGAGGACGCGCTCGCGCTCGGCACGGCGGGCGACGTCGCGGTGCTCGTGGTGTGCGACGGCGTCGCGTCCGCGCCCGACTCCGACCGGGCGAGCCGCGCGGCGGCGCAGGCCGCGCGCGACCTGCTCGTCGGCGGCGTCGGCGCGGTCGACCCGCCGGTCGAGGACGCCGCGGCGTGGTCCCGGCTGCTCGTCGCGGCGGGGCACGCGGCGGACGTCGCGGTGCGCGCCGCGGTCGACGACGCCGCGTCCCGCGAGGACCCGCCGTCGTGCACGTTCGCCGCCGCGCTGGTCGGGCCGACGCTCGTCGTGGCCGGGTGGCTGGGCGACTCGCGCGTGTACTGGCTGCCCGACGCGGGCCCGGCCGAGCAGCTCACGGAGGACGACTCCCTCGCGGCCGAGCTCGTGGCCGGCGGCATGACGCGCGAGCAGGCCGAGCGCTCGCGCGACGCGCACGCGATCACGCGCTGGCTCGGCGCGGACGCCGAGGACGCGACGGCCCGCACCGTCGCGACCCGGCCCGCCGGGCCCGGCTGGGTGCTCGCGTGCTCCGACGGCCTGTGGAACTACGGGTCGGCGCCCGACGTGGTCGCCGGCCTGGTCCGCGACGCCGTGGGCCGGCTCGGGGCGGACCCCGTGGCCGTCGCGCGCGACCTCGTCGGCTGGGCCAACGCCCGCGGCGGGCACGACAACGTGACCGTCGCGCTCGCGCGCGTCACCGGCTCCGCGGGCACCGACGTCGCGCCCGGCACGACCGCCGAGGACGACCCGGGCACGGTCCCCACCGTGCGCCGTCGGCCGGCCGGTAGCCTCGCGGGAGGACCCCGCACCGTCGACCCGCCGACCGCCTGACGAGCCGCCGACCCGTCCTGCCCGCGTCACCACCCCGAGGAGCCAGCACCGTGGCCACGTTCCGCGCCGAGGTCTTCCAGAACGAGTTCCTGCCCGACGGCGGCACGGACGTGCACGCGATCGTCACCGTCACCGCCGAGGGCGTGGGCGGGGCGGTCACCGCCGACGGCGGCGTCGCCGAGATCGTCATGATCGACACGTCGGGCTCCATGACGGGCCCGACCCTCGAGGCCGCGAAGCACGCCGCGCAGGTCGCGCTCGACCACATCCCCGACGGCACGTGGTTCGCGATCGTCAGCGGCAGCCACGTGGCGCAGCGCGTCTTCCCGTACCCGAACGCGCGCGTCGCGATCGTGCAGATGGAGCCCGGCGCCCGCGCCGAGGCCAAGCGCGCCGTCGCGGCGCTCAAGGCGACCGGAGGCACGGCCATGAGCACGTGGCTGCGGCTCGCGGACCAGATCTTCGCGACCCAGCCCGCCGCGACGCAGCGGCACGCGATCCTGCTGACCGACGGCAAGAACGAGTCCGAGCCGCGCGAGCAGCTCACGGCCGCGATCCGCGGCGTGACGGGCCGGTTCCAGTGCGACGCGCGCGGCGTGGGCGAGCGCTGGCAGGTCGACGAGCTGCGCGAGATCTCCACCGCGCTGCTCGGCACGGTCGAGCTCATCGCCGACCCCGCCGACATCGCCGACGACTTCCGGGCGCTGCTCGCGGCGTCGCTCGCGCGCGGCGTGGCCGACGCTCAGCTGCGGGTGTGGACGCCGCAGGGCGGGCAGGTGCTGTTCGTGCGCCAGGTCGCCCCGACGGTCGAGGACCTCACGGCCCGGCGCACCGACGTCACGCCGCTGGTCGGCGCGTACCCCACGGGGGCGTGGGCGGACGAGTCCCGCGACTACCACGTGGCGGTGCGCGTGCCGTCGCGGACCGTCGGCAACGAGCAGCTCGCGGCGCGCGTGCAGATCGCGGTCGGCGACGAGGTGCTCGCGTCCGGCCTGGTCAAGGCCGCGTGGTCGGACGACGCGTCGCTCACCGCGCGCATCAGCCCCGAGGTCGCGCACTACACCGGCCAGGCCGAGCTGGCCGACGCGATCCAGGAGGGCCTGGCCGCGAAGGCCGCGGGCGACGAGGCGACCGCGACCGTGAAGCTGGGCCGCGCGGTCCAGCTCGCGGCCGAGACCGGCAACGAGGAGGCCACGAGCAAGCTGCGCCGCGTGGTCGAGATCGACGACGAGGAGCACGGCACCGTGAGGCTCAGGCGGGGCGCGTCGCGCCTGGACGAGATGGCCCTGGACACCGCCTCGACGAAGACCACCCGGGTGCGGCGGTGAGCGCCGTGACCTGCCCGCAGGGGCACGCGAGCCAGGCCACCGACTACTGCGACGTGTGCGGCACGCCGATCGCGTCGACGGCCCCCGCGGCGCCGTCCCCGGCCCGGGCCGCGGCGAGCCCGTCGACGTGCCCGCACTGCGGGTCGCCCGCGGCGTCGGGTGCGCTGTTCTGCGAGAACTGCGGCTACGACTTCACGACCGGCGCGACGCCCGTGGCCCCGGCGGCGACGTCGTCGCTGGACCTCGGCGCACCGGCCCCCACGCCCGCGGCCGGCACCGGGACCGGCCCGACCCCGCTGACCCCGCCGCCCGGCGTCACGCCGCCGGCCGCTCCCCCGGCCGCACCCGGCGCGGCCGGTGCGGACCCGTCACCGGCGTCCGCACCGTCGGCACCGCCCGCGCCGACCGAGCCCGCGGGGACGACCGGTGCGCAGCAGCCCGCACCCGTCGACCCGCCGCTCGCCCCGCCGACCCCGGGCGACGACGCGTGGGTCGCCGAGCTGTGGGTCGACCCCGACTGGTACGCCGCGCAGCAGGCCGAGGACCCCATGCCCTCGGTCGGGCTGCCCGTGCTCGTGCCGCTGCGCGAGCGCAGCGTGCTCGTGGGGCGCCCCTCGGCGTCGCGCAGCATCCGGCCGCAGGTCGACGCGGGCGCCGACTCGGGCGTCTCGCGGCGGCACTGCCAGCTCAACACCGACGGCCAGCGCTGGTGGGTCGAGGACCTGCAGTCGTCGAACGGCACGTACGTCGCGCGCGTCGGCGAGCCGCTCCCCGAGGTGCCCATCCCCGCAGGTCAGCGCCATGAGCTGCAGGACGGCGACCGGCTGTACCTCGGGTCGTGGACCCGTCTGGTCGTACGGCGCGCACTCCCGGGCGAGGCCTGAGACGCCGGTTGGCCCGGTACGTCCGGCCCGTCACCGGCCGTCCGGGGGAACCTGCCGCGCCCGCCTCGCGCGGGGCGGCGCGACAGGTGACGATCGGTCCCACAGCGAGCCGTGACGTACGCCACGCACGGGTCGTCGTGACCGACCTCCGGGGGGATGTCGCATGGCCGCCGCACGCACCACCGCACGCCCGCCCGCCGGGACCGCCGACGGCGCGCCCGCCCGCTCGACCCGCGACCACCTGCGGCGCGCGGCGGCGGCCGTCGTGCTCACCGCGCTGCCGCTCGCGGGCCTGTCCCTCGCGTTCGCGCAGGACGTCGCCACCGCGACGCCGCCCCCGCCGCCCGTGACCAGCGCGATGTGGGTCTGGGACAACCCGGTGGACCGCGCGGTCGACCCCCGGGGCACGGGCTACGCACCCGCCGAGCCCGCGCAGCTCGCGGCGTTCGTGCGCGAGCACGGCCTCACGACCGTGCACCTGTCGGCACCGTGGGCGTCCGACGAGGGCCCCGTCGCACCGTGGCTCACGGCCGCGGTCGACGCCGTGCGCGCCGAGGGCGCGTCGGTCGGCGTGCTGGGCGGCGACCCGCCGTGGCTCGACCAGCCGCAGCTCGCGGTGCAGTGGATGCGCGCGGCGACGCACGACCGCGCGGTGACGCACGTGCAGCTCAACGTCGAGCCGTGGACGCTGCCGGCGTGGGGCACCGACCGCGCCGGGTCCGTGACGCGCTGGCTCGCGCTGCTCGACACGGTGCGGGCCGAGCTGCCGCCGGGCGTGGGCCTGGGCGTCGACGTGCCGTACTGGCTCGCGTGGGAGCCGTGGGGCGACGGGTCGGTGGCGGACGCCGCGATGGCGCGCGCCGACCGCGTCGACGTCGTCGCGTTCGTCGACCACGCGCAGGGCGACGACGGGATCCTCGCGCTGTCGGCCGACGCCGTGGCCGCGGCCGTGCGCGCGGGGCTGCCGTTCACGGTGGGCGTCGAGACGGACACGCCGGCCGTCGCGGGCGGTGCGCAGTGGACGTTCGGCGACGACGGCGCGCAGGCGCTCGATCGCGAGACGACGCTCGCCGCGCAGGCGCTGCGGGGCACGCCCGGCTTCGAGGGCATCGCGGTGCAGCACTACCGCACGTGGCGCGGGCTGCTGGGCCTGGCCTGAGCGGCGCGCACCCCGGCCGGGTGAGCACCGCGCGCGCGACGTAGGGTCGCGGCATGCCCCGCACCGTCGCGACCGTCACCCCCGTCGACCTCACCACGCTGCTCGACTTCGTCCGTCCCCGGCACCGCATGCTGCTGGTGACGACCCGCGGCGACGGGCGCCCGCAGGTCTCCCCCGTGAGCGGCGGCGTCGACGACGCCGGGCGGCTCGTCGTCTCGACGTACCCGGGCCGCGCCAAGACCCGCAACGCCGAGCGCGACCCCCGCGTGTCGGTGTGCGTGCTCTCGGACGAGTGGGACGGCCCGTGGGTGCAGGTCGACGGCAGCGCGGAGGTGCTGCACATGCCGGAGGCGGAGGACGCGCTGGTCGACTACTACCGGTGCATCGCGGGCGAGCACCCCGACTGGGACGAGTACCGCGCCGCGATGCGCCTGCAGGGCAAGAGCCTGCTGCGGATCACGCCCGAGCGGTGGGGGCCGCTGGCGACCGGCGGGTTCCCGGCGGACGTCGCGTCCCGGCTCGACGCGGCCGACTGACCCTCGGACCGACCCGACCCGACTCGGACCGACCCGGGCCGACGGCGCGGGCGGACGCGGCGACCCTCAGCGGATCACGAGCGCGACCGCCACGACGACCGCCGGCCACCCGACGAGCCACGCCCACCACACCGCACGCGGCAGCGCGCCGGACCGCGCGTCGAGCGCGGCGGCCGCGGCGGCGACGCCGAGCACCAGGCCGATGAGGCCCGTGAACGACCCGAACGTCGCACCGACCCACACGTCGTACGCGGGGACGTGCGCGGGCAGCAGCAGCGCGACCTGCGCGACGCTCTCCTCGGTGGACGCGCCCCGCGTGCCGAGGGTCGCGAGCGCCAGGACGACGTGGAGGGCGGCCAGCGGTGCGAGCGCCACGGCGGCACGGGGCACCGCCCACGACGGCCGCGGCCCGGTCGCGGGCCGGTCCGACGCGCGCCGCGCCACGAGCAGCGTCGCGAGCCAGGGCAGCAGCGCACCCCACGCGACGGCCCAGAACGCGAGCGACCGGGCGTGCGTCCCGTCGCCGGCGACCCGCCCCACGACCCCCGGCACGGCGCCCCCGAGGTGCGTGAGCCCTGCCCACGCGAGCGCGACGCCGACCAGCGCGAGCAGCACCGCCCCGACGCCCCTCGGCGTCGTCGCGGGGTGCGCGTCGTCGGACGCGGCGACGACCGCGACGGCGCCCGAGGTCGGCGGGACGGCGGGCGGCGCGGAGGGCTGCTCGGGCACGGGGAGGAACCTACCCAGATCACCCACCCGGGGGACACCCCCGCGGCCGTTCCGGTGCCTCCCGTGCGGCCCCCGGTGGACCCGCCGGTGGGCGTGCGCGGCTCGTCGCTAGGGTCGAGTGCCTGGTCGCACGTGGGGAGGGGCGCGGCATGACGCAGGACGCAGGGCTCGACGACGTGGCCGCACGCCTGGTCGCGCTGCGCGCGCAGGCGGGGTCGCCGTCGTACGCCGCGATCGCGGCGCGCGTCGGGCAGGTGCGGGCCGCGCGCGGCGAACCCGGCGCGGCCCCCGCGCGCAGCACCGTGTACGACTGCTTCCGGCCCGGGCGCGCCCGGGTCGACGTCGCGCTGGTCCGCGACGTGCTCGCCGCGCTGGGGCTGGGCGCCGAGGAGACGTCCGCGTGGCTCGCCGCGGCCGGCCTGGCCGGTGCACCGGCCCGCTGGACCGAGGCCGCGCACGGCGAGGGGCTCGCGGTCGGCGGACCGGCGCTCCTGGTGGGGCGGGCGCGCGAGCGCGAGCTCGCGCGGCGCGCGGTCGTCGAGCGCGACGTGCGGGTCGTGCTGGTCGAGGGCATGGCGGGTGTCGGCAAGTCGACGCTCGCGCGCGCCGTCGCGCACGACCTGGTGACGGCCGGGGTCGCGGAGCGCGCGCTGCACCTCGACGTGCACGGGTCCTCGCCGTCCCGCCGGCCGGCCGGGCCGATGGCGGTCGTCGCCGCCGTCGCACGGCACCTCGACGTGCGGCTGCCCGCGGCCGCCGACGTCACCGCGGCGCGCGACGCGCTCGCGGGGCACGTCGCCGGACGGCCCGTGCTCCTCGTGCTCGACGACGTACCCGCGGCCGAGCACGTGACCGTGCTCGCCCAGGTCCCGGGGATGCGCGTGGTCGTGACGTCGCGGCACCGGCTGCGCCTGCCCGGGACGGTGCCGCACGAGCGCGTGACGGTGCGACCGCTCGCCGCGGACGCCGCGCACGACCTGCTGCGGGCCGTCGTCGGGCCCGAGCGCGTCGACGCGGAACCGGCCGCGGCGGGGCGGCTCGTCGACGCGCTGGGCGGCCTGCCGCTCGCGCTCGAGCTCACGGCCCGGCACGTCGCCGCGACGCCCGCGTGGTCGCTGGCCGACCACGCCGACCGCGTCGCGGAGCGGCTCGGCACGGCGCGTGTCGAGGAGGCCGTGCGCGCCGCGTTCCACCTGAGCTACGTCGACCTCGAGCCACGAACCGCGCGGACCCTGCGCCTGCTGGCCGCTCAGCCGTGCCGCACGCTGTCGGTGCGCGAGGTCGCGGTGCTCACGGGCGCGACCACCGGCGGCGCCGAGCGGGACGTCGCACGCCTCGAGGCCGTGCACCTGGCGCAGCGCGACGCGGACGGCGTCGCGCTGCACGACCTCGTGCGGGCCTACGCGGCGGGCGTCGGCGCCGACGAGGACCCGCCGTCGGAGCGCGTCGAGGCGCTCGCGCGCCTGCGCGAGCTGTGGGTGCAGCGCGCGTGGGCCGTGCACCACGCGCTCGGCGGCGAGCGCGTGCGCCTCACGAGCCGCACGCGCACCGGCTGGGCCGAGGTGGACGCGCAGCAGGCCCGTGCGTGGCTCGACCGGCTCACGGCCGACGTGCTGCTGCTCGTCGACCCCGCGACCCGGCCGGACGCCGAGCAGGTCGTCGAGCTGTCGGAGGCGCTCGCGTGGGCGTTCAACCAGTACTCGCGGTGGGACACCGCGCGCCTCCTGCACGACCGCGCGCGGGACGTCGCCCGCGCGGCGGGCGACGAGATCGGCGTGCTGCGCGCGACGCTCGCGCTCGGGCGGCTCAGCGTGTGGCGGGCCGAGTGGGACGAGGCGACGGCGCTGCTCACGGCCGCGCGGCGCGGGTTCGAGCGGCACGGCGTGCGCGCGCAGGTCGAGGACTGCACGCAGGCGCTCGCGATCGCCGCGGCGCAGACCGGGCGGTACGACGAGGCGGCGGCGCTGCTGCGCGAGCTGCTCGACGGGCTCGTGGCCGGCGGGCGGGTCCGCGACGCCGGGCGTGCGCGCGACAACCTGGCGATCGTGCTGCGCCGCCTCGGCCGGCTCGACGAGGCCGCGGCCGAGCACCGTCGCGCCGCCGCCGAGAGCGCGTCGACGGGCGACCGTGAGGGTCAGGGCAACGCGCTGGTCAACCTGTCGGACGTGCTGCTCGCGCTCGGGCACGCGGCCGACGGCCTGGCGACCGCGCGCGAGGCGCTGGCGATCGGCCGCGCGTGCGGCGACGACCGGGTCGTCGCGTACGCCCTGACCAACCTGGGCATCGCGCTCGACGCGACGGGTGACCACGCCGCGGCGGCCGACCACCACCGGCAGGCGCTGGCGCAGGGCCGCCGCATCGGCGACCCGCACCTCGAGGCGTCCGTCCTCAACAACCTCGCCGACACGCACCGCGCGCTCGGCCGCGAGGACCTCGCGGCCGCGGGCTACCGGACGGCCGCCGACCTGGCCGCCGAGCTGCAGCACCCGCACGAGGCCGCGCGTGCGGCCGCCGGGCTCGCGGCGCTGGGCCTGCCGGCCGGGCCCGCGCACGACGTCTCGCTCGCGGCGGACCCGGCCTGAACGTCGGCCCCCGGCTCAGTCGACGACCGCGGTGAGGTCGCGGCCGGTGAGGTAGGAGATCATCCGTGCCGTCACGAAGCCCGAGGCGTACTGGTTCACTGCGCTGAACCGCTCGGAGTCGGTGCCGTTGCGCATGACCCCGGCCGCCTCGTAGGACCCGACGCCGAGCACGGGGTCGACGTCGGCGGCCCGCAGCGCATCGACCTCGGCACCGAGCTGCTGCCGGCCCAGGTCGAGGGCGCGGTTGAGCGCCGCCTGCCACCGCACGCCCGTGATCTCGAAGCCCGGCCCCAGGTCGGCGTTGTTGTAGTACTTGTCGATGAGGCCCGCGTTGCGCACGTAGTTCGTGACCCCGTAGGCCAGGGCCGCGTAGTCGGCGTTCGGCTTGCCCTCGCCGATGTAGTCGGTGATCACCGGCAGCAGGTTGCGCTCGAGGGTCGCGTACGCGACCGCCATGTCGGCGCCGGCCAGCCGCGCGAGCACGTCCTCCTCGCTCAGCCCGTGCTGCTGCGCGAGCGGCGCGACGACGATCTCGCGGAACGCCGTGTGGTTGGCGTCGGCGCCGCGGCGGAAGAAGTCGCCGACCGCGCCGAGGTCGACGTCCTCGTGCACGGGCGTGCCCGGGTTGTCGCGGCCGAGCTCGAACGTGGCCTGCGTCGACGTCAGCATCGCCTCACTGAGCCGCGCGTACAGCAGCGGCCCGGACAGGTCGGTGAACAGCTGCTCGAGCGACGCGTAGCCGCCCGCGTCGGACCGCGCCTTGATCGCCGCGATCATCTGGTTGGCGAACACCATGAGCGAGTACGCGTCGAACGTGCCCGCGTACCCCTGCACGAGGCCCTCGACGTCCGCGACGGTGCGCGGCGAGTACGTCGAGAGCTGGTCGAGGAACGACGTCACGCGCGCGCTCGTCGGGCCCAGGTCGAGCGCGTCGCGGAACAGCAGCTCGAGACCCGGCAGACCCTGCGTGAACAGCGGGTTCATCCACTCGCCGGCGCCGACGAGCGTCTCGACGAGCATCGCGGCCTGCTGCGCCTCGAGGAACGCCCCGGCCTGCTGCCCCTGCTGCGCGAGGTCCCGCGCGTCGACCGACGCGGTCGCGGCCGCGTCGAGCAGGCCGGACGACGCGAGCGTCGTGCGGATCTCCGCGGGCAGCGCCTCGAACCGGCGGAACGCGGTGTCGTAGCGCGCGAGCGTCGCCTCGACCTGCGCCGAGACCTTGTCGTACGACTGGTTCGACAGCCGCGGGTCGCCGCCCAGGCGCGGCGCCTCGAGCGGTTCACCCGTGAGGTGCCCGTACGCCTCGTAGACGTCGCCGACCTCGATGACCTCGACGCCCTCGCGCTCGCCCAGCCGGACGACGTCGACGACCTCGCCGGCCTGGTTCGGCGAGTTGCGCTGCCCCAGCGGCACGAGGACGGTCGTGAAGCCCTCGTCGGCCGCGGCCTGCACCTTCTCGGGGATGCCGCCGACCGGCCCGATCGTGCCGGTCGGGTTGATCGTGCCCGTCATCGTGACGTCGTCGAGGAACGTGTCGCCGCGCTGCAGCGCGATGAGCCCGGCCGTCGTCAGGGCGCCCGCGCTCGGGCCGTCGACGCGTCCGCTCGTCTCGAACCGGAACTCACCGCTCAGCGGCAGCCCCAGCAGCAGCGTCGACACGATGGCCGCGTTCCACGCACCGGCCTGCGCGGCGGGTCCGATGCCGCCGACCTCGTTCTCGGAGAACTCGACGCGGAAGTCGCCGTCGTCGTGCGGTCGGCGCGTCAGCTCGGTCTCGCCGACCGACCCCTCGCCCGACGAGGTGTAGGCGAGCCAGCGGATCGTCAACGAGCCGGGCCCGGGATCGGGCGTCGCCGCGTCGGTGATGGTCGTGTCCGTGTCCGGCTCGTCGGCCGCCGTGCAGCCGGCGGCGAGCAGCGCCAGCACCGCCGCCGCGCCCGCCACGCGCGTGATGCGTCCCATGGGTCCTCCCGGTCTCCGGCGCGCGCGGGGTCGCGCGTCGTCCGCGGGGGCGGCGGGCACACCGCTCGCCCCCGCGGCGATGCTCGCCGGGGCACGGACCGGGGCGCACCCGACCGGGGCAGGTCCGGACGATCCCGGACAACCTCGACGGGCGTCCGGCCGTCACCGGGTGGGAGCCGTCACCGGGTCGGAGCCGTCACCGGGTGCGAGCGGTCACCAGCCGCGCAGCTGCGGGGAGGGCCCGGGGAACGCCGCGAACGTCGCGCGCTCCTCGTCGGTGAACGGACGCGGCGTGTGCGTCGCGCGGTCGAGCTGCACCATGCGCGAGCGCGCCCGCAGCGCGACGCGCGCGTCGGGCCCGTCGCCGTCGAGCACCTCGTACGCGAAGTCGACCGACGAGCCGCCGAGCCGCGGCACCCACACCTCGACGACGACCGGCGCGAGCCGGAACCGGATCGGCGCGACGTAGTCGATCTCGTGCTTGACGACGACCAGCAGCGACGCCGTCATCGCGCCGGCCTCGTCGACGCCCATGCGCGGGAACAGCGTGAACCGCGCATCGTCGAGGTACCGCAGGAACGCCGCGTTGTTGACGTGCCCGAACAGGTCGACGTCCGACCACCGCACCTGCATGACGACGCGTCCGCGCGCACCGTCCCCGGCCTCGGGCCGTCCGCTCACGTCCACCCCCTCACGCTACCCACCCGCGGGTCGCGCGCCCGTCAGGCGGGGGCGGCCGCCGACGTCAGGGCGTCGAGGGTCGCGACGACGGCGGGGACGCGCAGCAGGTCGCGCGTCGTGACCGCGTCGACCCGGCGTGCCGACGTCCCGTCGACGGGGCGCAGGACGACACCCGGCACGCCCGCGGCGGTCGCGCGCACGAGTCCCGGCAGCACGGCGACGCCGAGCCCGGCCGCGACCAGGCCCAGGACCGCCGGGTAGTCGTCCGTCGCGTACGCGACGCGCGGCTCGAACCCGGCCGCCCGCCCGGACGTCAGCAGGTGCCGCCGGCAGCGCGGGCACCCCGCGATCCACGTGTCGGCGGCGAGGTCGCCGAGCGCGAGACCGTCGGCGGTCGCGGCCGGGTGGTCGGCCGGGAGGGCGACGAGCGTCGGGTCGGTGAGCAGCCGGCGGTGCACGAGGCGCGGGTCTGGGGCCGCCGTCGCCACGTCGTCCGTCGGGCGCTCGACATCGTCCGTGCCGCGTGCCGACCGGGCCAGGTCGTCGTAGGCGAACGTGAGCACCACGTCGGCCTCGCCCGCGGCGAGCAGCGCGACGGACTCGGGCGGCTCGGCCTCGACGAGCGTGACCGACAGCCCCGGGTGGCGCACGCGCAGGTCCGCGAGCGCGCGCGGCACGAGCGTCGCGCACGCGGACGGGAACGCGACGAGCCGCACGACGCCCGCGCGCAGCCCGGTGAGCGCGGCGACCTCGGCCGATGCGGCGTGCAGCGCGGCGGACACGGTCGCACCGTGGCGGGCCAGCACCCGCCCCGCCTCCGTGAGCCGTACGGACCGCCCGCTGCGGTCGAGCACCGCGGTGCCGAGGCGGCGCTCGAGACGGCGCAGGTGCTGCGACACCGCGGGTTGGCTGACGCCGAGCGCGGCGGCCGCGGCCGTGAGCGTGCCGTGCTCGGCGACGGCCTGCACCATGCGCAGCGCGCCGACGTCGAGCGCGTGCGCGGGGAACGTCCCGGGGACGTCGGCGACCGGGGGCGGCTCGACGCCGGCGGTGGCGACGACCGGCGCGGGCGTGCCGGCCGTCCGGGCGTCCCGGCCGCCCGAGGGCGCCGGGGTGCGGCCGCGCGTGCCGTGGTGGCGGGTGGGCGACATGGCCGAACCATAACTGTCGGTCATGCAGCGCCGTTGTGACTGGCCGTTGTGTGATGTCGCCGGCTCCGTGAGGGTGGGACGCATGACGACCGTCACCCCTGCCGCCCCGCGTCCGGGCACCCTGCCGCTGGCCGACCTGCGGGCGATGGTCCGGCGCGTCCCCGGGCACCTCGACGCCGCGACGTCGGGCCTGCCGCTCACGGCGACCGCCGACGCGCTGCGCTCGGCCCTCGACGCGTGGACCGCGGGCGAGGCGACCCCCGCCACGTACGACGTGTCGGTCGCCGCGTCACGCGCGGCGTACGCACGCGTCGCGGGCGTCGACGTCACGCGCGTCGCGATCGGCGCGCAGACGTCGCCGCTGGTCGGGCTGGTCGCGGCGGCCGTCCCGGACGGCGGGCTCGTGGTCGTCGCGGACGGGGACTTCACGTCCGTCACCTACCCGTTCCTCGCGCACGCCGACCGCGGCGTGCGCGTGCGCGCCGTCCCGGTCGAGGAGCTGGCCGACGCCGTCGCCGACGGCTGCGACGTCGTCGCGACGTCGCTCGTCCAGTCCCGCGACGGCCGGGTCGCCGACGTCGCGGCCGTCCGCGCGGCCGCCGCGCACGTGGGCGCGCTGAGCCTGGTCGACGTCACGCAGGCCGCGGGCTGGCTGCCCCTGACGCCCGCACCGGACGGCCACGCGGACGTGACGGTCTGCTCGGCGTACAAGTGGCTGTGCGCGCCGCGCGGCACGGCGTTCGCGACGACCACGCCCGCCGCCGCGGCCCGGCTGCGCCCGCTCGCGGCCAACTGGTACGCCGGCGAGGACCCGTGGGCGTCGGTGTACGGCACCGACATGCGCCTGGCCGCCGACGGACGCCGGTTCGACACGTCGCCCGCGTGGCTGAGCTGGGTCGGCGCCGCGCCCGCCCTCGACGCGTTCGCGCGCGTCGACGTCGCCGCGGTGCACGCGCACGACGTCGGGCTCGCGGACGACCTGCGCGGCCGACTGGGGCTGGCCCCGGCCGGCTCGGCGATCGTGTCCCTGGCCGACGACGACGGCTCCGTCCGCGCACGCCTCGACGCCGCCGGCCTGCGGGTCGCGGGGCGCGGCGGCGGCGTCCGGCTCGCGTTCCACGTCTGGAACGACGCGGACGACGTCGACCGGGTGGTGGCCGCGCTCGCGCGACGCTGAGCACGGCGACGGCGCACGGACCGTGACACCGGGGACGGTTCCAGGACCTGTCACGGGTCGGCGGGGCCCAGCAGCACCCGACGCCCCTCCCGACGGCCTCGCGTCCGCCGGCACGCGCGACGCCTACGCTCGACGGCAGCCGACGACCCCCGGGAGCACCGTGCCGCACGACCAGAACGCACCGACCGTCACCGTGCTGACCGGTGCGGGCATCTCGACGTCCTCGGGCGTGCCCGACTTCCGTGGGCCGCAGGGCGTGTGGACCCGCGACCCGGGCGCGGCGGACCTGCTCGAGCTCGACCGGTACGTGCGCGACGCCTCGATCCGCGAGCGCGGCTGGCGCACCTGGGCGCAGCACCCGGTGTGGCACGCGCGGCCGACGCCCGCGCACCGCGCGCTCGTCGAGCTCGAGCGCGCGGGGGCGCTGATCGCGACGCTCACGCAGAACTTCGACGGTCTGCACCAGGCCGCGGGCGCCGACCCCGCGTCGGTCGTCGAGCTGCACGGGTCGCTCGCGACGACGTCCTGCCTGCGCTGCGGCGCGAGCGTCCCGACGCGCGACGTGCTGGCCCGGCTGGCCGACGAGCCGGACCCGACGTGCGCGGCGTGCGGCGGGGTCCTCAAGCCCGACGTCGTGTACTTCGGCGAGCTGCTGCCCGACGACGCGCTGGCCCGTGCCGTCGCAGCCGCGACCGACGCGCACACGTTCGTCGCGATCGGCACGACGCTGACGGTGCACCCCGTCGCGGGCCTGGCCCCGCTCGCGGTCGACGCGGGCGCACGCCTCGTGGTCGTCAACGCCGAGCCGACCCCGTACGACCACCTCGCCGACGAGGTCGTCCGCGCCCCCATCGACGAGGCCGT
>NZ_LNTD01000083.1 GCF_001462455.1 Cellulomonas sp. B6
CGGAGGGCTACCGCGAGGACGACCACGCCGCCGGGCGCACGCTGCTGGTCGCGGCGTCCTACGTCGTGCTGCGTCGCCCCGGGACGGCGGGTGACGAGGTCCTGCTGCAGCGGCGCGAGGGCACCGGGTACATGGACGGCTGGTGGGCCACCCTCGCCGGTCACGTCGACCCGGGCGAGTCGGTGCACGAGGCCGCGGTGCGGGAGGCTGCCGAGGAGGGGGGCGTGGTCATCGCGCCCGACGACCTGCGCCCGCTGACCGCCGTGCACCGCTTCGAGCGCGGGGGTCCGCAGGTCGAGCAGCGCATCGACGTGTTCTTCGAGGTCACGCGGTGGCAGGGCGAGCCCCGCCTCCGGGAGGCCGACCGCGCCTCGGCGATGGGCTGGTACCCGCTGACCGCGCTGCCCGACGCCGTGGTGCCGCACGAGCGGCTCGTCCTGGACCTGCTGGCCGCCGGGTCGTCCGTCCCACCGGTCCTCTCGCTGCCGCGCTGACCCGCCGGGAGCGGCCCGCCGGGAGCGACCAGCCGGCTGACGCGCTGGGCTGGTCCGCAGAGCTGGTCCGCAGGGCTGGTCCGCCGTCCCGGTGCGCCGCACCGGGCCGCGTCGGCCGACGCCGGTCGCGGCATCCGGGTGGTACCGCCGCGGCACGGCGCCGCGTGGGCGGTCGACGCGCCGCGCGACGCTAGCGTGACCCCCGTGCACCCCGACGGCTCCCGCGACGACGTCGCCGCGCTCGTCGCGGCCCGCACCCCGATCCTCGTGCTCGAGACCGCCGACGAGGCCGAGGCCCTCGAGCTCGTCCTCCGCGCGGCGTCCCGCTCCCCCGGCGGGCGTGGTGCGCTGCCGGTGTTCCGCTGGAGCGTGACCGACGGCCTGCGACGCGCCGACGTCGACCTGGGCGGGTCGCAGCTGCACAACACCGACCCGCCGACCCTGCTGCGCTCGATCGTCGAGAGCGTCGCCCCGGCCGTCTACGTGCTGCTCGACCTGCACCCGTGGTTCGACGACCCGGTCGTCGTGCGCCTGCTCAAGGACGCGGCGCAGCGTCCGCTGCACCTGCGCAGCACGCTCGTGCTCGTGTCGCACGCGGTCGACCTGCCGCGCGAGCTCGACCACGTCGCGGTGCGCGTGCCCGTCACGTTCCCGACGGCCGCCGAGCGGGCGCTGGTCGTGGACCGCACGGTCCAGGCGTGGTCGGCCGCGACGGGCCGCGTGCCGCACGTCGACCCCCGCGCACGTGAGCTGCTGGTGCAGCGGCTGGCCGGCCTCTCGCGCGCCGACGTCGCCCGGCTCGCGCACGGCGCGGTCGTCGACGACGGCGCGCTGACGACGCGGGACCTGCCGGTCGTGGAGCGGGCACGCTTCGAGGCCCTGTCGGCCGACGGCGTGCTGTCCTACGAGTACGCGACGGTCGGGCCCGACGACGTCGTGGGGCTCGACGGCGTGGTGCGGTGGCTGCTGCTGCGCCGCCCGGCGATGGACGGCACCGCACCCCACCTGGAGGCGCCGCGGGGCGTGCTGCTGCTGGGCGTGCAGGGCTGCGGCAAGTCCCTCGCGGCCCGCGCGGCGGCCTCGATCCTCGGGGTGCCGCTGCTGCGTCTGGACCTCGCGGGCGTGCACGACAAGTTCGTCGGCGAGTCCGAGCGGCGGCTGCGCGACGCGCTCGCCGCGGCCGACGCGCTCGCGCCGTGCGTGCTGTGGGTCGACGAGATCGAGAAGGCGGTCGCGACGAACGACGGCGACGGCGGTTCGGCACGACGCGTGCTCGGCACGCTGCTGACGTGGCTCGCCGACCGGGGCTCGCGCGTGTTCGTCGCCGCGACCGCCAACGACATCACGGCGCTGCCGCCCGAGCTCGTGCGCAAGGGACGGTTCGACGAGCTGTTCTTCGTCGACCTGCCCGACGAGCAGGCGCGGGCCGCGCTGCTGCGGCTGCACGCGGGCCGCCGCGGCCTCACGCTGCCCGACGAGGACCTCGGTCCCCTCGTCGCCGCGTCGCACGCGTTCTCGGGCGCGGAGGTCGAGCAGGCCGTCGTCGCGGCGACGTACGTCGCGCACGCC
Source organism: Cellulomonas sp. B6 (assembly GCF_001462455.1). Classification (GTDB taxonomy): domain Bacteria; phylum Actinomycetota; class Actinomycetes; order Actinomycetales; family Cellulomonadaceae; genus Cellulomonas. The sequence goes on from NZ_LNTD01000083.1 coordinate 2,064, forward strand.
CAGGGCGGCGCGCTCGACGCCGCGACGGTGCTGGGCGAGCTGCGCGCGACGCGTCCGCTGGCCGTCGTCATGGCCGAGCGCGTCGCGGCGCTGCGCGCGTGGGCGCAGCCGCGCACGGTCCCCGCCCGCTGACCGTCCCCGCCCGCGGGCGCGCACGCCCCGCGACGCCCGACGCCCCCGCCTCGTGCAGGGCACGGGACGGGGGCGTCGGGCGGAGAGACCGGGCGGGGATCAGCCGGTGTTCTGCAGGCCCGCGGCCACGCCGTTGACGCTCAGCAGGAGCAGGCGTCGCAGGTCGTCGACGGACTCGGCGTCGTCCCCGGTGCGCAGTCCCCGCAGCGCACGCAGCTGCAGCAGCGACAGCGCGTCGACGTACGGGCTGCGCAGCTGGACGGCACGACCGAGGATGCGCCGGTTCGACAGCACGCCCGTGCTGCCCGTGATCGCGAGCACCCACCGACGTGTCAGGCGCATCTCGTCGAGGATCATCCGCGCGAGGTCGTCGCGGTCGCCCAGCGCGAGGTACCGCTCGGCGATGCGCTCGTCGGTCTTGGCCAGGGACATCTCGACGTTGTCGATGATGGTCGCGAACAGCGGCCACTCGGCGTAGGCCGTGCGCAGCTCGGCGAGGTCCCCCACGGACTCCAGCGCGGTGCCCAGGCCGTACCAGCCGGCCAGGTTGATGCGCGCCTGCGACCACGAGAACACCCACGGGATCGCCCGCAGGTCGTCGAGCGAGGACACCGACAGGCCGCGACGAGCCGGGCGTGAGCCGATCGGCAGGAGGCCGACCTCCTCCAGCGGCGTGACCTGCGCGAACCACGACGGGAAGCCGTCGGCGCGCACGAGGCCGTGGAACCGCTCGCGCGACGCGACGTCGAGACGCTTGGCCAGGTCGGCGAACCGCTCGGCGGCCTCGTCGTTGCGTCGCACGACGCTCGGCGCGTCGGCGAGCAGCGTGGCCGCGGTGACCTGCTCGATGTGCCGCGTCGCGATGTCGGCGTCGCCGTACCGGGCGAAGATCACCTCACCCTGCTCGGTCAGCTTGAAGCGACCGTCGACCGAGCCCGGGGGCTGCGCGAGCACCGCACGGTTCGCGGGGCCGCCGCCGCGCCCGAGGGCACCACCGCGACCGTGGAACAGCGTGAGCACGATGTCGTGCTCCTGCGCCCACCGTGCGATGCGCCGCTGCGCGTCGTCGAGCGCGAGCGTGGCCGACACCGGGCCGACGTCCTTGGAGGAGTCGGAGTACCCGAGCATGACCTCGACCCGCCGCCCGTTCGCGGCCAGGCGCTCCTGCACGCGCGGGTGCTGCAGCGACGCCTCGAGGATGTCGACGCTCTTCTCGAGGTCCGCGAACGTCTCGAACAGCGGGATCGCGTCGATGACGGGCGCGTGCTCGGCGCCGCCGAACGCGAGCTCGGCGAGCCGGTACACGGCTGCCAGGTGCTCGGGCGACTGGGTGAACGACACGATGTACCGGCGCGCGGCCGCGACGCCGAAGCGACGCTGCACGGTGCCGAGCGCACGGAACGTGTCGAGCACCTCGACGGTCATCGGGGCGAGCTCGCCGTCGACGCCGTTGGCCTCGATGTCCGCGAGCGCGGCGGCGTGCACCTGCGAGTGCTGACGCACCTCGAGCTCGGCGAGGTGGAACCCGAACGTCTGCACCTGCCACACGAGCCGCTGCAGGTCGCCGTAGGCGGCACGGCGGGCACCGGCGGCCTCGAGCGAGTGCTGCACGACCCGCAGGTCGGCCTCGAGCTCGGCGGCGTTCGCGTACGCGAGGTCCGCGTCGCGGCGACGGGTCGCGGCGATCCGCTCGATGACGACGAGCAGGGCCCGGCGGTGCGGCTCGTTGGGCGCGTCGTCGGCGGCCCTGGCGGCGATCTGCTCGGCGAGCGAGCGCTGCCGCTGCCACAGGGCGCCGAGCTCGGGCGACGCGGGTGTGCCGACCCCGTCGAGCGTCAGGGCCGCTGCCGTGCGCCGGGCCGAGGCGAGGAGCGCGTCGAGCGCGTGCTCCGAGGCCAGGACGGCCGCGGCGCGGGTCACCTCGGCCGTGACGTTCGGGTTGCCGTCGCGGTCGCCGCCGATCCAGGAGCCGAGGCGCGCGAACGGCGCGACGACGGGGGCGGTCGTGCCGGCGTCGGCCTCGAGGAGCCAGTCGTCGAGCCGCCGGTACACGGTCGGCAGCACGTCGGCCAGCGTCGAGTCGAAGATCGACAGCACGGTCGCGACCTCGTCCAGGACCGTCGGCTTGGCGGCGCGCAGCGGCGACGTGCGCCACAGTGTGTCGATCTCGGCGAGCAGGCGGCGCTCGTTCTCGACGAGCGACGTGCCGCCCACGTGCAGCATGTCGCGCTCGGCGACGAGCTCGGCGATGCGACGGATCGAGCCCGCGACCGCACGACGACGCGCCTCCGTCGGGTGCGCGGTGAAGACCGGGCGGAACTCCAGCTCCCGCAGCCGCTGACGCGCCGCGTCCTCGCCGATCTCCGCCGCGAGCTGCTGGTACGCGGCGGGCAGGGAGTCGTCGGGCGCGAGCTCGTGCGGCGCGAGACGCGACTCGCGGTCGCGCAGCACGCGCACCCGGTGGTACTCCTCGGCCAGGTTGGCCAGGTGGAAGTAGCACGTGAAGGCGCGGGCCACGTGCTCGGCGCGTTCGCGCGTGAAGCCGGCGACGAGCGCCTCGGCGGCGCCGAGCGCGTCGCCGCCCGACTCGCCGTGCGACGCGATGGTCAGCTCGCGCAGGCGCTCGACGTCGGCCAGCAGCTCCTCGCCGCCGGCCTCGCGCAGCACGCGCCCGAGCAGCTCTCCCAGCAGGCGTACGTCGTTGCGCAGCGGCTCCGGTACCTCGTGGCTGAAGACGCCGCGAGGGACGTCCGACCCGATCTGCGGTTCGTTCACGGGGCCCAAGGTAAGGGACGCCACCGCGCTCGCGCCCGTCGCGACCGATCGGTGGGCGGTCGGACGGGTGGCCGGGCGCCGCCGCACGGGTCCCGGACGCGCGGCGGCGCCCCCGTGGCATGCTGGTGACGTGGCCCTGTTCCGTCGTCGAGCCGAGGTGCTCGCCCACGTCGAGGACGGCTTCCACGCCGCCGAGGCGCCCGCGATGCAGCGCTCCGTCCTGGAGGCGCTCGGGCTCGGCGACCGCCCCGCGCCGGCGGTCGTCCCGGCGCGGCTGCGCGTCGAGCACGGGGCGGACCAGCACCTCGTGCTGGTGTGGCGCAACGTGATCGTCGGGTTCGTGCCGTCCGGTGCGACCGCGCCGCTCGCCGCGCAGCTCGCGGCCGCGGGCGAGGCGGCGTTGGTCGTCACGGGTGCGGTGCACCACGCCGAGGGCGCGTGGCGCGTGTGGGCCGGGCCGGTCCCCGAGGACGGCTTCCCGCCCGTGCCCGCCGGCCTGGACACGTTGGCCGCGCCCGAGACGACGATCCTCGGCGTGCCCGTGCGACGCCTGGACCAGCGCGGCTGAGGCGGCGCGTCAGACCAGCGCGAACCCGCCGGTCCAGCCGATGGTCTCGCGGACGGCGAGCGTGAGCTGCAGGAAGCCGAGGGCCTCGAGCTCGTGGGCCCGCGCGAGCGCCCCGGCGTCGACGACGCGCACGGCACCGCCGAAGGCCCGCTCGAACGCGGCCTTGGCGTCGGCGTCGTCGCCCGCGACGAGGACGGCCGTCGGCACGTCGCCGACGGTGCCGGTCGCGAGCGTCGCGGCGAAGGTCGTGTTGAACGCCTTGAGGACGTGGGCGCCGGGCAGCTGCGCGGCGATCTCCGCCGCCGCGGACGAGCCCGCAGGCACGACGAGCGAGTCGAACGTCGTGAAGTCGAGCGGGTTGGTGATGTCGACGACGACGCGCCCCTCGAGCTGGTCGCGGTGGGTGGCGAGCACCTCGCCCACGGCGGGGTAGGGCAGCGCCAGCACGACGACGTCGCCCGTGACCGCGTCGCCGAGGGCGCCGCTCGCCGCGCCCGCCGGAGCGGCCTGCGCGGCCCGCGCGGCGTCGCGCGCCAGCACCTGGACCTGCGCGCCCGCCCGGGCCGCGAGGCCCGCGATCGCCGCACCCATGCTGCCCGCGCCGATGACCGTGACCGTGCTCATGTCGACCTCCAGAAAACTTGTTGGTGCAACTAACGTAGACCTCGGTAGTTGTTGCGTCAACTTTCCGGTACGATCCTCTCCGTGACCACGTCGACCCCCTGGCTCTCCCCCGCCGAGCTGCGCGCGTGGCTCGGCCTCGTCGCCGTCGCCGAGCTCCTGCCCGCGCAGCTCGACTCCCAGCTCCAGCGCGACGCGACCCTCACGCACTTCGAGTACCAGGTGCTCGCGATGCTCTCGGAGGCACCGGACCACGCGCTGCGGATGTCGGCGCTCGCGCAGCGCACCAACGCGACGCTCCCCCGCCTGTCGCACGTCGTCAAGAGGCTCGAGGACCGCGGCCTCGTGCGCCGCGCCCCCTGCGCGGACGACCGCCGCGCGACCAACGCCCACCTGACACCGGCCGGCTGGGACCTCGTCGTCGCGACCGCGCCCGGCCACGTGCGCACCGCGCGCGAGCTCGTCGTCGACGCGCTCACGCCCGCACAGGTCGCCGAGCTCGAGACGATCACGCGCGCGCTCCTCGGCCGCCTCGACCCCGAGGGTCGGCTCACGCCCCCGCTCGACGGTGACACGGCCGGCTGAGCCCGATCGGCACCGCCCGACGGACGCGGCGCCCCGAGCGACGCGGGCAGGACAGCGACGCGGCACGAGAGCGACGCAGCAGGACAGCGACGCGCGGGCGTGCCAGAGTCGGCAGCATGACCGAGGCCACCCGGGACGCCCGCCGGCACGTCGAGTCGTTCGTCGACCGCGACCTGCGCGGCGCGCGGTTCGTGCGATCCGACCTGACCCGGATCGTCATGCGGGGCGTGCAGATCGGCGACGCCGACATCGACGCCCCGTGGCTGCTCGACGGCGAGAGCCGGCTGCTCGTCAACGGGGTCGACGTCACGCGGTTCGTCGCCGCCGAGCTCGACCGCCGGTTCCCGGGCCGGGAGCTGCGCTCGGCCAGCACTCCGGACGGGCTGCGCGAGGCGTGGGACGCGCTCGAGGCGGCGTGGGCCGCGGCCGTCGCCCGCGCGGCGGCGCTGCCGCCCGGTGCCGTCGACGAGCAGGTCGACGGCGAGTGGTCGTTCGCGCAGACGCTGCGGCACCTCGTGATGGCCACCGACACGTGGCTGCGTGGGGCGGTGCTGGGCGTCGCGCAGCCGTATCACCCGATCGGTCAGCCGAACGCCGAGTACGCCGCCGACGGCCACGACCCGAGCGTCTTCGACGGCGGCACGCCCCCGTTCGCCGACGTGCTCGCGGTGCGTGCGGACCGCCAGCGCCTCGTGCGCGAGCACCTCGCGCACGTCACGGACGCCGAGCTCGCCGGCGAGCGTCGCAACCCCTGGGCCCCCCAGTACCCCGAGACCGTGCTGACGTGCCTGCACACGATCCTGGAGGAGGAGTGGGAGCACCTGCGCTACGCGCTGCGTGACCTGCACACGCTGGAGGCCCGAGCGGGCAGGTGACGCCGCGCCTCCCGGGACGCGGAACCCGGGTCCCGCCCGAGCGAGCCGTGGCGGCAGCGGTCGACGGGATCGGCCGGGCGGTCCGCCGTACGCTCGGCCGGTGCACGTCCTCACCGCGCCCCAGCTGGCGTTCGTCACCGAGTGCCATCTCGCGACCCTCACGACGCCGCGCGCCGACGGCACGCCGCACGTCGTGCCCGTGGCCTTCACGTGGGACGCGACCGCCGGGGTGGCCCGCACGACGACCGGTCCGCGCACCGTCAAGGCGGCGAACGCGCGCCGCGCGGACGACGCCGGCCACCCCGTCCGCGCCGCGCTCTGCCAGGTGGACGGTCGCCGCTGGCTCACCCTGGAGGGCGTCGTGACCGTGTCCCACGACCCCGCCGAGCTCGCCGACGCGCTGCACCGGTACGCCGAGCGCTACCGCCCGCCCCGCGACGGCGTCGAGCGCGTCGTGCTGCGCGTCGCGGTCGACCGCGTCATGTGCTCGCGCGACCTGCGCTGAGGACGTCACCCGCGCGCGTCAGGCCCAGCCGCGCGCGACCGCGACCCGCGTCTGCCGCGCACCGACCAGCGAGTCGGCCTGCGGCACCCCGGGCTCGCAGTTGACCAGCACCGCCACCGCGCTGCGGTCACGCGGGTACCAGCGCACCTGCCCCTGGAACCCCAGGCCCCAGCCCTGCGTCATCACGCACGGCCGCTGGGCGTCGCCGAGCAGGAACGTGCCCGGACCCGCACCGACGTCGTCGGGGTCGTGCCGCAGCACCGCGCCCTGCGCCCGGTCGAGGAGGACGCCGTCGTCACCCGCGAGCGCGCGTCCGAGGTCGGTCAGCAGCACGGCGACGTCGGCGGGCGACGACCACAGGCTCGAGGCGGCGAGACCCGCGTAGTGGGCGCGCCCGCCCGCCACGCGCGTGCCGTCGGCGTGGTGGCCGCTCGCCGCCGCGTGCACGAACAGCTCGACCACGGCACGTCGCGGCCCCGCGACGGTCGCCTCGCCGCCCCAGTAGCCGGTCGCCGTGAGCCCGAGCGGGGCGACGACCTCGCGGTGCGCCACGTCGGCGAACGCCTCGCCCGTCGCGACCTCGACCGCGCGCTCGACGAGGCAGTACCCGGCGTCGGAGTACGAGAACGCCGAGCCGGGCTCGTGCGTGACGCGCACGGGCCCGGGGTGCGCGTCCGACCGGCCCTCGACGACGTCGCGCGTCGACGCCACCGGTCCGGCGGTCGGCTCGAACGACCCCGGCGGGTCCACGACGCCACCGCGGTGCGCCAGCAGCTGCCAGAGCGTCGGACCGGTCTCCCCCGGCCCCTCGACGGGGACGAGCGCGCGCACGTCGTCGTGCAGGCCGAGCACGCCGCGTGCCGCGAGGCGCAGCACGACGACCGCGGCCACCGTCTTGGCCATCGAGCAGAGGTGGAACGGCGTCCGGGCGGTCGCGGCGACGCCCGTGACGGCGTCCGCCGGCCCCGTGACGTCCACGGCCACGGCGTCGTCGCCCGTGAGCACCACCGTCGCGACCGCGGCGGCGCCGCCCGGCACGTGCCGGTCCTCGACCGCTCCTGCCGCACCGTGCTCGACCACGCGCCCCACCCTTCTCGTCGGTGGCGCGACGCTAGCGCCGGGCGCCCACACGGCCGCCGGGCGGGTTGCGGCCGGCACATCCGGCCACCGCGACGTCGCACCACCCGCGACGTCCGCCCACCACGACGTCACGCCGCGCCGACGAGCCCCGACTCGTAGGCCGCGATGACGAGCTGAGCCCGGTCGCGCGCGTGCAGCTTGGCCAGCAGGTTGCCGACGTGCGTCTTCACGGTCTTCACCGAGATCACCAGGGTGGCGGCGACCTCGTCGTTCGACAGCCCGCGCGCGACGTGCGCGAGCACCTCGGTCTCGCGCGGCGTCAGCGCCGCGAGGCTGCGCGCGGGCCGTGCGGCCGGCCGGTCGACGTAGTGCTCGACGAGCCGCGCGAGGATCGCGGGAGCGAACAGCGCGTCGCCCGCGTGCGTGCGCCGCACGGCGTCGAGCAGCTGCTCGGGGTGCGCGTCCTTGAGCAGGAACCCGCTCGCGCCCGCGCGCAGCGCGCCGTACACGTACTCGTCGAGCTCGAACATGCTCAGCACGAGCACGCGCGTGCCCGCGAGCGCGGGCGAGGCCGTGATGCGACGCGTCGCCTCGATGCCGTCGCCGCCCGGCATGCGGATGTCCATGAGCACGACGTCGGGCACGAGCGCGTGCGCCCGGGCGACGGCCTCGGAGCCGGTCGCGGCCTCGCCGACGACGACCGTGCCCGGCGCGCCGTCGACGAGGACGCGCAGGCTGTGGCGCAGCAGCGGCTGGTCGTCGACGACGAGCACACGGACGTCCGGCACCGCGGCGCCGTCGCGCCCGGAAGGGTCGTCGCGCGCGACGCCCTCGCCCGCAGTGCCGGTCACGCCGCACCCCCGGCGGGCACCCGCGCCCGCACCGCCCAGCCGTCGCCGTGCGGCCCCGCGGTCAGCGAGCCGCCCGCGGCGGCGACCCGCTCCCGGAGGCCCGCGAGCCCGTGACCGGCACCGGGTCGCGGCTCCCAGCCGACCTCGGGGCCCGCGTCGTGCACGTCCGCGACGAGGTCGTCAGCCTCGCGGCGCACCGCGACGGAGACGGCGGTCGGCCCGGCGTGCCGGACCGTGTTCTGGAGCGCCTCGCGGACGACGGCGCACACCGTGAGCTGAGCGAGCGGCGCGACGTCGCCGAGACGGTCCAGGTCGACCTCGAGCGTCGGGGCGGCCACGCCCGCGGCGGCGGCCTCGACGACCTCGGGGAGGTCGGCGAGCGTGTCCGCCGGGCGCAACGGCGCGGGACCGGGCGAGCGCAGCACCGTGAGCATGCGTCGCAGCTCGTCGGTGGTCCGCCGCGAGGCGTGCTCGATGTCCGCGAGCGCACGCTCCCGCTCGACCGCGCCGGCCTCGCCCGGCAAGCTGCTTGCGGCGGCGGCCCGCAGCGTGATGAGCCCCAGGCCGTGCGACGCGAGGTCGTGCAGGTCCCGCGCGATCCGCAGCCGCTCGGCCTGCGCCGCCCGCTCGGCCGCCCACCCGGCGAGCTCGTCCTCGTACCGCCGCCGCTCGTCGCGCAGCCGCAGGGACGCCGAGAGGGTCGCGCCCCCGACGACGGTGACCGCGAGGGTCCAGGCGACCGCGACCGATCCGGGTCCCTCCACCCCGACGGTCGCGAACACGAGCGTCACGACCCCGACCGCGGCGGCCACCGCGGTCCAGGCCCGGGAGCGCCAGATCGGCCGGTCGGTGTCCATGTGCGGCAGCGTAGGGACCCGGACGTGCGTGCGGATCGGACCAGGGTCCGAGGGACCGGGGTCGTGCCGCCTCCGCGTGGGACCGGTCCGGGGCCCGATCCGGCGGCGACGGGCCGGCTGGTGACATGGCGGCATGCTCTCGATCACGGGTCTCGGCAAACGGCACGGACCGCACCAGGTGCTGCACGACGTCACGTTCCAGGCACACCCCGGGCGCGTCACCGCGTTCCTCGGGCCGAACGGCGCCGGGAAGTCCTCGACCCTGCGGATCCTGCTCGGGCTCGACCGCGCGACGGCGGGCACGGCGCTGGTCGACGGGCAGCCGTACCGGGCGCTGCGCGACCCGCTGCGCACGGTCGGGTCGATGCTCGACGGGCCCGGCGCGCACCGCTCGCGCACGGCGCGCAACCACCTGTCCTGGGTGGCCCGCGCGGGCGGCGTCCCGCAGCGCCGCGTCGGCGAGGTGCTCGAGCAGGTGGGCCTCGCGAGCGCGGGCCGCACGCGCGTCGGTCGGTTCTCGCTCGGCATGGGACAGCGGCTCGGCCTGGCGACCGCGCTGCTGGGCGAGCCGCGCGCGCTGGTGCTCGACGAGCCGGTCAACGGCCTGGACCCCGAGGGCATCCGGTGGATCCGCGGCCTGCTGCGCGGGCACGCGGACGCCGGTGGCACGGTGCTGCTCTCGAGCCACCTCATGGGTGAGGTCGCCGGCGTCGCGGACGACGTCGTGCTGCTCGCCGGCGGACGCGTCGTCGTGGCGGGGCCCCTCGCCGACGTGACCGCCGGGCACGCGTCGCTCGAGGACGCGTTCTTCGCGCTGACGACGGGCGCGGGGGCGGCGCGGTGAGCGGGGTGCGCACGCTGAGGGCCGAGATCGGCAAGCTCGCCGCGCTGCCGGCCGCGTGGGTCGCGGTCGCGGTCGCGACCCTGGGCTCGCTGGGCGTCACGGTCCTCAACGCCGCGGGCGTGCGCGACGCCGTCGCGGCCGGGGAGAGCGCCGCCCTGGGCTACACGTCGGCCGTCGAGGCCGCGTTCTCGGCCGTCCCGCTCGGCACGGTGGGCGCCGTCGTCCTGGGCGTCGTGGCGATGAGCAGCGAGTACACGCCGAACGGCACCGAGGCCGGCGGCGGCCGGCAGATCACCACGACTCTGACGACCACGGCGTCGCGGTGGCGGGTGCTCGTGGCCAAGGCGCTCGCCGTCAGCACGCTCGTACTCGTCATGGCCGCCGTGACGGTGCCCGCGTGCCTGGTGGTCGCGCGCCTGCTCGTCGGGGACGTCCCGGACGTGGGCGCACCGCACGACGCCGTGGCGCGCTCGGTGGGCACCGCCGTCTACTGGACCCTCACCGCCCTCCTCGCGCTCGCGGTCACGGTCGTCACGCGCAGCGGTCTCGTGCCCCTCGTGGTGCTCGTCGTCAACAGCTCGATGGTCTCCCTGTCGCTGCTCCTCGGGCGGCTCACGCCTCTGGCCCGGTTCCTCCCCGACGCGGCCGGCATCCCGCTGTTCGCGCGCGACTGGGAGCCGCCGGGTGGCGTCGCGCTCACGCCGCTCGCCGGCGGGCTGGTCATGGCGGCGTGGGCCGTGGGCGCCCTCGCGGTCGCGGGTCTCGTGCTCACGCGGCGCGACGCGTGAGCGGGCCGCTCGCCCGCGTCGTGACCGCCGAGCTCGTCAAGCTGCGGGGGCTGCCCGCGGTCGTGGGGGTGGTGCTCGGCACGCCCGTCGTGGCGGCCACGCTCGCGGCTGCGTTCGCGGCGGCCGCCGTGGGCACCGCCACGGCCGACCCGGCGCTGGCCACGGTGCCGTACCTCCAGGTCGCGACGGTGCTCGTCGGCGTCCTCGCGGCGGGGACGGAGCACGCCGGCCGCCAGATCGTCACGACCCTGACGGTCACGCCCGCCCGGTGGCGCCACCTGGCGGCGCAGGTGCTGGCCGTCGCGGCGACGTCCGCGTTGACCGCGTGCGCCGGGCTCGCCGCCGCGCTCGCGGCCGCCGCGGCGTGGGGGCCGGGCGACAGCGTCCCCGGCGCGAGGTCCGGCGTGCGCCCGCTGCTCGGGGCCGTCGCCGTGCTCGTCCTCGTCGGCCTGCTCGCGCACGCGGTGACCGTGCTCACCCGGTCGCTCGTCGGTGCGCTCGTCGCGACGCTCACGCTCCTGCTCGTCGTCTCGCCGCTGCTGGCGACGGTCACCGAGCACGCGCGCTGGCTGCCCGACCGCGCGGGGTCGCTGCTGTACGCGCCGGGCCACGACCCCGTGCTCCGTCCGGTCACGGGCGGCCTCGTGCTCGTCGCGTGGGTCGCGGCGGCCGTCCTGGCCGCGGGCTGCGCGTCGGCGCGCCGCGACGTCTGACGCACGGCTTGAACCTCGACCGCGGTTGAGGTCTAGGGTCGGCTCGACGTCCACGACGGGAGACGCTGTGCGGTCCGACGACCTGCTCACCGTGGGCGAGGTCGGCGCCCGCACCGGCCTCGCCGCCTCGGCCCTGCACTTCTACGAGCGCGAGGGTCTCATCGCGTCGTCGCGCACGGCCGGCAACCAGCGACGCTACCCGCGGCACATGCTCCGGCGGATCTCGCTCGTCCTCGTCGCGAAGCGGCTGGGCATCCCGCTGGGCGAGGTCGCCGAGGCGTTCCGTGACCTGCCGATGGACCGTGAGCCGACGCGCGCCGACTGGCAGCGGGTGTCCCGTGTGTGGAAGGTCCGCCTCGAGGAGCGGCGCGAGGCGATCGTGCGGCTCGAGAAGGAGCTCGTCGGGTGCATCGGCTGCGGGTGCCTCGCGATGCGCTCGTGCGACCTGCTCAACCCCGAGGACGTGCTGGGGGCCGACGGCACGGGCCCGCAGCGGCTCGGCGCCGTCACCGCGGGGCGCGCGGCCGCAGCCAGCCCGACCCACGGGAGGCCTCGGACGGAGGGCCGCGGCTTGCCACCGTGACACCCGGGGCGCACCCGGGGCCGCGGCGTGCGCCCGCGTGGCGTATGGCACGGGCCCGGTGGCCCGAGCACCAGCACCCGTGCGCTGCACTCGGAAGAGAGGACCTTTGTCCACGTCCACGCGGGTGCTCGCACCTCTACGTTCCCCTCAGGGGCACGACGACGTGCTCCCTGACGCCAGGGGGAAGTACGTGCGCACAAAAAGAAGCAGACCCACCACCCGAGCGGCTCTCGCCGTCTGCCTCGCGCTCGTGATCGGCGGTGCCGGGCTGACGAGCGCATCGGCGGCGTCGAGGAACAACGCCGCACCTGTCTACGTGCAGGAGCAGTCGAACTGGTGCTGGGCGGCGACGTCGAAGTCGACCGTGCAGTTCTACCGGGGCGTCTCGGCGACGCAGTGCCAGATGGTGAAGTGGGGCAAGGCGTCGTCCAGCTGTGACGACGTCACCGGGTACTTCGGGGCCGACGTGTCGCGGACGCTGCTGAAGGCAGGCCTGTCGGGGATCGGAACCACGACGGGCCCGATGACGTTCGCCGCGGTCCGGGGAGAGATCGACTCCGGTCGGGTCGTCATGATCCGATGGGGATGGTCAGCTGGCGGCGGTCACATGCTGGTCCTGCGCGGCTACGACACCACCGGCAGCAAGCTCTCCTACATCAACCCTCTGCAGTCGGCGTACCAGTCGGCCTCCCACTCCTGGATGCAGCAGTACGGGACGCACACCTGGACCGACTCACGCTACGAGATCCTGCGATGAGAGAGGCTGGCACGATGTCGACGACGACTCTCGCCCGCGCGTGGGGCGGCGGACTCGCCCTGGCGGGGTTGCTGATCCTGGGGGGTGGGACGGCGTCAGCGACGGCGGCGCCCGAACCCCCTGCCGACGTCACCGCGTTCCTGGCCGGTCCGGCCGTCGAGGAGATCCAGGCATCCGTGGCGGACGCCGCCCGACAGGCGGCCGGTGGCGGCCCGCAGAGCCGGGCTCTCACCGCGATCGGCGAGGACGTCCCGGACTTCAGCGGTGAGGTCTCCGCCGGCCCTGCGCACCAGGTGTCGTCGTTCACCGACGAGTTCCTCGCGGGGTCCGCCGACGGGCCCCCGACCAGGACGACGCAGCAGTGGCTGGCCGCGCTGGTGCGTGACGGCGAGGCGATCGGGACCGCGCGCGTCTGGAAGCCGGACGGCGCCCCGGCCGAGCTCGCCGTGTACAACGACGACGCGGTGCTGGGCGGCTCGCTGCTGTTCGACGACCCGACCGTGGTGATCGAGGACGAGACGATCAGCACGTTCTACCGCCTGGACGGGGCCGTGCTGACACCACTTCCCGCGAGCTCTCGAACGGAGTTCGCCGGCCCGGTGGACCTGCGTGAGGCCCAGGTCGCCATCGCAGCCCGCTACCGCGACGCGATCGCGGAGTCGGCCAGGATGTCAGCGGCCGTCGACGGCACGGACAGCCCGGTCGGCGGCTTCGCGCTGGCGTCCCCGGCGAGCGCCCCACCGTCCTGGTCGACCCGGGCCGGCGTGCTGACCGGGGGGCTCCTGGTCCTCGCGGGCTCGATGGGGGCGGCACTCGTGCTGCTGCGCCACCGGCGGGCCGCCGCAGAGGGCTGACCTGCGGGGAGGGGCGCACGACGCCCCTGCCCGCAGGACCCGCACACCACGGCGGTCAGACGTGCCGGAGCACGCGATCCCGGACGCCGGCGGCGTCCAGCCCGTGCAGGCGCGTGTGGTCGGCCGGCGTGCCGTAGGTGCGCCGCTCGTCACGCCCGACGCCCACGTGCTCGACGACGACCGTGCGCCCGCGCAGCGCGGCCGACACCTCCGGCGACGTCGTGCCCTCGAGGTACGGCTCGACGACCACGACGCGCACGTGGTGCTCGGCGAGCGCGCGCAGCGTGCCGCGGTCGAGCGGAAACGGCGTGGCCGTGTACGCGAGCGTCACGCCGAGCCCCTCGACCGCCTGCTGCGTGGCCGCGAGCGCGGGCCCGACCGCGAGCACGAGCGTCCCGCGCCCGTGCCGGACCACGTGGATCCCCCCGTCCGCGGGCCACGCCTGCGGGTTCACCTGGGACGACAGCCGGACGTACTGCCGGTCGTCGGCACGGCCCGCGGCGCGCACGAGCGTCTCGACCTCGTCGGGGTGCCCCGGGGTGTGCAGGCGCCAGCCGGGCAGCGCGCTCAGCAGCGCCACGTCCGCCGGGCTCTGGTGCGTGCGCCCCTCGCTCGCGGCGTCGTAGCTCGCACCGATGGACACGAGCACCGCCCCGAGGTCCTGGTGGGACAGGTCGAGCTTGACCTGCTCGTACGGGCGCTCGACGAGGAACGGCGCGTAGCTGTGCACGAAGGGCCGCAGACCCGCGAGCGCGAGCCCAGCGGCGACGCCGATCATGGTCTGCTCGCGGATCCCGACGTTGAGCACGCGCTCGTCGGCCGGCTCGCCCGCGACGAGCCCGAGCGGGCCGATGTCCGCCAGCACGAGCGCCGTCCGCTCGTCCGATCGGAGCAGGTCGGCCATCGTGGCGTAGAACCGCGCGCGCATCACGACCCCTTCCGAGCGGTGCGGACGACCGTCACGTGCGGCCGGTCGCCGTGCACACGCAGCGAGTCGCGCAGCGCGTCGTGGTCGGCCGTGTCGACGACCGCGCCCGTCCAGCCCTCGCCCTGGAACCGCGTGACGATCCCGCCGGGCCACCCGAGCGTCGCCGAGTCGTTGTCGACGACGACGCACGCGAGGCGTCCGAGCCCCCAGCGGCCCGCGACCGCGATCGCCTCGTGGTTGCTGCCCTCGTCGAGCTCGGCGTCCCCGACCAGCACGACGACCCGTCCGGGCGCGCCCGCGATCTCCAGGCCCCGCGCGAGGCCCACGGCGATCGGCAGACCGTGCCCGAGCGAGCCCGACGAGATCTCCACGGGTGGCACGAGCAGCCGGTCCGGGTGGTGCCCGAGCGGCGAGCCGGGCCCCGCGAGGTCGTCGAGCCACGACGCGGGGATCAGGCCCTTGGTCGCGAGCACGGCGTAGTACGACGCGGGGCCGTGCCCCTTGGACAGCAGGAACCGGTCGCGCTCGGACCAGGGGTCGAGCCGCAGGACCTGGTCGTGCAGGACCCACAGCACGTCGAGCGTGGACTGCGCGGCGGCGTCGTGCTTCTCGTCGCCGGTGACGCGCGTGAGGTGGCGCAGCAGGGTGTCGGGCAGGCGGTCGGTCAGGGGTGGTGAGGTGCTCATGCCCCCACGCTGCGTACTCAACGAAGGTTGAGGTCAAGGACCCCGCGTGCGACCCGGCTCCAGCGGCGGCGCGGCCGCGAGGTACGCGAGAGCCGGGCCGGGCCGGGAACGACGAAGGCACCGCCCAGATCCCTGGACGGTGCCTTCGTTCCGGTGGAGCTGAGGGGACTCGAACCCCTGACCCCCTGCATGCCATGCAGGTGCGCTACCAGCTGCGCCACAGCCCCGTGGTCCCCGAGAGGACCCCGTCGCCCCGAGGGGCGCCCGGAGAGTTTACGACGATCCGAGCGTCGAAAGCGAATCGGGCGCCGGGGCGCCCGACACCGCCTCAGTCCGGGTCGCGCACCGCGTCGTCGTCGTCCTGCGCGGGCTCCGGGTCGGGTCCCGCGTTCCAGTCGGACGACGCGTCCGTCGGGCCCACGTTGAAGCCCAGGAGACGCCAGGCCGGGTCGACGCCGGGGCCCGAGCGCACGAGCTCGACCCAGTGCGCGTTGTGCAGCCCGCCGACGCCGCGCCACGCGGGGTCCTGCCCCAGCAGCGCGGCGACGAGCGCGCCGATCGCCGCACCGTGGGACACGACCACGAGGCCGCCGTCGTCCGGCGTCCGCGTCAGCTGGTCCGCCACCGCGTCCGACAGCCGCGACGCGAGGTCGGCGCGGGTCTCGGCGCCGACGCCCGTCGGGTCGCCGCCGGCACGCCACACGCCGAACTCCCCCGGCCACCGGGCGTCGATCTCCGGGCCGGTCAGCCCCTCCCACTCGCCGAACGAGCGCTCACGCAGGCGCGGATCGGTCTCGAGGGGCAGGTCGAGCGCACGTGTGAGGTAGGTCGCGGTCTCGACCGCACGTGTGAGGTCGGACGACACCACGCGCGCCGGTCGCGCGCGCTGCGCGAGCCGTGACGCCGCCGTGCGCGCCTGCCAGTGCCCGACCTCGTCCAGCGGGATGTCGACCTGGCCCTGCAGCCGCGCGGCGGAGTTGTACGCGGTGCGGCCGTGCCGCCACAGCACGAGGTGCCGCTGCGTCACGCCTCCGCCTGCTCGTCGCGCTCGTCGGCCGGCAGGTCGATGACGGGGCAGTCCTTCCACAGCCGCTCGAGGGCGTAGTAGACGCGGTCTTCGGCGTGCTGCACGTGGACGACGATCTCGCCGAAGTCGATGAGGACCCAGCGCCCCTGCGACTTGCCCTCGCGGCGCACCGGCTTGGCGCCGAGCTTGTGGAGCGCCTCCTCGACGGCGTCGACGATCGCGCCGACCTGGCGCTCGTTCGTCCCCGAGGCGATGAGGAAGACGTCGGTGAGGACCAGCTGGTCGCTCACGTCGAGCGCGATGATCTCCTCCGCCTTGAGGTCGGACGCGGCACGGGCGGCCGCGTGGGTGAGCTCGACGGCACGGGTGCTCGCGGTCACAGGACTCCTCGGGTGGTCTCGGTGCGCGAGGCTCGCCGGTGCGGCGACGCGCGGTGGTGCGTGGGGTCTCTAGAGCGGGCCGGCGCGGCCGTCGACCACGCGGGTCGCGCTCGCGTCGGCGGACGGCTCGTCACCGCCGCTGGCCTGCATGTACAGCAGCATGATGAGGAAGCCGAGGACGAACGCCACGAGCGACAGCACGAGCATGTGCAGCCACGTGTAGGGGTACCGGCGGCGCGTCGGCTCGTCGTCGTCGTCGTCGAGGTCGTCGTCCTCGTCGTGCACGGCCGCGGACGCGGTGCGCGACGACGCCCAGGGCGCGGCGGGCTGCTCGGCGGCGGGTGCGGGCGACGGGTCGGGCGCGACCGCCGGGCGAGGCCAGGCTTCCACAGCGGGCACAGCGGGCGCAGCGGGCGCGGGCGCAGCGGGCGCAGCGGGGTCGGCCGACGGGGTCGGTGCCCACGAGGGCGCGCCCCCGTCGGTGCGCTGCGGGGCACCCGTCTGGAACGAGCTGAGCGACGGGGCCTCGGCCGGGGTCGGGGTCGCGGCGGGCGCCGTGGGCGTCCACGA
>NZ_LNTD01000084.1 GCF_001462455.1 Cellulomonas sp. B6
GTGACGGGTGGGCTGCCATGCTCACGGCTCCTTCGCCGACGGGACCGCGCGCGGCGCGGGCGGACGCGGTGCACCCGCACGGCCGAGCGTCGCGCGGTGCCCACCGGCGCGTGACCGTCGAAGCGTTTCACCGCGCATCCTCGGCCGACACCGCCCCGCCGGCCGGACGCGTCCCCGCCGACCGGCCCGTGGCAGGCTGGCACCCGGCGGCGCGCACGGCGTCGCCGCCGGACGGGAGGTGCACCGTGGCCGAGCCGCTGGGCCGGGTCCGTGTCGACGCGTGGACGTGGGCGGTGCGCCTGTTCCCCACCCGGTCGGCCGCCGGGGCCGCGTGCCGCGCGGGGCACGTGCGCGTCAACGGCGAGCGCGCCAAGCCCGCGACCCAGGTGGTGCCGGGCGACGAGGTGCAGGTCCGCGGCGCCGGCCGCGAACGGCTCGTCGTCGTGCACCGCCTGCTGGTCAAGCGCGTGTCGGCCGAGGTCGCGCAGGCCTCCTACCTCGACCGGTCACCGGCACCCGTGCCGCGCTCGCAGGTCGCGGTCGCGGCACAGCGGGACCGCGGCGCCGGACGCCCCACCAAGCGCGACCGTCGCGCGATCGAGCGGCTGCGCGGCCACTGACCCCGTCAGCGCGGGGCGGGCCCCGGGGTCCCGAGCTCGGCCATCCAGTCGCGCACGCCGGTGGCCTCCAGCAGGTCCTCCACCCGTGGGCTGAGCGCCACCAGGCGCAGCGGCACGCCGCGCTCGCCGGCGTCGCGCGCGAGCCGCACGAGGATCGACAGCCCGCTCGAGTCGAGGAACGTCACCCCCGAGGCGTCGACGTCGACCGCCCCCACGTCGGGTCGCTCGAGCGCGGCCCACAGCGCCGGGGAGTCCCGCTCGCGCACGTCGAGGTCGACCGCGCCGTGCAGCACCACGCGCAGCACCCGGCCGTCGAGACGCACGGCGAGGCCGCCGTCACCTGCCCCCGGTCCCGTCACCACGCGCCGAGTGTGCCCGTGGTCACCCCGGACGGCACCTCGAGCCGCGACGTCACCGCCCGGGTGCATGCTGGGGACGTGACCTCCCGCCCCGCGACGGACCCCGTCGGCGCGAGCGGCCCGGACGGGACCGACCCCGCGACCGGGGACGTGCACGACGTCGTGCCCTGTCCCCCGGACCTCGACCCGCGTCGGTCGGTCGTGCGGCTGCGGCGCGGCGCGGGCGACCCGACGTGGTCGGACGCCGGCGGGGCGCTCTGGCACGCGACGCGTCGACCGACGGGTGCCGCGACGCTGCGGCTGACGCCCGCACCGGGCGGTGTGCGTGCCGACGCGTGGGGGCCGGGCGCTGCCGACGTGCTCGGCGACGTCCCGGGCCTGCTGGGCCTGCTCGACGACCCCACCGGCTTCGCCGCGCACCTGCACCCCGCGGTCGCGCGGGCGCACCGCACGCACGCGTCGCTGCGCCTGGCGCGCGGCGGCGACGTCTGGGCGACGGTCGTCACGTCGGTGCTCGAGCAACGCGTCGTCGGGGTGGACGCCAAGGCGTCGTGGCGGCGCCTCGTCGGCCGGCACGGCGACCCCGCCCCCGGGCCCGCGCCGGCGGGCCTGCGTGTCGCGCCGCCGCCCGCGGCGTGGGGAGCGCTGCCGGTGTGGGAGTGGCGGCAGGCGGGCGTCGACGCGCACCGCACCGACGCGATCCGGCGCGCCGCCGCCGTCGCCCACCGGCTGACGCCCGACCTCGCGCCCGTCGAGCTCGCCCGACGTCTGCGGACCGTGCCCGGGATCGGGCCGTGGACCGCCGCCGAGGTCACGTCGCGCGCGCTGGGCGACCCCGACGCCGTGCAGGTGGGGGACGCGCACCTGCCGCACCTCGTCGGCTGGGCGCTGACCGGCCGACGCGCCGACGACGCCGGGATGCTGCACCTGCTCGAGCCGTGGCGCGGGCACCGCCAGCGCGTGCTGGTGCTGCTGGAGGTCGCGTACCGCGGTCGGCTGCCCGCGTACGGGCCGCGCGGGCGGCGCGCGCTGCCGATGCGCTGACGGACCGGTCGCGCAGCCGGCGGCACGCCGAAGGGCTGCGCGGACGTGCCCGCGCCGCGCCGCGCCGGGATACTGGCCGTCCATCCGTCGCCCGACCCTCCAGGAGGATCCCGATGAGCCACGACCCCGCCGCCCGCAGCACCGACCCGGCCCCCGAGGCGCCCACGCGCGCGCTGACCGGCGTGCTGTGCCTCGTGCTGTTCGTCGGCGCGTTCGCGCTGCTCACGATCGGTTTCAGCAGCACCGACGGCACGACCGGAGCGCTGCTGGGCACCGCGGGCATCCTGGCGTTCGGTCTCGCGTTCGCGATCCCGACGACGATCCTGCCGGCGCTCGAGGAGCGCGACCGCCGGTGACGCCCGCACCGACGAGCCTCGTGCTCGTGCGTCACGGCGAGAGCGTCGGCAACGTCGCCGCGACGCGTGCCGAGCGCACGCAGGCCCTCGTCGTCGACGTCGCGACGCGCGACGCCGACACGCCGCTGTCGGAGCGCGGCCGCGAGCAGGCGAAGGCGCTCGGTGCGTGGCTCGCGGACGTCCCGGCCGGCGAGGTGCCCGAGGTCGTGTGGTGCTCGCCGTACGTGCGCACGCAGCAGACCGCGCGGATCGCGCTCGAGACCGCCGGCCTCGACCTGCCGGTGCGTCTCGACGAGCGGCTGCGCGACCGCGAGCTCGGCGTGCTCGACCGCCTCACGTGGCGCGGCGTGCTCGAGCACCACCCGGCCGAGGCCGAGCGCCGCCGGCACCTCGGCAAGATGTACCACCGCCCGCCCGGCGGCGAGTCGTGGGCCGACGTCGCGCTGCGGCTGCGCGCGGCGCTGCGCGACCTGCAGGAGCGGGACGCCGGCCGGCGCGTGCTCGTCGTCGTGCACGACGCGGTCGTGATGCTGCTGCGCTACGTGCTCGAGGAGCTCACCGAGGACGAGCTCATGACGATCGTGCGCGGCAGCAGCGTGCACAACGCGTCCGTCACGCGGCTCGACCGCGTCGACGACGCGTGGCGGCTCGTGACGTTCGACGACGTCACCCACCTCGCGGAGGTCGGCGCCCCCGTCACCGAGCACGAGGGGACCGACGACACGCATGGCTGACGAACCGACGGTCCTGAGCCCCGCGCTGCTGCGCGAGCACCCGCTGCCCGAGCCCGTGGGCGGCAAGGACGCGCGTGGCGGCGTGCTCGTCCTCGGCGGCGCGCGCGGCACGCCGGGTGCCGTGCTGCTCGCGGGGCTCGCGGCCCTGCGGGTGGGCGCGGGCCGGCTGTCCCTGGGGGTCGCCGGGTCGGTCGCGGGCCCGCTCGCGGTCGCGGTGCCCGAGGCGGGAGTCGTCGGCCTGCCGGAACGTCCCGACGGGGCGGTCGCCGGTCCGGGCGACGGCGTGCTCGACCCCGAGCTCGCCCGCGCGGACGTCGTGGTCGTCGGGCCGGGCCTCGACGCCCCCGCGGGGACGCTCGCGCTGCTGCGCGCCGTGCTCGCGCAGGCGCCAGCCACGACCCCGCTCGTGCTCGACGCCTTCGCGCTGGGCGTGCTGCGCGACGCCGCGGACGTCCGCGACGCCGTGCGGGGGCGCGCCGTGCTGACGCCGAACTCGACGGAGGCCACCTACCTGCTCGGTGACGACGAGGCGGGCCCCGACGAGGGGCGTGACGGGTCCGACGAACCGGTCGCCGGACGTCTCGCCGACGCGTACGGCGCGGTCGTGGTGTGCGGGGGCGTGGTCGCCGAGCCGGGCGGGCGGCGCTGGCGCTCGTCGACCGGGCACTCGGGCCTCGGCACGTCCGGCAGCGGCGACGTGCTCGCGGGCGCCGTGGCCGGGCTGCTCGCGCGCGGCGCGGACCCCACGCAGGCCGCGTGCTTCGGGGTCGAGGCGCACGGGCTCGCGGGCGACCGGCTCGCGGCCGCCGTCGGGCCCCTCGGGTACCTCGCGCGCGAGCTGCTCGACGAGCTGCCACGCGTGCTGGTCGAGCTGCGCGCGCGCTGACCCGCCCCCGGACACCCCGGCGCGACCGGTGCCCGATGGCGCAGACTGGTGCCGTGGACACACCTCGTATGAACGTCGAGTCGTTCAACCTCGACCACCGGACCGTCGCCGCGCCGTACCTCCGGCTCGCGGATCTCAAGCAGCTGCCGCACGGGGACGTCATCTCCAAGTTCGACGTGCGCTTCACGCAGCCCAACGTCGCGCACCTCGAGATGCCGGCCGTGCACTCGCTCGAGCACCTGTTCGCCGAGCACTCCCGGAACCACTCCGACCGCGTGCTCGACTTCTCCCCCATGGGCTGCCAGACGGGCTTCTACCTCATGCTCGAGGGTCGCTGGAGCACCGAGGAGGTCGCCGAGCTCGTCGCCGCGACGCTCACCGACGTCCTCGACGCGACCGAGGTGCCTGCGGCCAACGAGGTGCAGTGCGGCTGGGGCGCGAACCACACGCTGACCGGTGCGCAGGACGCCGCGCGCGCGTTCCTCGCGCAGCGCGACGCGTGGGCCACGGTCACCGCGTGAGCACCGACCTGTCCGCCGCGCCCGGCGTGCGGGTCGACGCGGTCGTCGTCACGGCCATGGGCGTCGAGGCCTCACCGTTCCTCGACCGCGCGAGCGCCGTGGGCGACGAGCTCGAGGTCGCGGGCGCCGCGCGGCGCGTGCTCGACCTCGGCGGCCCGCGCGTGCTGCTCGTGACCTGCGGGATCGGGCTCGTCAACGCCGCGACCGCCGCCGCGCTCGCGCTGCACGGGTCCGGCGCCCGCGCGGTGCTGAGCGCGGGCTCGGCCGGCGGCATGGGCCTCGAGGTGCGCGTCGGCGACGTCGTCGTCGGGGCCTCGACCGTCTACGGCGCGGCGGACGCCCGGCTGTTCGGGTACGAGCTCGGGCAGGTGCCGCGCATGCCGGCCCGGTTCGACGCCGACCCGGCCCTGCTCGCGGCCGTCGCGGCCCTCGACACCGGCGGGCTCACGGTCCGCACGGGCACGATCCTGTCGAGCGACGTGTTCGTCGACGCCGAGCGCGTCGTCGGCATGCGCGAGGCGTTCCCCGGTGCGCTCGCCTGCGACATGGAGTCCGCCGCGCTCGCGCACACCGCGCACCTGGCCGGCGTGCCGTTCGTGTCGGTGCGCGGGATCTCCGACCTGTGCGGGCCGATCGCCGGTGTCGACTTCTCGGCGCACGTCGACGACGCGGCCGAGCGGTCCGCGACGGTCGTCCTCGGGCTGCTGGACGGCGTGCTCGCCGGCGTCTGACGCACCTCCCCCGACGGGCCCGGCGCCGCGCGGCGCCGGGCCCGTCGGCACGTCCGCCCGGACGCACGGGTCGACGCGCAGCCCGCCGACCCGACGAGTCCGCGCCGCGCGGCCGGTCGGTAGGGAATGACGTCGACCCGCGCAGGGTTGGCGTCACAGACTGGCGGCGCGCGGTGACGACGCCCGCGACCCCTCACCCGGCCCGCAGGCCACCTCGGACCCGCACGCCCCGACCTCGGGGCCCGACGCGACAGGCGACCCCCCGTGACCGACCGCACCGACCCGCCGACCACCGTCGTCGAGCCGTCCGCCCGGACCGCCGACGCGGTCGAGGCCCCCACCACGCTCTCCGCGCGCGACCGGCTCGCGATCGCGCTGCTCCTGGTCTCGACGTTCGTCGTCATCCTCAACGAGACGATCATGGGCGTGGCGCTGCCGCGCCTCATGCACGACCTCGACGTCACCGCGAGCACCGCGCAGTGGCTGACCACCGCGTTCCTGCTGACGATGGCCGTGGTCATCCCCGTGACCGGGTTCTTCCTGCAGCGGACCACGACGCGCGGCGCGTTCCTCACGGCCATGAGCCTGTTCGCGCTCGGGACGCTGGTCTGCGCGCTCGCACCCGGCTTCCCGGTGCTGCTCGCCGGGCGCGTCGTGCAGGCGATGGGCACGGCCGTGATGCTGCCGCTGCTCATGACCACCGTGATGACCGTGACGCCGCCCGCGTCGCGCGGCCGCACCATGGGCAACATCTCGATCGTCATCTCGGTCGCCCCCGCGCTCGGCCCCACGATCTCGGGGCTCATCCTGTCGGTGCTGTCCTGGCGCTGGATGTTCGGGCTGGTGCTGCCGATCGCGGTCGCCGCGCTCGTGCTCGGCGCGCTGCGGCTGCCGAACGTCACCGAGCCCCGTCAGGCACGCGTCGACCTGCTGTCGGTGCTGCTGTCCGCGGTCGCGTTCGGCGGCCTGGTCTTCGGCCTGTCGAGCATCGGCGAGGCCGCGCACGACGGCTCCGGCACGCGCACGGTGCTCACGCTGCTGGCCGGTGCGGCCGCCCTGACGCTGTTCGTCGCGCGGCAGATCTGGTTGCAGCGCACCGACGCGGCGCTGCTCGACCTGCGCACGTTCCGCTCGCGCACGTTCGCGGTCGGCGTCGCGATGATGGCCGTCATGATGATGGCGCTGTTCGGCGTCATCATCATGCTGCCGATCTACGCGCAGGACGTGCTGGGGCTCGACACGCTCCGCACGGGCCTCATGCTGCTGCCGGGCGGTCTGCTCATGGGTCTGCTCGCGCCGCTCGTGGGCCGCGCCTACGACAAGGTCGGCCCGCGCCCGCTGCTCGTGCCCGGCACGATCCTGGTGAGCACGGCCACGTGGAGCATGGCGCTGCTGCTCGGCGAGGGCAGCGCCCCGTGGATGGTCGTCGTGGCGCACCTGACCATGTCGGCGGGTCTCGCACTCGTCTTCACGCCGCTGTTCACGTCGGCGCTGGGGTCGGTCGTGCCGGAGCGGTACTCGCACGGCAGCGCCGTGATCGGCACCGTCCAGCAGGTCGCGGGCGCCGCGGGCACCGCGTTGTTCGTCACCGTGCTGTCCGGGACGGCGGCCGGTCTGGCGGCCGGCGGGGCCTCGACGGCGGCGGCGACGGCCGGCGGGGTGCACGCCGCGTTCCTCGGCGGCGCGCTCCTCACGCTGCCCGCCATCGCCGCGGCGTTCGCCGTGCGCCCGGCCCCGGCGGGCACCGCCGCACCGGCCCACCACTGAGCCGACGGACCGATCACCCCGCCGCGGGCCGGGCGTCGCGCGCGACGTCCGGCCCGGGTGCGGTGCCGGTCAGGTGGGCGACCGCATCGAGCACGACCGCGTGCAGGCGGGGGTCGCCCAGCGGGCGGAAGTGGCCGTCGAGCGGCAGCCGCACGTTGACGGCGCCGGGCAGCTCGCCGCCCGTCGGCACGTGCGGGTCGAACCGGGCGTGCAGCGACCACGTCCGGGCGTGCGTGGCGACCTCGCGCGCGATCGCCCGCACGTGCGGGTCGCGCGGCGACAGCGCACGCACCGACCGCACCGGGAACCACCGCGCGTAGACCGACCCGGCGAACGGCGTGTTCACGGCGACGAGCCCCGCGACGCGCCGCCCGGCGTCCGGGTCGCCCATCACGAGCTTGCCGATCAACCCGCCCTTGGAGTGCGCGACCAGCACGACATCGCGCAGCCCGAGCTCCTCGACGCGCGCCGCGACGACGCGCGCCGACGCCGCGAGCGGACGGCCGTTGAGCCCGAGGCCGGGCACGACGTGCACCGGGTGCCCCGCCGCGTGCAGAGCACGTGCGAGGTCCACCATGACCGGCCAGCGCTCGTAGATGCCCGGCAGCAGCAGCACGGGCGCCCGCTCCCCCGCGGACCACGCGTCGGCCCGCACCGGCCGCAGCGCCCGCAGCTGCGCGCCGACGATCCACGCGTAGTCCCGGGCCCACGCGACCCCCTGACGCGCGCGGTGCCGCACGGTCGCCACGTGTCGCCCCAGGGCCCTCGGCCCGCCCGGCGTCGTGCTCATCGCCGCACGTGCTCCAGCACGAGGTCGCCGACCTGGCGGCTGTGCTCGTAGATCACGGCGTGCGACGCGCCCTCGATCTCGACCCAGCGCCCGTCGGGAGCGGCATCGGCCAGCAGCTGCGCCCACGCGCGCGGCGCCACGTGGTCGTGCTCGCCGCGCACCACAAGCACCGGCACGTCGACGCCCGGCAGCCGGTCCTCGATCGGGTAGCGCAACATGCGCGGCAGCACCTGCGCGAACCAGTGCGGCCCGCACTCGACGTACCCGCGCAGCGCGATGCCGCGCGTGCGCGGCGACTCGTGCACCGAGCTCTGCAGCAGCCGCAGCGCCTGCCGCGGGACCGAGCGCTCCTGCGCGTTGACCGGCGGACCGATCAGCACGGCGTGCGACGCGATCCCCGGGTGGCTCGCGAGCACCTCGGTGACGATCTGCGATCCCATCGAGTGCCCGAGGAACGTGGGCCGCTCGAGGCCGACGTGCTCGACCCAGCGCGCGATGAGCCGCGCGAAGTCGTCGATCTCGAGGTGGCGGTCGGGTCGCGGGACGCCCGCGAACCCGGGCAGGTCGAGCAGGTGCACGGCCCCGACGCGGCCGAGGTGCACCGCGAGCCGCTCGAAGTACTCCGAGCTCACGCCGAGGCCGTGCACGAGCACGATGTCGCGCCGGTCGGCGACGGGCACGTCGTCGGTCTCCTGGATCCACGTGGTCCAGGTGCGCAGCGCGAGGCCGCCGATCCGCACGCGGTCGATGCGCACGTTGAGCCCGTTCGGCGCCTGCGAGGCCCGGACCGTCTGCGGCACGTGCACCCTCCCCGGTGGTCCTGCGGCGCCCGCGCGGCGCACGGACCAGCAGGATCGTCGCACGACGTCAGCCGGCGGGCAGCGTGAGCACGGCGCGCAGGCCGCCGGTCGGGGCGACGTCGAGCGCGACGTCGCCACCCTGCTCGCGCGCGACCTCGCGAGCGATCGCGAGCCCGAGGCCCGCGCCACCGGCGTCGCGCTCACGCGCCGCGTCGAGGCGCACGAACCGCTCGAACACGCGCTCGCGGTCACCCGCAGGCACGCCCGGGCCGTCGTCGTCGACCACGACGCGGACGCGACCACCGGTGCCCGCACCCGGGCCTCCCGACGCGGCCGCGTCGGCGGGCACCCGCTCGACGCGCACCGTGACGGCCGAGCGCGCGTGCCGCGCGGCGTTGTCGACGAGATTGCGCACGGCCCGCGCCGTCGGCCCGGCCGCACCCACGGCGGTCGCGGCGCCCGTGACGGTGACCTCGACCCCGCGTGCGGCGGCCGGCGGTGCGACCGACGCGACGGCCTCGGCCGCGACGTCGGCGAGGTCGACGGGGCCGCGAGCGACCGGTGCCGCGCCGACGCGCGCGAGCACCAGCAGGTCGTCGACCAGGGCCTGCATGCGCGCGACCTGCGGCGCGAGGTCGGCGACGAGGTCGGCGACCGGGTACGCCTCGGGGTGCGCGGCCGCGACCTCGACGGCGGCGCGCGCCGCCGCGACGGGTGAGCGCAGCTCGTGCGCGGCGTCCGCGACGAACGTGCGCTGGCGTGCGGCGGCGGTCTCGAGACGGTCGAGCATCGCGTTGAGCGTGCGGGCCAGCGCACCGAGCTCGTCGTCGGCGGCGGGCACGGGCAGCGAGCCGGGGCCGCCCGCGAGCGCGACCCGGTCGGCCGCGGCCCGCAGGTCCTCGACGGGCGCGAGCACGCGCCCCAGCAGGGCCCGCAGCACGAGCGCGAACCCGACGGTGAGCACGGGCACGACCAGCAGCAGCGCGACGCGCAGCGCTCGCAGCACGCCCTCCACGTCGGTGAGGGGCACGGTCGTCACGAGCGTCGCGGGTTCGCCGCGGTAGGTGACGGCGCGCACGGCCGCGCGTGCGACACGGTCGTACGCGCTGCCCTCGGTGCCGACGACGAGCACGCGACCGCCCGCGCGCTCGCGCCACGCCGCCAGCGTGGCTGCGTCGACGACCGGCAGGGTGCGGCTCGCGGTGGTCGACGTCGCGAGCACAGCGCCCGAGGCGTCCAGGAGCTGCGCGACCTCGCCCGGCTGCGTGACGGGCAGCGCGTCGGGCACGCGGTCGTCGGCGACGAGCGCGGCGAGCGTCGCCGAGCGCTCCCGCACGGCCGCGTCCACCGCGGCCGTGCGCGCGACGCCCACGACGCCCGACAGCGTGAACGCGCCGATCACCAGGACGACCGCGACGGCGCCGGTCGCCGCGAGCGTGAGCCGCGCGCGCAGCGAGCTGTGCCGCCACCGGCGCCGCCACCACCCGCCGCCGCGGGGCGTGCTCACGCGGCCCCGCCGACGCGGTACCCGGCGCCGCGCACGGTCGTGACGGCGTCGCGCCCGAGCTTGCGCCGCAGGTACCCGACGTACACCTCGACGACGTTCGGGTCCTCGCCGCGCGTGTCGAAGACGTGGTCGAGCAGCTCGAGCTTGCCGACGACGCGGTCGGCGTGCCGCAGCAGGTACTCCAGCAGCGCGGTCTCGCGGACGGTCAGGTCGACGGGTGTGCCGTCGCGCGTGACGCCGCGCGTCGCGGGGTCGAGCGCGAGCGCGCCGACCTGCAGCACGGCCGGGCGCGGCGCGACGGGACGGCGCACGAGCGCGCGCAGCCGTGCGACGAGCACGACGAAGGAGAACGGTTTGGTGAGGTAGTCGTCGGCGCCCACGTCGAGGCCGTCGGCGACGTCGTGCTCGCCGTCCTTGGCCGACAGCATGAGCACGGGCGTCCACACGTCCTGCGCGCGCAGCGCGGTGACGACGTCGTACCCGTTGCGGCACGGCAGCATGACGTCGACGACGAGCACGTCGTACTCGCCGTCGACGGCCATCCGCAGGCCCGTCTCGCCGTCGTGCGCGGCGTCGACCGCGAACCCCTCGGCGGTCAGGCCGCGGCGCAGGGCGCGCACGAGCCCGACCTCGTCGTCGACCACCAGCACGCGCACCCCGGCAGCATCCCACCCGCGCACCGGCGCGGCGGGACCGCGCTCAGGCTCCGCTCAGGCCGCGTGCCGCACGGTGGTCCCATGGACACGACACCCACCACCTCCCGGACCCGCGTGCGCGCCGCGTGGGCCGTCCCGGCCGTCGCCGCCGTCGCGGTGGGGGTCGCGTTCGCCGCTCCCCCGCTGCTCGCCTCGGCGGACTCCGCCGGGCTCGCACCCGTGCAGCCCGACGAGCTGGTGGCGCGCGTGCTCGAGGCCGAGCCGCAGGCGTTGTCGGGCACGGTCGTGCACACCGCGCGGCTGGGGCTGCCGGACCTGTCGCTCGCGCAGGTGGGTGGCGCCGACCCGCTGAACCTGCTGGGCGGGTCGACGACGCTGCGGGTGTGGACCGACGGCGAGGCGCGCTCGCGCGTGTCGCTGCTGGGCACGGCCTCGGAGTACTCGGTCGTCGCCGACGGCACGCAGGCCTGGACGTACTCGTCGTCCGACGACGAGGTCGTCCACTACGCCCTGTCGGCCGCGGACGCCGCCCGCGCGCAGCGGCTGCACGACGCCGCCCCGACCCCGCCCGCGGACCTCCCGACGCCCGCCGAGCTGGGTCGCCAGGCGCTCGAGCAGGCGCAGCAGGACGCGACGGTGAGCGTCGACGCCGCGACGAAGGTCGCGGGGCGCGACGCCTACCAGGTGGTCGTCAAGCCGACCTCGACGACGACGCTCGTCGGCCGGATCGTGGTCGCCGTCGACGCGCAGACGTGGACGCCGTTGCGCGTGCAGGTCTGGAGCAGCGACGACGCCCGGACCCCGGCGCTCGAGCTCGGGTTCACCGACGTGACGTTCGCCGCACCGGCCGACTCGGTGCTGACGTTCACGAAGCCGCCGGGCGCGGCGGTCCGCGAGGTGACGGTGCCGCTGCCCGACGACGCGACGCTCGCCGCGCACGCCGAGCAGTCCTCCGCGCTGCCCGAGGACCCGGCCGACGCGGCGCTGCCCGACGGCGTGACCGTCACGGGCACCGGGTGGGACACGGTCGTCGAGGTGAAGGACGTCGACGTCGCGGCCCTGCTCGCGGGCGACCCGTCGGCGGTGGCCACCCTGCCGGACGTCGAGAAGTCGTTCGGCGGCGGCGAGGGCGCGAACGAGCTGTTCGACCAGTTCGTGGGCGGGGGCGACGGCCCGGCCGTCGACCTCGACACCTCGGCCCTGTACGACCAGCTGACGACCCCGGTCGAGGGTGGGCGTGCGCTGCAGTCCTCGCTGCTGTCGGTGCTGGTGCTCGACGACGGCCGCGTGCTGGCCGGCGCCGTGCCGGTGGACGCGCTGCGCGCGGTCGCCGGCGCGTGACGGCCACGCTGCGTGCCGCGGCGCCGGCCGTGCCGCAGGCTGGGGTCGTGACCGACGACGCCATCCGCACGCACGCCCTGACCAAGCGGTTCCGCACGGGTCAGGTCGCGGTCGACGGCATCGACCTGGTCGTGCCGCGCGGTGCCGTCTACGGGTTCCTCGGGCCCAACGGCTCGGGCAAGACGACGACGATCCGCATGCTGCTCGGGCTGGTCGCGCCCACGTCGGGGCGGGTCGAGCTGCTGGGCGAGCCGGTGCCGCAGCGCGCGGCGCACGTGCTGCCGCGCGTGGGTGCGCTCGTCGAGGGGCCTGCGTTCCAGCCGTACCTGTCGGGCCGCGCGAACCTCGCGCGGCTCGACGCGGTCGACGCGTCGACCGACCCGCGCACGGCGCGCGCCCGGGCCGAGGCGGCGCTCGAGCGGGTCGGGCTGACCGCGGCGGCGGACAAGCGGTACCGGCAGTACTCGCTGGGCATGAAGCAGCGGCTCGGCCTGGCCGCGGCGCTGCTGCGGCCGCGCGACCTGCTCGTGCTCGACGAGCCGACCAACGGCCTGGACCCGCAGGGCACGCGCGAGGTGCGGCACCTGGTGCGCGAGCTCGCGGACGGCGGCACGACCGTGCTCGTGTCCTCGCACCTGCTCGCCGAGATCGAGCAGGTCTGCACGCACGTCGGCATCATGGGCCGCGGCCACCTGCTGCTGCAGGGCCCGCGCACCGAGCTGACCGCGCGCCGCGCCGCCCGGATCGCGGTCCGCACGCTCGCCGACCGTGCGGACGCCGCCGCAACCGAGCTGCGCCGCCTCGCGCTCGACGACGTGACCGCCGACCGGCCGGTCGCCGACGGCACCGTCACGGTGTCGGCCGCGGTCCGCGACGACGCCGGCCCGGCACCGCAGGACGTCACGGCCGCGCTCGTGCGCGCCGACGTCCCGGTCGTCGGCGTCGACGTGCGTCGACCGTCGCTCGAGGACGTGTTCGTCGAGCTCACCGGGGAGGGCTTCGATGTCGCCCGCTGACACGACCACGTCCGTCGCCGCACCGGTCTCCGCCTCACGGGCCGTCGAGCCGCCCGCACGGCACCGCGGTGCGCTCGCGCGCCTCGTGCGCGCCGAGCTCGCGCTCGTGCTGGGGCGCCGCCGCAACCTCGTGCTGCTCGTGGGGCTCGCGCTCGTGCCGCTGCTGCTCGGCGTCGTGCTGTACCTCGCGCAGGACACCGCGCTCGCCGGTCAGGGACCGCCCTTCGTGTCGCGTGTGACGGGCAACGGGCTGTTCCTCGTGGTCGCGTCGCTGTTCCTGTGCACGCCGTTCCTGCTGCCGCTGACCATCGGCATCGCGTCGGGTGACGCGATCGCGGGCGAGGCGTCGGCAGGCACGCTGCGGTACCTGCTCGTGGTCCCGGTCGGACGCGGTCGGCTGCTCGCGGTCAAGGCGCTCGGCGCGCTCGTGTTCGCCGCCGCAGCGGTCCTCGCGATCGCCGTGGTCGGGCTCGTGGTCGGCGCGGCGCTGTTCGGCGTCGGCGACCTCACGCTGCTGTCCGGGTCGACCGTGCCGCTCGGCGACGGCGTGCTGCGCGTCGCCGGTGTCGTCGCGTACGTCGGGCTGTCGATGACCGGGCTCGTCGCGGTCGGGCTGTTCTTCTCGACGCTCACCGAGGTCCCCGTCGGCGCGATGGCCGCGACGGTCGTCGTCGCCGTGGTCTCGAGCGTGCTCGACCAGCTGCCGCAGCTCGCCGCGATCCACCCGGCGCTGCTGACGCACCACTGGTTCGACTTCGCCGAGATGCTGCGCGTCGTGCCGTCGGCCGACGTGCTCGCGCAGGGGCTCGCGGTGCAGGCCGGCTGGGTCGTGGTGTTCGGCGCGCTCGCGTGGGCGCGGTTCACGACGGCGGACGTCACGTCCTGACGCGCGGGCCCCGGACGGTGCCAGACTCGCCCCCGTGAGCGAGTACGACGACGAGATCATCCGGCCCGACGGCCTCACCTACGGCCTGCTGCTGGTGCGGGCCGCGCGCGACGAGGTGTTGCGCGTGCTGGTCCGCGAGCGGTTCTCCGGGTGGGTGGGTCCGGACGAGGACGGCTGGGTCGTCGCGGTGGCCGACCGCCCCCGCGGGCACGTCGCGGCGCACCGCCGGTACCTGCCCGACGTCGGCGAGCTCGTGTCGGGCGACCTGCACGCCGCGGTCGTCACGGTCGTCGTCGCGCGCGACCTGCTGCTGCAGGTGTGGGCGCACGACGACGGCGCCGAGGTCGTCACCTACCTGTCGGACGCGCACCTCGCGTTCCCCGACGACGAGGACGCGTTCGGCCCGCAGGGCGCGCACGGGTCCCGCACGCTGGCCTCGCTCGCGGGCCACCCCGAGGTGGGCGACGAGCTCACGACGCTGCTGTCCGAGGAGCGCGGCGAGGCCGACGCCGAGTCGGAGCGGCTCATGGCCGTGTGCCGGCTGCTCGCGTGGCCGCAGTGGCTCGTCGCGGTCGACTCGCTCCCCCGGCGCGTGCCGGGCGGCCCCGACGCCGACGCGTTCACGCGGCTGCGCGCCGGGCGCACCGGCGTCGGCGGCCTGCTCGCGGCGCGCGCCGCCGCGGTCGTGCGCCGCGACGAGTGACGCGCGGCCCCGGCCCCGGACCCGGACCCGGACCCGGACCCGTCAGACGATCAGCGGTGCGTCGGGCGCGAGCCGGCGCTGCAGGCCGCCGCCCAGCGCGAGCCCCGCGAGCACGCCGAGGCTGATCGCGACCATCGACACGCCCGTCGTCACGATGGTCGTGATGGCCTGCTCGGTCGAGTGCCCGAGCGCCGAGGTGACACCGACCAGGCCCAGCGCACCGGGCACGAGCACCCAGAAGCCCGGCAGGAACGTCACGAGGAAGGGTGGCCCGTCGCGGCGCGTGGCGGCCAGCATCGCCACGGGCGTCATGACGAGCGCACCGACGAACGACGACACGACCGCGCCCAGCAGCACGCCCCCGAGGACCTGGCCGGCGTACGCGACGACCAGCACGAGCGTGATCCACGGCAGGGTGCCGCGGTGCGCGTCGTTGTGCAGGACGACCCCGGCGGCGTAGACGAGCACGCCGACCCACGGCCCGGCCCAGCCCAGCGGCTGCGCGCTCGCGGCCCCGACCTGGGCCGCGGGCACGCCCACGAGGCCGGCGGCGGCGGTGATGCCGAGCGCGAGCAGCACGAGCTGCATGACGCCCGACGCGAGCCGCGACGAGCCCGCGATCATCTGCCGGGTCGCGAGGTCGATGACGCCCGTGGTGAGCAGCGCACCGGGGAGGAACGTCACGAGGGGCGCCACGAGCGGCGCGAGCAGCCCGACCGGCCAGCCCGTGCGCACCAGGAGCAGGACGGGCACCGCGACCGCGAAGGCGCTCAGGGCGACGAGCAGCCCCTGGTACACCGGTGGGACGCGTCGTGTCGCCGTGGTGAGCAGCGACACCCCGCCGCCCAGCACGGCGGCGACGAGCACGTCGAGCCAGCCGCCGCCGAGCACGAGCGAGAGGCCCGCGGCCATCGCGACGTACCCCGCGGCGCGGCGCAGGCCCGTCGACGCGGGCTGCGACAGCACGATGCCCGCGAGCGCGTCGAGCCCGGCGCGCGGCCCGACGTCGCCGCGCGCGGCGGCGTGCGCGAGGTCGAGCACGTCGCCCACCTGGTCGAGCCGCAGCACGCGGCTGCCGGCGGTCGCGACGGCCGTCTGCACGGTGCCGTGCTGGGGCACCGAGACCATGAGCGCGGTCGGGAACGTCACGACGGACGCCTCGGGGAGCCCGTTGACCTCGGCGACACGCTGCAGCGTCGTGTTGACCTGGACGATCGGCGCGCCCGCGTCGACCATCGCCTCGCCGAGCCGCACCAGGAACCGCACGGCCTCGTCGCTGCGTGCCGTCAGCGGCTCGGCGGCGCCCGCGGCGGCCGGTGCGGCTGCGACCTCCGGGCCGTCCGGGGCGGGGGTGCCGTCGGTGACGGGTGGCAGGACGAGCGTCGGCGCCGCCCCGCCGACGGGCAGGACGGCGGTCGCGGCACCGTCGGCGGCGGCGTCCGCCGCGGGCTGTCGGACCCGTGCCGCCGTGGGCGCCCCGATCTGCCGCCACCACCACCAGATCCCCGCGGCGGCGGCCACGAGCACGAGCACCGCGCCGAGCACGACCGTCCACGGGATCGTCGACTCGGTCATCGCCGGCTGCGACGGCCACACGGGCACGTGCACCGTCGAGGTGGTCGTCGGCGTCGGGTCCGGGACCGACGGCGTGGGCGACGGGGCTGTGGTCGTGGGCTCGGGGGCCGGCGTCGTGACCGTCGCCGTCGGCTCG
>NZ_LNTD01000085.1 GCF_001462455.1 Cellulomonas sp. B6
CGACGTCGCGCGCCGTCTCGCGACCCTCGCGGCGCCGCGACCCGACCCGGCCGGGGACGCCGCGACGGCCGGGTGGACGCCGCGGCCGGCACGCACCGCCGCCCCCGTCGGTCCGGTCCCACCTGCCGGCGCCGCGCCGACGGCTCGCGCCGCCCACCGGGTCGGGCGCGTCGGCCCCCGTGCACCCGGCTCGGGCGACCCGCGCCCCGAGGCGGGGGAGCCGGCCCCGCACGCGACCGCGGGGCGCGCCCCCGCGGCCGTCCCGGAGCGGTGGGACCCCGATGTCGCGTCCGCGCTCGCGCTCGCCGCCGAGCACGCCCCGCGTGCGCCGGTGCCCGTCGCTCCGCGCGTGCGGTGGGTGCCTGCCTGGCGGACCGCCGGTGCGGCGGGCCTCGCGCTCGCGCTCGTTGCGGGCGGGATCGTGCTGCGGGCGTCGACCGCTCCGCGGGGCGAGCCGGTCGCGATCGCCGCTCCCGGCGTGACCGCGACCGACGGTGCGACCTCGCCGACGGATGCCGACACCGACACCACGGTCGTCGTCCACGTGGTGGGTGCCGTGGGTGCTCCCGGCGTCGTGCACCTCGACGCGGGTGCGCGGGTGGCCGACGCGCTCACCGCCGCGGGCGGCAGCACGCCCGACGCCGACCTGGGCGCCCTCAACCTCGCGCGCGTCGTGGGCGACGGCGAGCAGCTCCGGGTGCCGCTGATCGGTGAGGCACCCGCCGCGCAGGCGTCCGCGGCGGCGCCCGACGACGCTCTGGTCGACCTCAACAGGGCCGACGAGGCCGCGCTGCAGGAGCTGCCGGGCGTCGGTCCCGTCCTGGCCGGGCGGATCGTGGAGCACCGCGCCCGGTCCCCGTTCACGAGCGTCGACGACCTCGACGACGTCGCCGGTATCGGCCCCGCGCTGATGGCCGACCTGCGCCCCCGGGTCCGGGTGTGAGTGCGTCGCCGTCCGCGGTCACGACGGCCGCCGACCTGCGGCTGATCCCGCCGGCGGCCGCCGCGTGGTGCGCCGCGCTCCTCGTCGCGCACGCGCCCGGCACGGTGCCGGCCGCCGCGACGCTCGCGCGGTGGGTGCTGGCCCTCGTCGCGGCGGGTGCCCTCGTCGCCGCGGTGGTGGCCGCCGGACGCGCTGCGGCCGCAGGACCCGCTGCACCTGAGCACGCACCGCACGTCGAGGAGCCCCAGCCGTCGACCACGCACGACCCGCCCGCCGCCGCGGAGCGTCCCCGCCCCACCGTCCGCGACGTGGGCGACCGCCTCGCCCGGCTGGCCGTCCTGGCCGCGGCCGCCGCCGCGACGGTCCTCGTGTCGGGTGGCGTCCAGCTCGCGGCCGCGGCACCGCGCGTCGTCGTCGAGGCAGCCGACCGCGGTGCCGTGGTGGAGGTCGTCGGCCGTGTCGGCGCTGACGCCCGGACCGTGGTCACGCAGGGCGAGCCCCGCGAGAGCGTCACCGTCGCCGCCACCGCGGTGCGGATCGGGACCACCTGGGTGCGGGTGGCCGCGCCGGTGACGGTGGTCGGACCGGCCGGCCTGCCGCCGGACGCGCTCGTGCGGGTGCGGGGCACGGTCGCCCCCGCCGAGCGTGCCGGTCGCGCGTCGGTCCGCCTCGGCGTGCGCGACCCGCCCGTCGTCACGGAGCGACCTCGGCCCGTCGGCGGGTGGGCGCAGGGCGTGCGTGACGGCGCACGAGCCGTGGCCGCACCCCTGCGCGCGGACGTGCGCGGACTGCTGCCCGCGGTGACCGTCGGCGACACCGGTGCGGTCCCCGAGGACCTCACCGCGGCCATGCGGGCCGCCGGCCTCGCGCACGTGACGGCCGTCTCCGGCGCGCACTTCGCGATCGTCGGCGCGCTCGTGCTCGCGCTCGCTGCCGCCGTGCGCGCACCGCTGGTCCTCCGCGTGGCCGCGGCCGCGACGGCGGGCGCGCTGCTGCTCGCGGTCGTCGGGCCGCAGCCGAGCGTCGTGCGCGCCGCCGTGATGGGCGGCGTCGGACTGCTCGGCCTGGTCGTCCGGCGCCGGTCGGTGGGACCGGCGGCGCTCGCGACCGCGGTCGTCGTGCTGCTCGTCGTCGACCCGTGGCTCGCCGTCGACGTCGGGTTCGCGCTCTCGGTCGCCGCGACCGCCGGACTCGTGCTGCTCGCGCAGCCCCTCGTCGAGACGCTCGCACCCCTGTGCGGGCGGGACGTCGCGGGGCTCGTGGCCGCGCCGGTCGCGGCGCAGCTCGGCTGCCTGCCGGTCGCGCTGGCGGTGTGGCCGACGTTCGGCCCGTGGGCGGTCCTGGCGAACGTGGCGGTCGTCCCCGCGATCGCGCCGGCGACCGTGCTCGGGCTGGTCGCGGCCCTCCTCGAGGGCGTCTGGCCCGCGGGGGCGGGGCTGCTCGGTGCGGTGGCCGGCGCCGCGTGCTGGTGGGTCGCCACCGTCGCGCGGTGGGTGGCCGGACTGCCCGCGGCGGGCCTCGCGTGGTGGCCCGGACCGGTCGGGGCCGTGACCGCTGCCCTGGTCGTCGTCGGCGCGACGGGCCTGCTCCGCGCGGGCCGGCGGTGAGCGCGGCACGCCGGCCGTCGGTGTCCCCGGCGTCTGGCAGGCTGGGGCCGTGGCAGCCCCCGCTCGTTCCTCTCGTGGCTCCTCCGCGCGGTCGGGGCGCGGAGGCGGTACCTCCGGCGTCCCGTGGTCGGCGGCCGAGCCGGCGCCGGTCGTGCTCGTGAGCGGGGCCGAGACCCTGCTCGCCGAACGCGCGTGCGATCGGATCGTCGCACGGGTCCGGGAGGCGGATCCCGACGTCGAGGTCGCACGCGTCGACGCCGCGACGTACGCGAGCGGCGAGCTCACCGTGCTGACCAGCCCGTCGTTGTTCGCCGAGGGCAAGGTCGTCCTCGTCGAGGGGGTCGAGCGTGCCGGTGACGCGCTGCTGCTCGACGCCGAGGCCTACCTCGCCGACCCGGTGCAGGACGTCGTCGTGGTGCTGCGTCACGGCGGCGGGCAACGCGGCAAGCGACTGCTCGACGCGGCGAAGCGCGCACAGGTGCCGACCGTCGCCTGCGACGCGGTGAAGTCCGACTCCGACAAGTCCGCGTTCGTCCAGGACGAGCTCCGCCGCGCGGGGCGTCGTGCCGATCCGCGCGGCGTCCGGGCGCTGGTCGACGCGGTCGGGTCCGACCTGCGTGAGCTTGCCGCGGCGTGCGCGCAGCTGGTGGCGGACACCACGGGGCTGATCGGTGAGGAGGCCGTGCAGCGCTACCACGGCGGCCGGGTCGAGGCCACGGGCTTCCAGGTCGCCGACGCGGCCGTCGCCGGGGACGCGGGCAAGGCCGTCGCGCTCCTGCGGCACGCGCTCGCGACCGGGCTCGACCCCGTGCCGGTCGTCGCGGCCCTCGCGGCGCGGCTGCGGACCTTGGCGAAGGTGGGGGCCGTCCGTGGTCGCGGTGCGGCCGCGGCGCGCGAGCTCGGGATGGCGCCGTGGCAGGTCGACCGCGCGACGCAGGACCTGCGGCGGTGGACCCCCGAGGGGCTCGCCCTGGCGATCTCGGCCGTGGCCCAGGCCGACGCCGAGGTCAAGGGAGAAGGTCGCGACCCGCGGTTCGCCGTCGAGCGCGCGGTGCTCCGCGTCTCCGCCGCCGTCGACCGCTGACGCCTCGCTCCTGCCGTCCCCGCGCGACCGTGGGGCCACGACCGGGGCGACGGGTGTCACGGGCTGCGACGAGCCCCTCACCCGTCCGAGGTCACGGCCGGGGGTGCCCCCCGGCACGCCCGTGGCCGGCGTCGCTGCCGACGGGGCGGTCGTCGGTGCGGTCCAGCACGTCGACGCGCTCGATGAGGTTGCCCTGGAAGAGCGTGAAGCCGAGGTCGCGGGCGAGGCGGAGCTCGTCGGACGTCTCGACGTACTCGGCGACGAGCATCGCGCCGAACGATCGCGCCACCCGGACCACGGGGTGTCCCTCGACGTCGAGGTCCCGGACGTCGATCTTGACGAAGTCCGCGTGGGGGAGCAGCCGTCGCTGCTCGGGTCGGTCGGCGAACGCCGGTATCGCGATGCGGAAACCCTCCTCGCGCAGCCGACGCAGCCCGGCGAGCGCGGCCGCGTCGACGTCGGCCGTCGCGCTCACCTCGATCACCAGGCGATCGGGACGGTGCGGCACCGCGAGGTCGCCCACGAGATGCGCGCGGGGGCAGCGCACGAACAGCAGCCGGCCGTGGGCGACGCGCTCGAGGTCTGCCCGGCCGAACGTCGCGCCGAGGACGTGGTCGGTGGCGCGCTCGTGCTCCGGCGGGCCCCACTCCTGCGCGACCTCGGGGTGCAGCCCCGCGCCCCGGTACGAGAGCTGGTAGGCGAACGGCCGGCCGTGCGTCGAGTAGATGCCCTGACGCGCGACGAGGACGGGTTCGTGCGCGACGTGCTCCTCCCACGCCTGCACCAACGAGCGCGGGATCGCGGCGTCGACCGCCGCACCCAGCTGCGCGAGCGCCGCGTCCGGCCCGTGCGATGTCATGGTGACTATGACACCACACGTCGGAACGTGTGATCCTTCGGCCGGCGGGTGGAATCTCCTACCACCCGTTCGGGCTAACGGTGGGTCGCGACGAGGGTGTGCCGTGTGTCACCCTGTCCGCGGCGGGCACCGGCCTGGCGGGCCGCCGAGTCGTGTCACCAGGACTCTCGGAGACACCGGACAGGAGTAACGACATGAAGCATCTGGCCAGCGCACTCGCCGCCCTCGCGATCGTCGGCTCGCTCGCCGTCGCCACGCCCGTGGTCACGGCCTCCGCCACGCTCAACGGCGGAGCGAGCGGCTGCTGCAAGGACTTCCACTGACCTGACGGTCCCGCGGGGGAGCGGCGTCACGTCGCCGCGTGGCGCCGCACCCCGATCGGATCCCTGCCCGGACGCGCGGCACGACGACGTGCGGCGCGCCGAGGACGAAGGCTCTGGCGCCGCGTGGCGTCATACGTACAATGAACTCTCATGACGACTATTGGTGACCGCGTTCGCGAAGCGCGGTTGGCAGCGGGGCTCTCCCAGACGGCTCTCGCGGGCAGCGCGTTCTCACCCAGCTACATCTCCCTCATCGAGGCGGGGCACCGCGAGCCGACGGATGCCGCGCTCGGCGTCCTCGCCGAGCGGCTCGGCACCACGCTCGAGTTCCTCAAGCACGGCGAGGACGGCCCCAACGAGGCGCGCACGCGGCTCGAGCTCGACTACGCGCGGCTCGACCTGGCCAGCGGCGACGCGACGGGCGCCGTGCAGCGCATCGGCGCGCTCGACCTGTCGGTCGTCACGCCGACGCTGCGGATCGAGGCGCACACGACGCTCGCGCGCGCCCATGAGCTGCTCGGCGAGCTCGAGACCGCGATCTCCCTGCTCGAGCCGCTGCTGGTCGAGACCCAGCAGCGTCCCGACCACCTGCGTGCCGCGGTCCTCACGACGGCGCTCGTCGGCTGCTACCTCGAGGCCGGCGACCTGCACCGCGCGGTCGAGGTCGGCGAGAGCACGCTCGGTGAGCTCGACGGCGCCGATCTCGTGGGCACCGACGAGCACCTCCGGCTCGCCTCCACCGTGCTGTGGGCGTACGTCGAGCGTGGCGACCTGCTGTACGCGACGCACCGTGCCGCCGAGCTCGTCCGGCTCGCCGAGTCCCTCGGGACGCCGCGCGGCCGGGGGAGCGTCTACTGGAACGCGGCCCTCGTGGCGGAGCAGCGTCGTGACTACGAGCTCGCGCAGCGCTACACCGAGCGCGCGCTCGCGCTGCTGTCCGAGGGGGAGCCCGACAGGGATCTGCCCCGGCTGCGCGTCAACTACGCCTGGCTGCTGCTGCGTTCCGAGCCGGCGGACCCGCAGGGCGCGCTCGAGCAGATCGAGCGGGCCGAGCCGGGGCTGACGATCGTCGGCTCGTCGCTGGACGTCGCGCGTCTGCAGGTCGAGCGGTCGCGGGCGCACCTGCTGCTGGGTGACGAGGTGGCCGCCG
Organism: Cellulomonas sp. B6; assembly: GCF_001462455.1. GTDB lineage: Bacteria > Actinomycetota > Actinomycetes > Actinomycetales > Cellulomonadaceae > Cellulomonas. The sequence continues at coordinate 5,967 of NZ_LNTD01000085.1, forward strand.
AGGCCGACGCGCGCGCCGCGCTCGCCGGTCTCGGCGACTCGCCGCGGCTCGAGGGCGCGACGGCGCACATCGCCCTCGGTGACGTGCTCGACGCCCGGGGTGACGCGGAGGGTGCTGCCGCCGCCTACCAGTGGGGTGCGGACATGCTCGGGATGATGGCGGCGACGCGGCACTCGGCCGGTGTCTGGCGCGACCTGGGTGACCGGTACCTGCGTCGCGGCGACGTCGACGCGGCAGCACGGGCGTTCGACCGTGCGCTGAGGGAGGCGGGCTTCCAGCCGTCGATGCCGGCCGGCGTGCCGCGTCAGACGTGGTCCCTCGGGGGCTGACGTACGGCACGTCCCACGACGCACGGAAGGGCGGCACCCCGCGGGGTGCCGCCCTTCCGTCATGTCGTGCGGGTCACCCGAGGGTGCCCGTCGGCGCAGGTGGAAGCTGCGCCGCGACCTCAGAGGCCGTTGACGGCCTTCGCGAGCGCCGACTTGCGGTTCGCGGCCTGGTTCGAGTGGATGACACCCTTCGACACGGCCTTGTCGAGCTTGCGCGACGCGAGCGTCAGCGCGGTCGCAGCGGCGTCCTTGTCGCCACCGGCGACGGCCTCGCGGACGCGCCGCACGTACGTCTTGAGCTCCGACTTGACAGCCTTGTTGCGCTGACGAGCCTTCTCGTTCGTGCGGATGCGCTTGATCTGGGACTTGATGTTCGCCACGTGTGGACTCTCTTCGTGTTCGCCGAAGCGATCTGACAGGTCGTAGAGGGCGTGCGCAGCGCCGGGACTGGGGCGTGGGGACACCCTCGGGAAAGGCCTGCGCGTGTGTCCACACCGACCCGGAGCGGACACGCGAACGACGATGCTACCAGCCGTGCAGGCGTGCGGCGGCGCGCACCACCGCGTCGTAGCGGCGCCGGTCGAGCGCGGCACCCTCGCGGCGGACCTCGGCGGCGGGCAGGCGCAGGACCCGGTCGAGCCGTACCTCGCTGGGGCGCCCGCGCGGGTCCCAGCCGCCGGTGCCGACGTCCTGCCACACGCGGCCGTGCCGTGCCTCGTCCGCGGCGTCGCGGTCGTGGTCCTTGCTCGTGAGCATGAGGGCGACGACCGTGGTGCCCTCCACCGTCAGCACCAGGACGGGGCGGTCCTTGCCGCGCGTGGCGTCCTCCTCGTACGGGACCCAGGTCCACACCACCTCGCCGGGGTCGGGTCGCCCGTCGCTCCGGGGCGCGTACCGCGGGCGCACGACCTCCGGGTCCGTGGCACCCGGCGTCGTCGGTGCCCGACGGTCGCCGCGGGGAGCCGCGGCGGGTCGTGGCATGCTCGCCGGCGGGCGGGTGCCGGTGCCTGGCAGCAGGCGCCGCGCGGCGCCCTGCAGGAAGGCGGTCAGACGTCCGGTGCGCACGACGTGGAGCCTAGGGGTGCCGGGGCGCGGGCGGTGCGTCCCGTAACGCGGCGTTGACACGGTCCGGCTACATTCGCGCCATGGCGGACCTCTTCGACGACTACCCGGCGGGGGCCGCCTGGGACGAGATGATCGGGACCGACGGCGAGGCGCAGCCGGCCTACCGGCACGTCCACTCGGCGCTCGCGCAGCTCTCGGCGGGCGAGCTGCGCGCCCGCGCCGACACGCTGGCGCGCTCGTACCTCAAGCAGGGCGTGACGTTCGACTTCGCGGGGGAGGAGCGACCGTTCCCGCTGGACGTCGTGCCGCGCGTGCTGGCCGGCGACGAGTGGGAGCACGTCGCGCCCGGCGTCTCGCAGCGCGTGCGTGCGCTCGAGGCGTTCCTCGCCGACGTCTACGGACCGCAGAAGGCGGTCGCCGACGGCGTCGTGCCGCGGTCCGTCATCGTGTCCTCGACGCACTTCCACCGCGCGGCCCGCGGGGTCGAGCCGCCCAACGGCGTGCGCGTGCACGTCTCGGGCATCGACCTCGTGCGGGACTCGCTCGGCGGCTGGCGGGTGCTCGAGGACAACGTGCGCGTGCCGTCCGGGGTCAGCTACGTGCTGTCCAACCGCCGCGCGATGGCGCAGACCTTCCCCGAGCTGTTCGCGACGCTGCGCATCCGCCCGGTCGTGGACTACTCGCGGCGGCTGCTCGCGGCTCTCATGGCGGCCGCCCCGGCGGGGGTCGACGACCCGACGGTCGTCGTGCTGACGCCGGGCGTCTACAACTCCGCCTACTTCGAGCACACGCTGCTCGCGCGCACGATGGGCGTCGAGCTCGTCGAGGGGCGCGACCTGTACGTCGCGGGCGGGCGCGTGTGGATGCGCACGACGCAGGGGCGCCGCCGCGTCGACGTCATCTACCGACGCGTCGACGACGAGTTCCTCGACCCGGTGGTGTTCCGGTCGGACTCGCTGCTGGGCTGCCCCGGGCTGATGACGTGCGCGCGGCTCGGCACGGTGACGCTCGCGAACGCCGTCGGCAACGGGGTCGCGGACGACAAGCTGCTCTACACCTACGTGCCCGACCTCATCCGCTACTACCTGGGCGAGGACCCCGTGCTGCCGAACGTCGACACGTGGCGGCTCGAGGACCCCGGCGCGCTCGAGGAGGTCCTCGACCGCTTGCCGGAGCTGGTCGTCAAGCCCGTCGACGGGTCGGGCGGCAAGGGGCTCGTCGTCGGGCCGCGGGCCACGCGCGCCGAGCTCGACGAGCTGCGCGGCCGCCTGCGGGAGGACCCCCGCGGCTGGATCGCGCAGCCGGTCGTGCAGCTGTCGACCGTCCCGACGCTGGTCGAGGACGGTCTGCGTCCGCGGCACGTCGACCTGCGGCCGTTCGCGGTGAACGACGGCGACTCGGTCTACGTGCTCCCGGGGGGTCTGACGCGCGTCGCGCTGCCCGAGGGGCAGCTCGTCGTCAACTCCTCGCAGGGCGGCGGGTCCAAGGACACGTGGGTGCTCGGGGGTCGCGTGCCGCGCCGCGCCCCGGGCTCCGGCCAGTCGGCGCCGCAGACCGTGCCGAAGGACGCGTCGGTGCCGATCGACTCCAACCCGTCGGACCGCCGCGTGCAGGTCATGCAGCAGCAGCAGACACTCGCCGACGGGGGGACCACGTGCTGAGCCGCATCGCCGAGTCGCTGTTCTGGATCGGCCGCTACGTCGAGCGGGCCGACGACACCGCGCGCCTGCTGGACGTGCACGTGCAGATCCTGCTCGAGGACCCGTGGGCCGAGGAGGACCTCGCCTGCCGCTCGCTGCTGTCGGTGATGGACCGCCCGGTGCCGCCGGACCACGTCGAGGTGGGGCGCGAGCACGTGCTCGACGTGCTCGGGTACGACCGGTTCTCGCCGTCGTCGATCGCGGGCGCGCTCGTCGCGGCGCGCGAGAACGCGCGGCGCGCGCGCGAGATCGTGTCGACCGAGCTGTGGGAGTGCCTCAACGCGAGCTGGAACCAGCTGCCGTCGCAGATGCGTCCCGCGCGGCCGCACGACTACTTCACGTGGGTGCGCGAACGCGCCGCGATCGTCACCGGGATCATGGAGTCGACGACGTCGCGCGACGAGACGTGGCACTTCCTGGTGCTCGGGCGGGCCATCGAGCGCGCCGACATGACCGCCCGGCTCCTGACCACCCGCGCGCTGCTCGGGTCGGCGGGGCCCGGCTGGTCGACGCTGCTGCGCTCGTGCGGCGCGCACGAGGCGTTCCTGCGGACGTACCGCGGCACGGCGTCGGACGAGCGCGCGGCCGGGTTCCTGCTGCTCGACCGGCTGTTCCCCCGGTCCATCGTGTACGCGCTCAACGAGGCGGAGGCCTCGCTCACGGCGCTCGAGCCCGTCGCCGACCGCGCGGGCATCGACGACGCGCGTCGGCACATCGGCCACGTCCGGTCGAACCTCGAGTACCGGCCGCTGCTGGAGATCCTCGACGACCTGCCGCGGGAGATGGAGCTGGTGCAGCGGGCGTGCTCGGCCGCGTCCGACGCGATCCGTGGGCGGTACTTCCCGTCCGGGGCGGAGCTGACGTGGGTGGGGGAGGCGCTGTGAGCCGGTTGCGGATCGTCCACACCTCGACGTTCCGGTACGCCGACCCCGTGGTCGCGTCGTACAACGAGGCCCGCATGACGCCGCTGTCCCTGCCGGGGCAGTCGGTGCTGGAGACGCGGCTCGACATCCAGCCGCAGACCTGGTCGCACGACTTCCGCGACTACTGGGGCACGCACGTCACCGCGTTCGAGGTGATCGCGCCGCACCGGTCGCTGGTGCTGACGGCCGAGCACGTCGTCGAGGTCGCCGAGCGCCCCGCGCCGTCGCAGTCCGTGACGTGGGAGGTGCTGCGCGGGGCCGAGGTGCGCGACCGCCTCGCGGAGCACCTCGGCACGACCGACGCCACCGACGTCCCCGACGACGTCGTCGCGCTCGCGCGGGCCGCGGCGGACGGGCTCGAGCCGGCCGCGGCCGCGGAGGCCGTGTGCCGGGCGCTGCGCGACGAGATGGAGTACATCCCGGGTGTCACGACGGTCCACACGCCCGCCGCCGAGGCGTGGACGAGCCGCACCGGCGTGTGCCAGGACATGGCGCACCTCGCGCTCGGTGCGCTGCGCGCGATCGGCGTACCGGCCCGCTACGTGTCGGGGTACCTGCACCCGGACTCGTCGGGCGAGGTCGGGACGACCGTCACGGGGGAGTCGCACGCGTGGGTCGAGTGGTGGGCCGGCGAGTGGTACGGGTACGACCCCACCAACCGGGTCCCGGCCGGCGAGCACCACGTGGTCCTCGCGCGTGGTCGCTGCTACGACGACGTCGCGCCGCTGCGGGGCATCTACGCGGGAGCTCAGACCCAGGACCTCGTCGTGCGGGTGCGGATCACGCGCGAGGCGTGACGCGGCGCCCGACGGCGCGCGTCAGGGCGTGATCCGGCCCGTCAGGGCGGCGTCGAGCGCGGCGCGGTCGCCGGTGACGCCCAGCGCGGGGTCGTCGGGCGTCGTGCGGCCCCACAGCAGCAGCGCGAGCCGCTCGGCGGGCCCGTGCACGGTGGCCGCCGGCTCGCCCGGCGCACCGGGCGCCGCGGCCGTCGCCCACGCGCGGCCCGCGTCCTGCGCCACGAGGCGCACGGGTGACGGCGGCGCCGCGACGCGCCCGAGGGCGACCTGCCGCGGGTGCATCACCGTGACGACCTCGTCGACCGTGTCGGCCCACAGCGCGGGCGGCACGTCGAGCGGCAGCCCGCCTGCGGTGCGCAGGTCCCACAGGTGCACGAGCGTCTCGTGCACCTGACGGCGGTGCCAGAACCGGACGACGCCGCTGTCGTCGAGCGTCCACGCGGGCGCGTCGGGGTCGAGCTCGTCGAGCGTCTCGCGCAGCTCGGCGGCCTGCGTCGCGTAGAACGCGTCGAGCACGAACGGCCCGCGCCCGAGCGGCGTCTCCTGCCGGCGGCGCGCCTGCCCGGCGGCCCAGTGGTGGATCCGTCCGAGGTGCACGACGAGGTCCCGCACGCGCCAGCGCCCGCACCACGGGACGCGTGCGCCCGCGTCGACCTCGCCCACGGACGCGAGGAACCGGTCCTGGAGGTCGGCCAGCACGGCCGTCGTCGCGACGGGTGGGTGGTCCGGCGCGTCCGTCATGGGACCATGGTGCTGCCCGCCACCGACACCCCGACAGGGCCGGGGCCGCCACCGACCGTCGTGATCCCGCCGAGCGCGGGGCTCGCCACCGTCGGCGCGTGCGGCCGTCGAGCCCGTCCAGAAGCCGGAGAACGCCGAGTTGCCCATCCCGTCCGCCACCGCCGCCGCGCGGATCCGCCCGTCGGCGACCGCGCCCGAGCTGCTGCGCAACTTCTGCATCATCGCGCACATCGACCACGGCAAGTCGACGCTCGCCGACCGCATGCTGCAGCTCACCGGCGTGGTCGACGCGCGGGCCATGCGCGCGCAGTACCTCGACCGCATGGACATCGAGCGCGAGCGCGGCATCACGATCAAGTCGCAGGCCGTGCGCATGCCGTGGGAGCTCGACGGCACCCCGTACGCGCTCAACATGATCGACACCCCCGGGCACGTCGACTTCACGTACGAGGTCTCGCGCTCGCTGGCCGCGTGCGAGGGCGCGGTGCTGCTGGTCGACGCCGCGCAGGGGATCGAGGCGCAGACCCTCGCGAACCTCTACCTCGCGCTCGAGAACGACCTGCAGATCATCCCCGTGCTCAACAAGATCGACCTGCCCGCCGCGCAGCCCGAGAAGTACGCCGAGGAGATCGCCGGGCTCGTCGGCGGCGACCCGGCCGACGTGCTCAAGGTGTCGGGCAAGACGGGCGAGGGCGTCGAGGCGCTCCTCGACCGGATCGTGCGGACCGTCCCGGCGCCGGTCGGCGACGCCGACGCGCCGGCCCGCGCGATGATCTTCGACTCCGTGTACGACACCTACCGCGGTGTCGTGACCTACGTGCGCGTCGTCGACGGCAGGCTCGACCCGCGCGAGCGCATCGTCATGATGTCGACGCGCGCGACGCACGAGCTGCTCGAGATCGGTGTCATCTCGCCCGAGCCCGTGCCGACCAAGGGCCTGGGCGTCGGTGAGGTGGGCTACCTCATCACGGGCGTGAAGGACGTGCGCCAGTCGAAGGTCGGCGACACCGTGACGAACGCGGCCAAGCCCGCGGACCAGGCGCTGGGCGGGTACTCCGACCCCAAGCCCATGGTGTTCTCGGGCCTGTACCCGATCGACGGGTCCGACTACCCCGCGCTGCGCGACGCGCTCGACAAGCTCAAGCTCAACGACGCCGCGCTCAACTACGAGCCCGAGACGTCGGTGGCGCTCGGCTTCGGCTTCCGCGTCGGCTTCCTGGGCCTGCTGCACCTCGAGATCGTGCGCGAGCGGCTCGAGCGCGAGTTCGACCTCGACCTCATCTCGACCGCGCCGAACGTCGTCTACGACGTCACGCTCGAGGACCGGACCGAGGTCGTCGTGACGAACCCCAGCGAGTTCCCCGCGGGCAAGATCCGCGAGGTCCGCGAGCCCATGGTCAAGGCCACGATCCTCACGCCGAGCGAGTTCGTCGGCACGATCATGGAGCTGTGCCAGACGCGCCGCGGCGACCTGCAGGGCATGGACTACCTGTCCGAGGACCGCGTCGAGATGCGGTACACGCTGCCGCTGGCCGAGATCGTCTTCGACTTCTTCGACCACCTCAAGTCGCGCACGCGCGGCTACGCGAGCCTCGACTACGACACGACCGGCGACCAGGCCGCCGACCTCGTCAAGGTCGACATCCTGCTGCAGGGCGAGCAGGTCGACGCGTTCAGCGCGATCGTCCACAAGGACAAGGCGTACGCGTACGGCGTCTCGATGACCGCCAAGCTCAAGGACCTGATCCCGCGCCAGCAGTTCGAGGTGCCGATCCAGGCGGCGATCGGGTCGCGCATCATCGCGCGCGAGACCATCCGGGCGATGCGCAAGGACGTCCTGGCCAAGTGCTACGGCGGCGACATCAGCCGCAAGCGCAAGCTGCTCGAGAAGCAGAAGGAGGGCAAGAAGCGCATGAAGACGATCGGCCGGGTCGACGTGCCGCAGGAGGCCTTCATCGCCGCGCTGTCGTCGGACGGCGGCGGCGCCAAGGACGCCAAGGACGCGAAGAAGAAGTGAGTCGTCCGGCGGCGGTCGCGGGCGGCGCCGCGTGAGCCCGGCGCTGCCCGAGGGCGACCCGGCGCCGGCCGACGGCGCGCTGCCGGCGTCGGCGACGGTCGGTGCCGACGCCCGTCGGTTCGGCGTGTACCTGCACGTGCCGTTCTGCGCGGTGCGCTGCGGGTACTGCGACTTCAACACCTACACGGCCACCGAGCTGGGCGGGGGAGCGAGCCTCGCGGCGTACGCCACCACGGCCCTCGCCGAGATCGCGCTGGCCGACCGCGTGCTGCGCGCCGCCGACCTGCCGACGCGACCGGTCTCGACCGTGTTCGTCGGCGGGGGGACCCCCACGCTGCTGCCGGTGGACGACCTCGCACGCCTCCTGGACGGCGTGCGCACCACGTGGGGGCTGGCACCGGGCGCCGAGGTCACGACCGAGGCCAACCCCGACTCGGTGACCCCCGACGGCCTGCAGCGGCTCGCGGCGGCCGGGTTCACGCGCGTGTCGTTCGGCATGCAGTCGGCCGTGCCGCACGTGCTCGCGACGCTCGAGCGCACGCACGACCCCGCGCGGATCCCGGACGTCGTGCGCTGGGCGCGCGACGCCGGGCTGCGGGTGTCGCTCGACCTCATCTACGGCACGCCGGGCGAGTCGCTCGACGACTGGCGGCGCTCCGTCGAGGTCGCGCTCAGCACCGGCGTCGACCACGTGAGCGCCTACGCCCTGGTCGTCGAGGCCGGCACGCGCATGGCGGTGCAGGTGCGGCGCGGCGAGCTGACGCTGCCCGACGAGGACGACCAGGCGACCAAGTACGAGCTCGTCGACGACCTGCTCACGGACGCCGGGCTGGCCTGGTACGAGGTGAGCAACTGGGCGCGGACGCCGCAGGACGCGTCCCGGCACAACCTCGGCTACTGGCGCGGCGACGACTGGTGGGGCGTGGGGCCCGGTGCGCACAGCCACGTCGGGGGCGTCCGCTGGTGGAACGTCAAGCACCCGCGCGCGTACGCCGACCGGCTGGGCCGCGGCCTGAGCCCCGCGGCGGGCCGCGAGGTCGTCGACGCGGCCACGGCGCGGCTGGAGCGGGTCATGCTCGGGGTCCGGATCGCCGAGGGGCTGCCGGTCGCCGATCTCGCGCCGCCGGCCCGGCAGGCCGTGGCGGGGCTCGTCGCGGACGGGCTCGTCGACCCCCGGGCGGCGCTCGGTGCCGACGGCGGTGAGCGGCGCGTGCTGCTGACGCGCCGTGGCCGGCTGCTGGCCGACGCCGTGGTGCGGGCGCTCGTCGACTGACGGGACGCGCGCGGCCCCGTGTCAGGCGATGAACCGGATCGTCAGCGGGTAGCGGTACCACTCCCACCGGCTCGCGGCGACCGCGGCGAGGACGCCCAGCACGACCCACACCACCAGCAGGCCGAACAGCACCGGCGAGGCGAGCCCGAACGTCACGACCACCAGCACGCCCGACACGACGAGCGCGAGCAGCGAGGCGAGCTGGAAGTTCAGCGACTCCTTGGCGTGGTGCTCCAGGAACGGTCCGCGCCCGCGGAAGACGAGCCACAGGACCAGCGGCGGCACGAAGCCGAGGCTCAGCAGCGGGAGCACGTGGGCCAGGATCGCCCACGTGCGCTCCTCGTCGGGCCGCAGCGGCGGGGCGGGCGGCGG
>NZ_LNTD01000086.1 GCF_001462455.1 Cellulomonas sp. B6
CACGAGGACCCGTGCCGACCGGGCGGAAGCCCGACGTCCGGCGCTCGGACGTCGTCAGTGTGAGGCCTGCACGGACGTTCGTCCAGCCCCGTCGACCGCCCCGGTGTCGGTGCAGGTCAGAGCCGTGTTCGAGCGTGCCGTGGCCGGCTGCTCCCGGGCAACGGCGCGGGTCGGTCGGAGCCGCGTCAGGCGCGTCGGCCGCGGCGACGTCCGGCCGTCGTGGGCGGGACGTCCGCGGGCCCGTCCTGCCGTCGCAGCAGCAGCGGCAGCACGATCGTCGCGAGGGCCGTCACGACCCACACGACGAGCGTCGCGAGGACCCACGCGGCGAGCCCCGAGATGCGCAGCCCCGACGTGAGCAGCTGCGCGAGGAGCAGCGCGACGAACGTCGAGAGCACGCCCACGCCTCCGAGCAGCGCGGGTGCGTACCGCGTGGTCGCGCGGACGGACAGCGGCGCCAGGAGCGACTGCGCGACCGCGAACACCACCACGGTCACGACGAACCCGGACGCGGTCACGCGCACGCCGTCGACCAGCAGCGCGGCCGCGAGCAGGCCGATCGCCGCCGAGCCGAGGAACACGGCGGCGCGCAGCAGCAGGCGGACCATGAGGTCACGGCAGCCCTGGCGGAGGCGACGCGGCGAGGGGTGGGTCCGCGCCCGTGGGACGGCGCGGGTGCGACGGCGGGCGTGCCGCGCGAGCATCGGGGGATGACCACCCGCGTCCCGCCCGTCCGGTCCCACCCGCTCCCGCGTCGCGCAGGGCGGCGGTGACGGCCGCCGACGCGGTGCGGGTCGTGGCCGTCGCGGACACGCACGTCCCGGCCCGGGCCCGCGACCTGCCCGCCGCCGTGTGGCACGCCGTCGACGACGCGGACCTCGTGGTGCACGCGGGGGACTGGGTGGTCGAGGACCTGCTCGACGCGTTCGAGCGCCGCGCTCGTCGGCTGCTCGCGTGCCACGGCAACAACGACCCGGCCGGTCTCGTCGCGCGCGTCCCGGAGGTCGCCACGGCCACCGTCGCGGGCGTCCGCGTGGGGGTCGTCCACGAGACGGGTGCGGCCACCGGACGCGAGCGGCGCTGCGACGAACGGTTCGGCGACCTGGACCTCCTCGTCTTCGGGCACAGCCACGTGCCGTGGGACTCCGTGACGCCGCGCGGGACGCGCCTGCTCAACCCCGGGTCGCCCACCGACCGGCGCCGGCAGCCGGAGTGCACGTACCTGACGTTCACGCTGCGCGACGGCGCGGTCGAGGACGTCGTGCTGCACCGGCTGCCGCAGCGAGCGCCCGCGCGCCGCGCTGCCGCGGGAAGCACGAAGGCACCTGACCCGCGGTGACGCGGGTCAGGTGCCTCGTGGATGCTCCCCCGACTGGACTCGAACCAGTAACCCTTCGATTAACAGTCGAATGCTCTGCCAATTGAGCTACGGGGGATCGTGCGGGAAAACCCTAGCAGGCCCGCGGGGGTGTCCCGGACACGCCCGCGGGCGCGGCCGGTGCGACGTGCGCCACGCCGCGGGACGTCAGGGTGCCAGGCCGGCCTCGGCGCGCACGTGGGCCTCGGCCGCCGCGACCGCGCGGGACACCGCGGCATCGCCGAGGTCGACCGTGCCGTCGCCGATGACCTGCGTGAACAGGTCGCCGTACTCGTCGCGCCGCAGGGCCACGCGCACCGGCCCGCGCGCGCCCGGCACGCTCACGTGCTCGACGTGCACGACCGACTGCTGCACCCGCTCGCGGAACGACTGCGCGAAGTCCCACGCGTCCGCGTCGGGGTCCAGCGCCAGCTCGGTGCGCGCGCCGCTGACCCAGTGCACCGTCAGCGTGCTCGTCGCGGCGTCCAGCGAGCCGCGATCGACGTCCGCCCACGGCGTGCGGACCGCGCCCTCCTCGCCCACGAGGTGCAGCGCACGTCGCGCGCTCACCGCCCAGCGTCCGTCGACCAGCGGGGCGGACGCGAGGATCGCGTCGGCGCGCAGGTCGAGCGAGCGGCGCAGCGGGTCGGGCAGGCGACGGCTTCGGGAGAACAGGGCCACGTGCCCACGGTAGTCCGCGCGCGCCGGTGCTCCGGCGATCACCTGGCCGGTGCCGCCACCGCGCCGCCCGGCTCGGCGCCGGCGACGTCCTCGGGCGTCCGCGGCGAGCGGCGCAGGTACCCCCAGGCGATGACCGCGCACGTCGCGCCGTTGAGGAAACCCACCGTGACGTCGCTGACCGAGTGCATGCCGCGGTACACGCGCGCGCTCCCCACCGCGAACGGCACGACGACGCACAGCACGGTCACGGCCCACCGCAGCGCGGGCCGCCGGATCCGCTGGGCGACGAGCGCGAGGGTCAGGTAGAACGCGGCGGACGCCCCGGTGTGCCCGCTGGGGAAGCTCGACGTCGGCGGCGCGTGGTCGAGGTGCTCGACGTCCGGACGCTCGCGGCCGACCACGGCCGCGGCGCTGAGGAAGACCGCCGCCTGCAGCGCGACCGCGAGCCCCAGCACCGTCGCGTACCACCACTGCCGCGTGCGCCACCAGGTCAGCGCGATGCCGACGAGGCACGCGCCGATCAGCGGCTCGGTCTGGCCGATCGCGGACAACCAGGTCGTGAGGGTGTCGAGCGCGGGCGTGCGCACGTCGACGAACCACCGGTTGACGGCCGCCTCACCGGGCAGCCCGTGCAACGGCCCGGTGATGACGAGTCCGAGGCCGACCACGACGCACCACAGCACGGCCGTCGGCAGCAGCGCACGACGCAGCAGGTCGCGACGCCACTCGCGGCCCGACGGTGCGCGGGTGTCGGTCTCCCAGCGGTGCCAGAACCTGCTCATGCGCCCTCCGGGCGGCCGGCGGACACCGGTGCGGCGTCCGGGTCGCGGGTGCCGCGGCCGCGGAACCCGACGTACGACGCGCCGACGACCGCGACGCCCAGGAGCGTCCCGGCGACGACGTCGGACGGGTAGTGCACGCCCAGCAGCACGCGGTCCGCCGCCGCGCCGACGATCGCGAGCGTCGCGACCGCGACGGCGGTGACGCGGCCCCGACGCCGCAGCGCCGGCCACGCGAGCACCGTGAGGGCGAGGGCGGCCATCGTCGTGCCGGCCGCGTGGCCGGACGGGAAGCTCGACCCCGGCGCGTGCGCGACCGCGTCCTCGATCACGGGCCGCGCGCGCTGCACGAGGCCCTTGGCGGCGAGCTGCAGCGCCCACCCGGCGGCGACCGTGGCGCCGGCCCACGCCGCACGCGCGCCGAGTCCGTGACGACGCCACGCCCACAGGCACACGAGCGGCACGACGACGAGGTTGAGCCACCGCGGCGCGAGGACGTCCTGCCACAGCACCAGCGTGGTGCGCAGCGGCGCCGACGCGCGCGTGAGGTCGGTGGCCGCGACGACCGTCGACTCGTCGAACCGCACGACGTCGTTGGAGCCGCCGCGCACCACGACCGCGAGCGCGACGACCGGCAGCGCGACCGCGGTGCCGAGCAGCACCGCGCGCAGCAGCGCGCGCGGTGCCGCACTGGACGGGCCTCCGGCGTCGCGCATGGCGAGAGGCTAGGGGCGCACCCGGTTCCGCGCGCGGGGAACCGGGCGGGGGCGCGTGACCGGTGGGCCAGGTGGGGCTTGAACCCACGACCGACGGATTATGAGTCCGCTGCTCTGACCGACTGAGCTACTGGCCCGCGGGCGGCAGCCTACCGAGGGGAGCGCTCGCGCCCGGTTCGTGGCGTTCCGGTCGCGGAGCGGGCCGTGCGCTGCGAGCATCGCCGCGGGCGTCCGGCGCGGGCCGGACCGGGTGGGGGAGCGGCAGCGAGGGAGGTCGCATGTCCACGGTCGCGGCGAGGTCGGGTCAGCACGCGTGGGAGGTCGGTGCGCGCGCGGGGTACGCCGCGAGCGGTCTGGTGCACGTGCTGATCGGTGTGCTGGCGCTGCAGCTCGCGCTCGGCTCGGGAGGGGGCAGCGCCGACCAGTCGGGGGCGTTCCAGCAGATCGCGCAGACGTCCTTCGGGGCGCTCGTGCTGTGGGTGTCGGTCGTGGCGTTCGTCGCGCTGGGCGCGTGGCAGGCGGCGGCCGCGCTCAGCGGGGCGGCGGGGGAGACGTCCGACCGCGTGAAGTCCGGTGCGAAGGCGGTCGTGTACCTCGCGCTGGCCGGCACGGCCTTCTCCGTGCTGCAGGGCGGCGGTTCCTCGAGCAGCGGCCAGACGACGAGCATGACCGGTCGGCTGATGCAGGCGCCGGCGGGGCGTGTGCTCGTCGGCGCGGTCGGTCTCGCCGTCGTCGTCGTGGGCGGGTACCACGTCTACAAGGGGCTGACGAAGAAGTTCCTCGAGGACCTGCACCGGCTGCCGAGCGGGACGACCGGTCGGGTGGCGCGCACCGCGGGGGTCGTGGGCTACGCCGCGAAGGGTGTGGCGCTCGGCGTGGTCGGGGTGCTGTTCGTCGTGGCGGCGGCCCACGCGAACCCCGACGAGGCGTCCGGGCTCGACGGTGCGCTGCAGGCGCTGCGCGAGGCGCCGGCCGGTCCGGTGCTGCTGGTCCTGGTCGCGCTGGGGCTCGTCGCGTTCGGTGGTTACTGCGCTGTCAGGGCTCGCTTCGGCCGGCTGTGACTTTTCACCCGCTCCGGACAGATCAGACGACCCTCCGGTTCTTGCACGCTTGTCCAGTTTCGGGCATAGTCGTCCTTCGTCAGCGACAAACGGCAAACCCGCCGCAAGGTGGGGACGCAAAGCCACGGGGCCCACGGGGTCAGCCGAGCTACCGAACGACGAAGGAGCACCACCCATGGCTGTTCAGACGCCTGCCACCGACGCCCCCCTCACGCAGGGTGCGCTGCTCACGCCGGGTGAGGTCGCGGTCCTGTTCCGCGTCGACCCCAAGACGGTGACGCGCTGGGCCCAGGCCGGCAAGCTCTCCGCCGTCCGCACGCTGGGCGGGCACCGCCGCTTCCACGAGGCCGAGGTGCGCCAGCTCCTGACGGGTGTTCCGCAGCAGCGCGTCGGGGAGTGACGCCCGCGTCGTCCGGGACGACGCATCGAGAGACGCCGACGCCGGTGGTGACCTGGTCACCACCGGCGTCGTGCTGCGTCGGGGGTCCGCTCCGCCGACCGTCGAACCCCGCGACGGCGGTTCGGCGCACCCCCGCGACGTGAAAGGATCAGGTCATGGCCCTGCGTGAGATCCGCACCGTCGGCGACCCCGTCCTGCGCACCCCGTGCGACCCCGTCACCACGATCGACGACCGCGTGCGCTCGCTCGTCGAGGACCTCCTCGAGACGGTCGACCAGGACGGTCGCGCCGGGCTCGCGGCCAACCAGATCGGCGTCAGCCTGCGCGCCTTCTCGTGGAACATCGACGACGAGATCGGCTACGTGCTGAACCCCGTGATCGTCGAGATGTCCGAGGACGAGTACCAGGACGGCGACGAGGGCTGCCTCTCGGTCCCCGGGCTGTGGTACCCGACGCACCGCGCGTGGTACGCCCGCGTGGTGGGCACCGACCTCGACGGCAAGGAGGTCGTGGTCGAGGGGGTCGAGCTCATGGCCCGTTGCCTCCAGCACGAGGTCGACCACCTCGACGGCATGCTCTACCTGGACCGGCTCGAGCGGTCGGTGCGCAAGAAGGCGATGCGCGCGATCCGCGAGCAGCTCTGACCGTGCGCCGGTCCGGCCTGCGCGTCCGCTGGACCTGCGCGGTCATCTGAGGCATCCTGTGCCTGCACGCCGCGTGCGTGGTGCTGTGCCGGAGGATCTTCCTGCCGGGGTACGAGGTCGTTGGGGAAGGCGACCCTCGAGCCCACTGGGAGGACAACATGGCCGGTGCCGTCACCCGCGGTGTCCTTTTCGTGCACTCCGCGCCGCGCGCGCTGTGCCCCCACGTCGAGTGGGCGGCTGGCAACGCGCTCGGAGTGCGCGTCAGCATGGACTGGACCGCGCAGCCGGCCGGTCCGAGCTTCTACCGCGCCGAGCTGTCCTGGCAGGGCACCCCCGGGACCGGTGCGCGTCTGGCCTCCGCGCTGCGCGGCTGGGCCCACCTCCGGTACGAGGTGACCGAGGAGGCCAGCGTCGGCGTCGACGGCTCGCGCTGGAGCCACACGCCCGAGCTCGGCATCTTCCACGCCCAGACGGACGTGCACGGCAACGTCGTCGTCCCCGAGGACCGCATCCGCGCGGCCCTGGAGCACGCCGCGGATCCCGAGCGTCTGCGCGCCGAGCTCGACCTCGCCCTCGGTCAGGCCTGGGACGACGAGCTCGAGCCGTTCCGGTACGCGGGCGCCGGCGCTCCCGTGCGCTGGCTGCACCGCGTCGGCTGACCGCACGCCGGGCGGTCCCGGCAGATCCGCAGCCTGTTCCTGGTGAACGTCCAGGTCCGGTTCCTACGGTCGCAGCGTCCCGTCAGCACGACGCGGCGCGAGCCGCGACCTGGGAGCCGCGACCATGCGCACCACGCACCGACGTTCGTTCGTCGTCCTCGCCACGACGGCCACGCTCACCACTCTCGCCGGCTGCGCCAGCGGCGCGGCCGGCGGCACCCCGGCCACCGGCGGCGACCCGAGCGCGGCCGCCACGCCCGCCGGCGGGGCGTCGACCCCCACCGCCTCCGCCGGTGGCACGTCCGCGGGGACCTACCGTGACGGCACGTACAGCGCGACGGGTGACTACCGCTCGCCCGGAGGCGAGCAGAAGGTCCAGGTGAAGGTCACCCTCGCGGACGACGTCGTGACGGCGGTCGAGGTCACGCCCGAGCCCTCGGACCCGACGTCGCAGTCCTACCAGCAGCGGTTCGCGTCGGGCGTCGCCGAGCAGGTCGTCGGCAAGCGGCTCGACGAGGTGCACGTCGACCGTGTCTCCGGCTCGTCCCTGACGTCGCAGGGCTTCGCGGCGGCCCTCGCGCAGATCGCGACCGATGCACGGGGCTGAGGTCGCGTTCGAGGCGATCGGCACGGCGTGGCGGATCACCACGGCCACGCCGCTGCCCGACGCGACGCTCGACCGCGTGCACGCGACCATCGCCGCCTACGACCGGGTCTGGTCGCGGTTCCGTGACGACTCGGTCGTCCGCGAGCTGGCCCGCACCGGGGGCACGTGCACGCTGCCCGACCACGGTGGTGCGCTCCTCGACCTGTACGACGTGCTCGATGAGCGCACGCACGGCGCGGTCACGCCGCTGGTCGGAGCGAGCCTCGAACGCCTCGGCTACGACGCGGGCTACCACCTGCGGGCCTCCGGGCCGGCCCTGCCCGCGCCCCGCACGCCGGTGCTGCGCGACGGGGCGACGATCACGCTCGCGGCTCCCGCGCTGCTCGACGTCGGCGCGGCGGGGAAGGGCCAGCTCGTCGACCTCGTGGCCGCTGAGCTGCGCGCCTGCGGCGTGGGGGAGTACGTCGTCGACGCGGGCGGCGACCTCGTGCACCGCGGGCCCGACGCGCTGCGCGTCGGCCTGCAGGCGCCGGGCGACCCCACGCACGTGCTCGGCGTGGTCGACGTGCGCGACCGCGCGCTGTGCGGGTCGGCGGTCGACCGACGTGCCTGGGGCGACGGCCTGCACCACGTCGTCGACGCGCGCACCGGGACGCCCACGCGCGACGTCGTCGCGACGTGGGTCGTCGCGGACCGCGCGATGGACGCCGACGGGCTCGCGACCGCGCTGTTCTTCGCCGACCCGGACCTGCTGCAGGACGTGGTCGAGCACACCTACGTCCGTGTGCACGCCGACGGACGCGCGCGCTTCGCCCTCGACCTGCCGGGAGAGGTGTTCTCGTGACGCGCGTCGACGCGCTCCTCGGGCGCCTGACCACGTACCGCGTCGTCTCGCTGGGGCTCGTCGCGCTCGTCGCGGCGGCCACCGTGCTGGCGTCGGTCGGGCGCGTCGGGGTCGACCCGATCGCGCTGCTGGTCGGTGCGCTCGTGGCGGTCGCGGCGACCCTGGCCGCGTCGTGGGTCGGCGGCAGGGTCGTGGGCCGACGCGTGCACGTCGAGTCCTCGGTCGTCAGCGGCCTGATCCTCGCGCTGCTGCTGTGGCCGTCGCTCGAGCCGGCCGCGCTCGTGACGCTCGCGGGGGCGGGGGTCCTCGCCGGCGCGTCGAAGTACGTGCTGACCTGGCACGGCCGGCACGTGCTCAACCCCGCGGCGGCCGGTGCGCTCGGTGCGGGTCTCGTCGCGTGGCCGCTGCTCGGCGTCGCCGGCGCTGCGTGGTGGGTCGCGACGCCCGCGCTGCTGCCCGTCGTCGCCGTCGTCGGGCTCGCGGTCGTGCTGCGGACGCGGCACCTCGTGCCGGTGGTCGCCTACCTCGGCACGGGTCTCGCGGTGGTCGTGCCCGGGCTGGTCGCCGACGGCGCCGCACCCGGTGCGGCGCTGCTCACCGCGCTGGGCTCCTACCCGCTGCTGTTCGCGGGCGCCGTCATGCTCACCGAGCCGCTCACGCTCCCGGCGCGACGCTGGCAGCAGGGTGTCGAGGCCGTCGTCGTCGCACTGCTGACGGTGCTGCCCTGGCGCCTGGGCGTGGTCGCCGCCTCGCCCGAGGTGGCGCTGCTCGTGGGCAACGCGCTCGCGTTCGCGGTCGGCCGGCGCGGCGGCGTGCGTCTCGCGGTCGTCGCGAGCCGTGCGATCGCCCCCGACGTCCACGAGGTGACGTTCGCGCCGTCGCGCCCGCTGCGCGTCGTGCCCGGCCAGTGGGTCGAGCTGCACGTGCCGCACGTGCCCGACGCGCGCGGGGTCCGGCGCACGTTCTCGGTGATCCCCGGCGACGACGGCACCGTCGCGTTCGCCTACCGGCTCGGCGCCGCTCCCAGCTCGTTCAAGCGCACGCTCACCGCGCTGCCGCCGGGCGCGGTCGTCGACGTCGCGGCCGTGGGCGGTGACGTCCGGCTGCCGCGTGCGCCGGGCGCGCCGGTGCTGCTGCTCGCGGGAGGAATCGGCGTGACGCCGTTCGTGGCGATGGCCGAGCAGGCCGCGCACGAGGGCCGGGACGCGGTCCTCGTGCTGCGGCACGGTGCCGCGAGCCCACCGCCGTACGTCGAGCGGCTCACCGCGACGGGGACGCGCACCTTCCTCGTGGGGCCGCGGCCCGACTGGCCGCTGCCCGCGCGCTGGCACCACGTCGGACCCGACCTGACGCCGCGCGTGCTGGCCGAGGCCGTGCCGGACCTGTCCCGTCGGCGCGCGTACGCGTCGGGGTCGCCGTCCTGGGTCGCGCGCGCGTCGCAGGTGCTGCGCACGTGCGGCGTGCGCCGCGTCCGCCGCGACGCGTTCGTCGGGTACGGCGCGCCCCGCCCGCGCGCAGGCACGGACGGGGCGGGCGGGCGGCGTCAGGCGGAGGTGACCACGAGCGCGACGTTGTGACCGCCGAACCCGAACGAGTTGTTCACCGCGGCGATCTGGCCCTCGGGCAGCGCGCGCGGCGTGCCGCGCACGAGGTCGAGCACGAGCTCGGGGTCGGGGTTCTCGACGTTGATCGTCGGCGGCGCCTGCCGCTCGTGCACCGCGAGCACCGTGAAGATCGTCTCGAGCGCACCCGCGCCGCCCAGCAGGTGGCCGGTCATCGACTTGGTCGCGGACAGCGCGACGTGGTCCGCGTCGTCGCCCAGCACGCCGCGGATCGAGCGCGCCTCGATGAGGTCGCCGACGACCGTCGACGTCGCGTGCGCGTTGACGTGCACGACGTCGGTCGCGGCGACGCCCGAGTCGGCGAGCGCGGCGCGCATCGCACGGACCTGCCCGTCGCCCGAGGGCTCGGGGGACGTGATGTGGTAGCCGTCGGCCGACAGGCCGACGCCGCCGATGCGCGCGTACACGCGCGCACCGCGGGCCGCCGCGTGCGCGGCGGACTCGAGCACGACGACGCCCGCGCCCTCACCGATGACGAAGCCGTCACGGTCGACGTCGTACGGCCGCGAGGCGCCCGTCGGGTCGTCGTTGCGCAGCGACAGCGTGCGCGAGGCCGCGAACGCCGCGATCGGCATGGGGTGGATGGTGGCCTCGGTGCCGCCGGCGACGACGACGTCGGCGCGACCCGAGCGGATCATCTCGACGCCGTAGCCGATCGCCTCGGCGCCGGACGCGCACGCCGAGACGAGCGCGTGCGCACCGGCACGCGCGCCGAGCTCGAGCGACACGTACGCGACGGGGGAGTTCGGCATCAGCATCGGCACGGTCATGGGCAGCACGCGACGGCCGCCCTTCTCGCGCAGCGTGTCCCACGCGTCGAGCGTCGTCCAGATGCCGCCGATGCCCGACGACACGACCGCGCCCAGGCGCTCGCCGTCGACCTCGGGGGCGCCCGCGTCGGCCCACGCCTCGCGCGTCGCGATCAGCGCGTACTGCGCGGACGGGTCCATGCGCTTGATCTCGGGGCGCGTGAGCACCTGGTCGGGCGTGACCTTGATCGTCGCGCCGAAGGACACGCCGATCTCGTAGCGCTCGGCCCAGTCGTTCTCGAACGGGCGGGCGCCGGACTCGCCGGCGAGCGCGGCGCGCCACGTGCTGGGGACGTCACCGCCGAGCGGCGTGGTGGCGCCCAGGCCGGTGACGACGACCTCGGGGACGGTGCTCATGGGGGTTTCTCCTCGGGTGGGTCGGGCGGTGCGCACGGCAGGGGTGCCGGCGCACCGCCCGTGGCCGCGGGTGCGGCGCGCAGGCTCAGGCCTGGGCGCCCGCGATGAAGCTCACGGCGTCGCCGACGGTCGCGAGGTTCTTGACCTCGTCGTCGGGGATCCGGACCTCGAACTTCTCCTCCGCCAGCGTGACGATCGTCATCATCGACAGCGAGTCGATGTCGAGGTCGTCGGTGAAGGACTTCTCGGGCAGGACGGCGTCGGTCGGCAGACCGGTCTCCTCGCTGACGATCTCGGCCAGGCCGGCCAGGATCTCCTGCTCGCTGTGCGCCATCGGGGGTCTCCTCGTGTCAGGTGGTGCAGGGACGTGCTGAACGGTACAGGCGCACGGTGCGCCGACCGCCCGGGTCACGGGTCAGGGCAGGACGACGACCTGCGCGGCGTAGACGAGGCCCGCGCCGAAGCCGATCTGCAGCGCCAGCGCGCCCGAGGGCACCTGGCCCTCGCGCAGCAGGCGCTCGGCCGCGAGCGGGATCGACGCGGCCGAGGTGTTGCCGGTGTCGGCGATGTCACGGCCCACGACGACCGACTCGGGCAGCTTGAGCTGCTTGATCATCTGGTCGATGATCCGCATGTTCGCCTGGTGCGGGATGAACGCCTCGATGTCCTCGGGGGCGACCCCGGCGGCGTCCATGGCCTTCTGCGCGACGGGCGCCATCTGCCACACCGCCCACTTGAAGACCGACTGGCCCTCCTGGCGCAGGGTCGGCCAGCCAGCGCCCTCGTCGCGCGTCGCGAGCCACGAGTGCGTCTGGCGGATGGCCTGCGCCTGCCCGCCGTCCGAGCCCCAGATCGTCGGGCCGATGCCGGGCGTGTCGGACGCGCCGACGATCACGGCTCCGGCCCCGTCGCCGAGCAGGAACGAGATCGACCGGTCCGTCGGGTCGACGAACTCGCTCATCTTCTCGGCACCGATCACCAGCACGTTGCGTGCCGTGCCGGCGCGCACGAGCGCGTCGGCCTGGCCGATGCCGTAGCAGTAGCCCGCGCACGCGGCCGAGATGTCGTAGGCCGCGGCGGGCGTCGCGCCGATGCGGTCCGCGACGATCGCGGCACCGGCGGGCGTCTGGTGGAAGTAGGTGACGGTCGACAGGATCACGGCGTCGATGTCGGCACCCGTGAGCCCGGCGTTCTCGAGCGCGGCGCGCGCGGCGCCCTCGGCGAGGTCGAGCACGTCGGTGCCCGCCTCGGCGCGGCGGCGCGTGACGATGCCGGTGCGCTGGCGGATCCACTCGTCGGACGAGTCGATGGGGCCCACGAGCTCGTCGTTGGGCACGACGCGCTCGCCGCGCACACCGCCCAGTCCGAGGATGCGCGTGTGCGCGGGGCCGGTGGACTGCGTGAGGGTCGGACGGGTCACGACTGGCTCTCCTGTGCGGTGGTGCCGGCGTGCCGACGCACGAGGTCGCGCGCGGCGTCGAGGTCGGCGGGGGACTTCAGCGCGAGCGTCTCGACGCCGGGCAGCGTACGCCGCGCGAGTCCGGTGAGGACACCGCCGGGCGCGACCTCGAGGAGCGCGGTGACGCCGAGCTCGAGGAGCGTGGTCTGGCACAGGTCCCAGCGCACGGGGCGCGCGACCTGGCCGACGATGCGCGTCAGCGCGTCCGCTCCGCTCGCGACCGCCGCGCCGTCGGCGTTGCCGAGCAGCGTGACGACGGGCTCGCGCGGCACGACCGTGGCGGCGGCCGCCGCCAGCTCGTCGACCGCCGGCGCCATGTATCGGGTGTGGAACGCGCCGGCTACCTGCAGCGGCACGACGCGGGTGCGCGCGGGGGCGTCGGCGGCGAGCGCGGCGAGCGCGTCGAGCGCCCCGGCCGCGACGACCTGGCCGCCGCCGTTGACGTTGGCGGGCACCAGGTCGAGCGCCTCGAGCCGGGCCAGGACCTCGTCCGGGTCGCCGCCCAGCACGGCGCTCATGCCCGTGGGCGTCGCGGCGGCCGCGCGGGCCATCGCGGCGCCGCGGACGGCCACGAGCCGCAACGCGTCGTCGTCGGTCAGCACGCCCGCGGCCGCGGCGGCCGCGAGCTCGCCGACCGAGTGGCCCGCGGCGACGTCGAACGACGCCGGTGCGAGCTGCGCGAGGTCGGCCGTGACGTCCGCGCCGAGCACCGCGCGCAGGCTCGCGAGCGCGGTCGCGACGAGCAGCGGCTGCGCGACCGCGGTGTCACGGATCGTCTCGGCGTCCGAGACGGTGCCGTGGGCGAGCAGGTCGACGCCGACGACGTCGCTCGCGCGCGTCAGCGCGTCGGCGAAGCCGTCGACCTCGGTCCACGGGACGAGCATGCCGGGGGACTGGGCACCCTGGCCGGGGCAGGCGACGACGAGCACCCGACCACTGTGCCGCCCGGCGGGCCCGTCGCCCGGTCACGGCTCGTACCAACCTCGCGACCCAGCCTTGTCGGACCTGTACAAAGCCGGTGGCGCCCACGTCGTCAGCGGCCTGCCGGGGCCGCCGGGGCTGGCCAGGTCGTGCGGGTCAGGCGGTCGCGGCGGCGTCGAGCCGCCCGACGGCGAGAGCCGTCTGCAGCACGTACGACTCCCGCGCGTCCAGCGGGTCCCACCCGGTGACGTCAGCGACGCGCTTGAGCCGGTAGCGCACCGTGTTGGGGTGGACGTACAGCGTGCGCGCGGCGGCCTCGAGCGACCGTCCGGCACCGAGGTACGCCGAGAGGGTCTCGAGCAGCGACCCCTGGCTCGCGGCGAGCGGCGCGTACGCACGCTCGACGAGCGCGCGACGGGCGTCCTCGTCGCCCACGAGCACACGCTCGGGCAGCAGGTCGTCGGCCAGCACCGGACGCGGCGCCTGCTCCCACCCCGGTGCCGCGGCCAGCCCGGCCAGCGCGGCGCGCGCCGAGCGCGTCGCCTCCGCGAGACCGGGAGCGAGCGGGCCGATCACCACCGGCCCGGGGCCGAACCGGGGGAGCAGCGACATCGCGGCGGCGCGCAGGTCCCCCTCGCCGCCGAGGAACACCACGAGCCGGTCGCCCATGATCCCGACGAGCGCGTCGTCGGCCGAGCGGCGCGTCGCGCGTCGCAGGTCGGCCGAGCGGACCTCGTCCATGTGCGCGGCGGCCGTGCCGACGACGACGAGCGTCGAGCCGCGTCCGCCCCAGCCCAGGGCCGAGACGCGCGAGCGCAGCGAGTCGTCGCCGTCGCCGCGCACGAGCGCGTCGACGACGAGCGCCTCGAGCCGCGCGTCCCACGCGCCGCGCACCTCGGCGGCGCGCGCGTAGACCTCGGCCGCCGAGAACGCGACCTCGCGGGAGTACCGGACCACGGCCTCGCGCAGCTCGCGCTCGGCGCCGGGCGCGGCCAGCCGGTCGGAGTGGGCCTCCACGACGTCGACGACGATGCGCACGAGCTGCAGGGTGTGCTGCAGCGAGATCGAGCGCGTCAGCTCGGGCGGGGCGGCCGCGAAGATCTCGCCGACGCCGTGCGGCGGCCGCGTCGGGTCGGCGTACCAGGACGTGAACGCCGTGATCGCGGACTGCGCGACCAGGTTGACCCACGAGCGGTCCTCGGCGGGCAGCGCGCGGTACCACTCCAGGTCGGCGTCGAGCCGGCGCATCGCAGCCGCCGACAGCAGGCCGGCGCCCTCGCGCACGCGGCGGTGCGTCTCGCTCTGGTCGGCAGCGGCGTCGCCGGCGGCCGTCGTGCCCGGACCCGTCGCCCCGGTCGCGGGGGTGGTGCCGCGCCGGCGGGGCGCACGCGCCGCCGGCGGCCTGGGAGACGTCGCCATGAGCGCGAGCATAGGTCGCGCGTTGTGGGAAGTCGACAAAGCCGCGGCGCGGCCGGTCGCGTCGTGATCGCGGCGCGAACGGGTGCGGACGGGGCAGAACGGATAGTGTCACCGCATGGCTCTCCTGCCCCGCCTGCGCCAGCTCATGCGGCGACCCTCCTCGGCCTCCCGGGTCGGGGCGCGCCGTCCGACGACGGCCTCGCGCCGGGGGGACACCCTCCACGAGGACGCGCTGCGCTCGATGTTGAGCGACGACCCCAACAACGAACGGGCCTTCCAGGCCCTCGCGGAGATCGTCCGCCGCCGCGCCGCCGAGTCCGTCCCGGAGGAAGACCCGCTGACCGCGCCCAACGTCGAGCACGAGCGGCAGCACGCCGCCGAGCTCGCGGTGTGGGCGCTGGGCGAGGAGCTCGCGGGCAACCCGCGCGCCTGGTACCCGCTCGTCGAGCTCGCGCGCCTGTCGGTCCGTGACGACCACGAGGGCACGATCCGCCGGCTGACGACCGCCGCGGAGCGTGACCCCTCGGGCGCCGCGCTCGCGCAGTCCCTGGCGCTCCTCTCCGAGGCGGGGCAGCCCGTCGAGGCGCTCAACCTGGGCGTGGGCCACTGGCGTCCGCGCGAGCACGACCCCGAGGTCGCGCGCCAGCTCGTGCGGGCCGCGATCCAGGCGGACCGTCCGCTCGAGGCCAAGCAGCACCTCGCGTCGCTCGACCTGTACCCGGACGCCGCGGCGGTGGCCGCGCTCAAGGACGAGCTGACCCGCGACGTCGCGCACGCCGAGCAGTCGATCACCGGCACCTGACGAGCACCGCGCCCGGCGCGGGCGCGGTACGAACGACGAGACCCCCGGCCGATCCGGCCGGGGGTCTCGTGCGTTCAGCGGGTCAGCGGCTCAGGAGTCGCCACCGGTGTTGCCGGACGTGCCGGCCGTGACGTCGTGCAGGCGGTAGCGCTCGATCGCCTGCGCCGGGAGCGACGGGTCGACCTTGCCCTCGAGCACGAGCTGCTGCAGCACACGCACGACGGTCGACGGGCCGTCGATCTTGAAGTGACGACGAGCCGCGGCGCGGGTGTCGGAGAACCCGAACCCGTCGGCGCCGAGCGTCGCGTAGCGCCCCGGGACCCACGCGCGGACCTGGTCGGCGACCAGGTGGTCGTAGTCCGTCGTCGCGACGAACGGACCCTCGGCGCCCTGCAGCTTGGCGGTGAGGTACGGCGTGCGGACCTCCTCGCCCGGGTGCAGGAACGCGTGCTGCTCGGCGGCCAGCGCCTCGCGACGCAGCTCGTTCCAGCTCGTCACGGACCAGACCGCGGCGCGCACGCCCCAGTCCTCGGCGAGCAGCTGCTGCGCCTCGAGCGCCCACGGCACGGCCACGCCCGACGCGAGGATCTGGGCGCGCGGCCCGTCGCCCTCGGCACCGGACACCAGGTGGATGCCCTTGAGGATGCCCTCGACGTCGACGCCCTCGGGCTCCGCGGGCTGCACCATCGGCTCGTTGTAGACCGTCAGGTAGTAGATGACGTCCTGGTCGCGGCCGTCGGCGTTCTCGCCGTACATCCGCTCGATGCCGTCGCGCACGATGTGCCGGATCTCGTACCCGTAGGCCGGGTCGTAGTGCACGACGTGCGACATGGTCCCCGCGAGCAGCGGCGAGTGGCCGTCGGCGTGCTGCAGGCCCTCACCCGTCAGCGTCGTGCGGCCGGCGGTCGCGCCGATGAGGAACCCGCGCGCCATCTGGTCGCCCGCGGCCCAGAACTGGTCGCCCGTGCGCTGGAACCCGAACATCGAGTAGTAGAAGTAGAACGGGATGAGCGGCTCGCCGTGCGTGGCGTACGACGTGCCGACGGCCTGGAACGCGGACGCCGACCCGGCCTCGTTGATGCCGGTGTGCATGATCTGCCCGGCCTCGGACTCCTTGTAGCTCAGCATGAGCTCGCGGTCCACGGCCATGTAGTTCTGGCCGTTGGTGTTGAAGATCTTCGCGCTCGGGAAGATCGCGTCCAGGCCGAACGTGCGGGCCTCGTCGGGGATGATCGGCACCAGGCGGTGGCCGAACTCCTTGTCCTTCACGAGGTCCTTGAACAGGCGCACGAGCGCCATCGTCGAGGCGACCTCCTGCGTGCCCGAGCCCTTGGCGAGCGTCTCGTACACCTTGTCGCCCGGCAGCGTGAGCTTGGTGTGCGTGCTGCGGCGCTCGGGCACGAAACCGCCGAGCTGACGGCGACGGTCGAGCATGTACTGGATCGCCTCGTCCTCCGGCCCCGGGTGGTAGTACGGGGGCAGGTACGGGTTCGCCTCGAGCTGCTCGTCCGTGATCGGGATGTGCAGCGAGTCGCGCAGCGTCTTGAGCTCGTCGATCTTGAGCTTCTTCATCTGGTGCGTCGCGTTGCGTCCGGCGAAGCCCGAGCCCAGGCCGTAGCCCTTGATGGTGTGCGCGAGGATGACGGTCGGCTGGCCCGTGTGCTCCCGCGCCGCCTTGTAGGCCGCGTAGAGCTTGCGGTAGTCGTGGCCGCCGCGCTTGAGCGCCCAGATCTCGTCGTCCGTCATCTTCTCGACGAGCTGCTTGGTGCGCGGGTCGCGCCCGAAGAAGTGCTCGCGGATGAACGCGCCGTCCTCGGCGCGGAACGTCTGGAAGTCGCCGTCGGGCGTCGTGTTCATCAGGTGCACGAGCGCGCGGTCCTTGTCGGCGTTGAGCAGGGTGTCCCACTCGCGGCCCCAGATGACCTTGATGACGTTCCAGCCGGCGCCGCGGAACTGCGCCTCGAGCTCCTGGATGATCTTGCCGTTCCCGCGCACCGGGCCGTCGAGGCGCTGCAGGTTGCAGTTCACGACGAACGTGAGGTTGTCGAGGCCCTGCTGGGCGGCGTGCTGGAGCATGCCGCGCGACTCGGGCTCGTCCATCTCGCCGTCGCCGAGGAACGCCCAGACGTCCTGCTGGCTGGTGTCCTTGATCCCGCGGTTGTGCAGGTAGCGGTTGGTCCACGCCTGGTAGATCGCCGACGACGGGCCCAGGCCCATCGACACCGTGGGGAACTCCCACAGCTCGGGCGCGAGACGCGGGTGCGGGTAGGACGGCAGGCCGCCGCCGGGGTGCGACAGCTCCTGGCGGAACCCGTCGAGCTGGTGCTCGCTCAGGCGACCCTCGAGCAGGCCGCGCGCGTAGACGCCGGGGGAGGCGTGGCCCTGGAAGTAGACCTGGTCGCCGCCGCCCGGGTGGTCCTTGCCGCGGAAGAAGTGGTTGAGGCCGACCTCGGTGAGCGTCGCGACGGACGCGTAGGACGAGATGTGGCCGCCGACCGAGACGCCGGGCCGCTGCGCGCGCGTCACCATGACGGCCGCGTTCCAGCGGATCCACGAGCGGTAGCGGCGCTCGATGACCTCGTCGCCGGGGAAGTACGGCTCGTTGTGGACCGCGATGGTGTTGACGTACGGGGTGTTCAGCGACGCCGGGATCGCGACGTTGCGCTCGCGGGCGTGCCGCAGCAGGCTCATGAGGACGTAGCGCGCACGCGGGCCGCCCTTGTCCCCGATCAGGCCGTCGAGGGACTCGAGCCACTCACCGGTCTCTTCCGGGTCGATGTCCGGGACCTGGCTGAGCAGGCCACCGATCAGGGGGCCCGTCTCGTCGATGGAAGCCACCGGTGCTCCTTCGCGTCTCGTGCGCGCCCCGGCGCCTGTCGGCGCCTCGGCACGCTCCGTGTCGGCACCCGACGTCCTGCACGTGTCGGCAGGGCCTGGCGGGTGGTCGGACCATTGTCGGTCTGTCGAGGCCCGAAAGTCACACCCGCGCGGCCTGATCAGGGCGTGACGTCGGTGACACGCACGTTCCCTCCCCGCTTGCCAGGGCCCGCAGGCGTGCGGTGGGCTAACGTGTCCCGACATCACCAGGTGGGTCCGCGACCGCGCGGGCCCACGGCAGAAGGGAACAGGTCCACGTGTCACCCACCGCGGACGACGCCGTGTCCCAGGCGGTCGCTCGGCTCGGCTTCACCGCCGGTCAGACGATCCAGGAGATCGGCTACGACGACGACGTCGACGGCGACGTGCGCGCGGCGCTCGAGGCCGTCACCGGCAGCGAGCTCGTCGACGAGGACTACGACGACGTCACGGACGGCGCCGTGATCTGGTTCCGTGACGACGACGGCGACCTCACCGACTACCTCGTCGACGCGATGACGGTCCTCGACGACTCCGGTCCCATCTGGGTGTTCTCGCCGAAGGCCGGGCGCCCGGGCCACGTGTCGCACTCCGACATCGAGGAGGCCGCGACCACGTCCGGCCTGCACGCGATGACGACGTTCGCCATCGGCCCCGACTGGTCGGCCACGCGTCTGGCGACGCGCGGCCGGGGCAAGTGAGCGCGGGGGAGACCCTGCGCGTCGGCGACCCCGTCCCCGACCTGACCCTTCCCGACACGCACGGCACGCCCGTGACGCTGTCGGAGCTGCGCGGCGAGCCCGTGGTGCTCGTGTTCGTGCCCTTCGCGTTCTCGTGCATCTGCACCGACGAGCTGTGCGAGCTGCGCGACAACCTCGCGACGTTCGACGACGCGGGAGTCCGCCTGCTGGCGATCTCCTGCGACCCGATGTTCACGCTGCGTGCGTGGGCGGAACGTGAGGGGTACGAGTTCGACCTGCTGTCGGACTTCTGGCCGCACGGCGCCGCGGCGCGTGCGTTCGGCGTGTTCGACGAGTCGACCGGGCACGCGCTGCGCGGCTCGTTCCTCGTCGACGCCGACGGCGTGCTGCGGTGGAGCGTGGTCAACCCGCGCGGCACGGCCCGCCCGCTGGCGGCGTACCGCGAGGCGCTCGCGACGCTCTGACGGGCTCGCTCCGCCGCCACGGCAGACGCACCACGTGTCGGTCAGCGCCGCGGGGGCTGAGTCGTTCAGCCGAGCTCGTGCTGCACGACGGTGACCGGGGCATCGGAGCCGACCGCCGTGATGATCTTGCCTCGTAGATGCTGCGCCACGGGACCATGTCCGGCGTGGACGACGACGCGGTGCCCGCCCTCGAGCAGCGCCTTGACGCAGGCGACGGTGTCGTAGTTGTCGCTCAGCGAAGCGAACCGATCGCCGTGGACATGCACCACTGCGCACGACGTCTCCCGGACGAACTCCAAGAGCGCTTCGCGGCTTGAGCTCGACAGGTCGATGGCACACGGGTGGTCGGCAACTCCGAGCGCGGGCGCGGTCAGGATGAACCTACTGGTCGCGCCGTCGAGCCGATCGACCACGTGCACGCGGCCCTCGGTGACCTCCTCAAGGTCACGAACGGCGTCGAAGCCGCCGCGCCCGGACGTTTCGCCGAGCAGTCGGTCGAGGCCGTATCTCGAACTGGACGCGTACCGGAGCTCAATCGAGCGCTCGTAGGACGCGAGCGTCATCCGCCGCACTCCTTCATGCTGGCGAGCGTTTCTCGCCAGCTCGTAGACGAGCGCCGCGCTCCACTGGCGGTCGGCGTCGCGCATGACCTCGCCCGATGCGACGTCGTCGAAGAAGTCTTGGATTGCCTGCTTGACTGCCGAGTCGTCGCCGCCCTCGTGCCACGCGAGGGTCAGTTGGTGAGTGATGAACCTGGCATCGGAGACGGTCGCGAGCTCCTGCCTTCGGGCGGCTCGGTGCTCTGCGCGGCGCTTCCACTCACGCAGGAGGTCCACGGTGTGCTGCGACCTGTTGGCATCGACCAGCCGCGCGTGCACCAGGCAGAGCCAGATCCCGTTCTCGGCGGACCTTCGAGCGTCGCGCGTCAGCGTGGAGTCCCATCTTGGGCCTCCCCGCGCAGCGGCCGTGATGTGGGCTGCGTCGCCGGTGTGGGTGAAGCCCTGCTGCAGGTCGTCGGACGGTCCCACTGTTTCGCGTTCGCAACCCGGCTTCGAGCAGCGATACCCGACGCGTGCCGCGAGCTCCCGCTTCGTTGCTGGCCCGAACTCGTCACGTTCGTTGGAAGCGGAGGCTGGCATGGTCTGCTCTCGTTCGTCGCGCACGCCTGAGACGTGGGCCCGGCCGGTCTCGAACCGACGACCTCCGCGGTGTAAGCGCGGCGCTCTGACCAACTGAGCTACAGGCCCCTGCGGTCGGTCAGCCTACCGGCGAGCGGACGGCGCCGACGCACGCGTCGCCGGGCGCCGCGCCCGCCCCGCGCCGTAGGCTTCCGGTGTGCGAGCGACAGTGATCCACGGCCCCCGCGACGTGCGCGTCGAGCAGGTGCCGGACCCCGAGATCCAGCGACCCACCGATGCCGTCGTGCGCGTCGTCGCGACGTGCGTGTGCGGCTCCGACCTGTGGGGGTACCGCGGCGTGCGGCCGACCGACGGTCCGCACCGGATCGGGCACGAGTTCGTGGGCGTGGTCGAGGAGGTCGGGTCCGACGTGCGTCGCGTGCGCGTCGGCGACTTCGTCGTGGCGCCGTTCTCGATCTGCGACAACACGTGCGTGCACTGCCGCAACGGCGTCCACACGTCGTGCGAGCAGGTCGCGTGGTGGGGCTCGCCCGACCACGACGGCGTGCCGTCCGACGGTGCGCAGGGCGAGTACGTGCGCGTGCCGCTGGCCGACGGCACGCTCGTCGTCACGCCCGAGCACCCGGACGACGCGCTGCTGCCGCACGTCCTCACGCTCACCGACGTGCTCGGCACCGGGCACCACGCGGCGTTGTCGGCGGGCGTGCGTGCCGGGTCGACCGTCGCGGTCGTCGGCGACGGCGCGGTGGGGCTGTGCGGCGTCATCGCGGCGCGCCGGCTCGGTGCCGAGCGGATCGTCGCGATGTCGCGCAACCCGGCCCGGCAGGCGCTCGCGCGCCGGTTCGGCGCGACCGACGTCGTCGCCGAGCGTGGCGACGAGGGCGCGGCCGCCGTGCTCGACCTGCTCGGCGGCGTCGGGCCTGACGGCGTGCTCGAGTGCGTCGGCACGAAGGAGTCGATGGCGCAGGCGCTCGCGACCGTGCGGCCCGGTGGCCGCGTCGGGTTCGTCGGCGTCCCCGCGGGTGGTCCTGAGCTGCCGGTCGGGCTGATGTTCGGCACGAACAAGGGCGTGGTCGGCGGCGTCGCGCCCGTGCGCGGCTACATCGAGGGGCTGCTGCCCGACGTGTGGGCCGGGACCATCGAGCCGGGCCTGGTGTTCGACGGGACGTTCGCGCTCGACGACGTCGCGGACGCGTACCGCGCGATGGACGAGCGCACGTGCACCAAGGCGCTCGTGCTGCCGTGACGGCGACGCTCGCGGACGTCGTCCGCGCCCTGGAGACCCGGTACCCGCCGCGCACCGCCGAGCAGTGGGACCGCGTCGGCCTCGCGGTCGGCGACCCCGCCGCGCCCGTGCGGCGCGTGCTGTTCGCCGTCGACCCCGTCGCCGCGGTCGTCGACGAGGCGGAGGAGTGGGACGCCGACCTGCTCGTCACCCACCACCCGCTGCTGCTGCGGCCCGTGCACTCGGTCGCCGCCACCACCTACAAAGGTGCGCTCGTGCACCGGCTGGTCCGCGCCGGCTGCGGCCTGTACACGGCGCACACCAACGCGGACTCCGCGCACGGCGGGGTCGCCGAGGCGCTCGCCGACGTCCTCGGGCTCGTCGGCACCGTGCCGCTCGTGGCCGCCGACGCCCCCGCGCTCGACAAGCACGTGGTGACGGCGCCGGTCGACGTCGCCGACGCGGTCGTCGACGCGATGGCCGCCGCCGGCGCCGGACGGGTGGGTGCGTACGAGCGGTGCGCGTGGACCACCACCGGGCAGGGCACGTTCACGCCGCTCGAGGGGGCCACGCCCGCGATCGGCGAGGTCGGGCGCCGTGAGACGCTGCCCGAGGTGCGCGTCGAGATGGTCGCCGCACGCGGCCTACGGGCTCGTGTGGTCGCCGCGATGCGCGCGGCGCACCCGTACGAGGAGCCCGCGTTCGACGTCCTCGAGTTCGCGGCGCTGCCCGGCGACACCGGCCTCGGGCGGGTCGGGACGCTGCCTGAGCCCGTGCCGCTCGCACAGTTCGCCGCCGACGTCGCCGCGGCCGTGCCCGCGACCGCGCAGGGCGTGCGCTGGGCGGGCGACCCGGACATGCCCGTGCGGCGCGTCGCCGTGCTCGGAGGGTCGGGGGACTCGCTGTTCGACGCCGTGCGCGCCGCCGACGTCGACGCGTACGTCACGGCGGACCTGCGTCACCACCCCGCGTCCGAGCAGCAGGAACGCGCCGCGTTCGAGTCCGCGGGCGGTCCGCCCCGGCCCGCGCTGGTCGACCTCGCGCACGCGGCGTCCGAGTGGGTGTGGCTGCCGCGCGCCGCGGCGAGCCTGCGCGCCGACCTGGCGGCCCAGGGCACTACGGTGGAGACCCGCGTCAGCACGCGCCGCACCGACCCGTGGACGGGACACGTGCGGCAGACGTCCCAGCCGGAAGGATCTCCGTGAGCACCGCCCCCGCAGCCGACCAGCGACGACTCCTCGACGTCCAGGAGCTCGACACCCGACTCGCGCAGCTCGCGCACCAGCGGCGGTCGCTCCCGGCGCTCGCCCGCATCGTCGAGCTCGACGCCCAGCTCGCGGACCTCGACACCGCACTCGTCACGTCGCGCACGGCCGCCTCCGACCTGCGCGCCGAGCTCGCGAAGGCCGAGGCCGACGTCGCCCAGGTGCGCAACCGCGCCACGCGCGACCAGCAGCGCCTCGACGCGGGCCAGGTGTCGGCGAAGGACGCGCAGGCGCTCACGAGCGAGCTCGCGAGCCTCGCGAACCGGCAGTCGCACCTGGAGGACGTCGAGCTCGAGGTCATGGAGCGGCTCGAGGCCCACGAGACGGCGCTCGCCGAGCTCGAGCAGGCGCACGCCGCGCTCGTGTCCGCGCGCGACGAGGTCGTCGCCGAGCGGGACTCCGGCTGGGCGCAGGTCGACGCCGAGGCCGACCGCGTGCGTGCGCAGCGCGACCGCACCGCCGACGGGCTCGACGCCGGGCTCGTGGCCCTCTACGAGCGGCTGCGCGGCCAGCTCGGCGGCAGCGGGGCCGCGGCCCTTCGCGGCAGCCGCTGCGAGGGCTGCCGCCTCGAGCTCAACCCGCTCGACCTCGAGGCGATCCGCGCACGCCCGGCCGACGCGATCGTGCGCTGCGAGGAGTGCGGCCGGATCCTCGTGCGGGGCGCCGACGGCTGACACCCGTCGACGGCGGTCCGGCGTCGCGCGCGAGGACCGCTCCGGGCGGCTCCCGCCCGTCCCGTGACCGGCACGTGCCGGGGCACGGTTGGACGCCCGGGCGCCCACGGCCGAGACTGCGGGGGTGACCCCGACGCACCCGTCCGACGCCTCGCCCGACCCGACCGCCGACCCGCTCGCGAGCGAGACGTCCGACCCGACCGGGTCGGGGGCGTCCGCCGCGCCGCGGCGCCGGGCGTCCCGGCCGTCCGGTGCGTCGCCGCGCTTCGACGACGACCAGCCGACCACGGTCGTGCTGGTCCGCCACGGGCAGACGGCGATGACCGTGTCCCGCGGCTACTCGGGCTCGTCCGAGCCGGGCCCGTCGCTCGACGAGCACGGCCGCGGGCAGGCGCGCGCCGCGGCCGCCCTCGTGGAGCGCGTGGGGCGCGACCTGTGGGGCGACATCCCGTACCCGAGCGAGGTCGTCGCGTCGCCCATGGTGCGCACGCAGGAGACCGCCGGGGTGATCGCGGCGCGGCTCGGCCTCGCGGTGCGTACCGACGCGGCGTTCCAGGAGGCCGACTTCGGCGCGTGGCAGGGCCTCACGGCCGAGCAGATCGAGGAGCGGTGGCCCGGCGAGCTCGAGCCGTGGCACACGTCGGGCCGTGTGCGGCCGCCCGGCGGCGAGTCGATCGCCGACGTGGGCGAGCGGCTGCGGCGCGGGCTCGACGCGCTGCGCGCCGGCGGCCCTGACCGCACGGTCGTGGTCGTGTCGCACGCGGTCGCGATCCGCGCGGCGCTGGGCGTCACGCTCGGGTCCGACCCCGGCACCTGGAGCCAGCTGCGCGTGGCACCCGCGTCCGTCAGCATCGTGCGGCTGTTCACCGACCGGCGCGACGAGATCGCGGTCGCGGGGGCGCCGAGCGAGGGCTGGGCGCGCGGCTGAGGAAGTCGTGTGCGGCGTTGCGGCCACCTGGCGGCCAGAACGCCGCACACCGGGGCCGGCGTGCACCGGGACGGTCGTGCCCCGGGGCGGTCGTGCACCGGAACCGCGCAGACCCATGACGCCGCGCACCGGGAACGGCGTGCCGCGGCGCGGGCCGTGCGGCCGTCAGAGCACGACGAGGCTGAGCGTGCGCACCCCGCGTCGCGGCGCGGGCCCGAGCTCGACCGCGTGCAGCGCGTCGCCCACGAGCGCGCTCGCAGCGTGCGCGAGCTCGTCGGCGTCCCGCGGCGCGCGGCCGCGTCGGGTCACGAGGTGACGTGTCAGCACGCCGCGCGTGTGCTTGGCGTGGTGCGACACGACGGACCGGCGACCGTCGACCTCACGCAGCACGCGCACGTCGACCCAGCGGGCGCCCGCCGGCGGCGTCCACGCGGCCCGGTACGCCGCCGAGCGGCAGTCCACGACGAGGTCGCCGTCGGCGTCCGCGTCGAGCGCGTCCCCCAGCGGGCCGCGCCACGCGGCGGCGAGCGGACCGACGCCAGGCAGGTCCGTGCCCATCGACAGCCGGTAGGCGGGCACGGCGTCGTCGACCGTGAGCACGCCCCACAGGGCCGACACGACGCGCACGCTCGCGACCGCCCGGGCCCTGGCCGTCGGGGTCAGCGTGTCCAGACCGGCAGCGCCGTAGAGCACACCCGTGTACACGCGCGACGCGCGCGCGGCAGGAGCGGTGCGCAGCGTCGTGTTGCGGGCGACCTCGGCGGCGAGCCCGGGGGAGACGCCCAGCACGTCGCACGCGTCGGGCCGGGCACTGATCGCGGCGAGCGCGTCGAGCACGTGCTCGCGCACGGGCGTCAGGCCGGCGTGCGTGAGCGCCGGCAGGTCGACCGGGGCGGCGTCGGCGGGCGCGGGCGTCTTGCCCTCGGACGGCGGGAGCAGGACGAGCACCGCACGAGGGTACGGTGTGCGCGCCGGGAGTCCGACGACGCGGGGGTGTGACGTGGCGCAGGTCAAGATCCACGGGCGGCGCTCGGTGTGGGCCGCGCGGCGCTCCGAGGTGTCCGACGCCGTGCACTCCGCGCTCACCGGCGCGTGGGGGCTGCCCGCCGACAAGCGGTTCCACCGCTTCTACCTGCTCGACGACGACGACCTCGTCGCGCCGCGCTCGGACGCGTACCTCGTGGTCGAGGTGGTCTGCTTCACCGGTCGCAGCCCGGCGGCCGTGCGCGCGCTGATCGCGGCGTTCTTCGACGACGTCGCCCCCGCGCTCGGGCTCGACGCCGACGACCTCGAGGTCGTGGTCCTCGAGAGCCTGCCCACGCACTGGGGCATCCGCGGGCGCAGCGGCGACGAGCTCACGCTGCCGTACCGCGTCGACGTCTGACGCGGGTAGGCTGACCGGCGCGGATGAGTCAGCCAGGCGGCCGCGTCGGGACCCTCGGGTCCCGCCGAGGAACGTCCGGGCTCCGCAGGGCAGGGTGGTGGGTAACGCCCACCCGGGGTGACCCGCGGGACAGTGCCACAGAGAACAGACCGCCACGTCGGCCTCGGTCGGCGGGGTAAGGGTGAAACGGTGGTGCAAGAGACCACCAGCGCACCGGGTGACCGGTGCGGCTCGGCAAACCCCACCCGGAGCAAGGCCAGACAGGGAGCGTTCGAGGGTTGCCCGCCCGAGCTCCCGGGTAGGCCGCTGGAGGCGTGCGGCAACGTACGTCGTAGATGGATGGTCGCCACCCCCGCCCGGGCAACCGGACGGGGGGACAGAACCCGGCGTACCGGCTGACTCATCCGCCCTTCGGGGTCGTGACCTGCGGAAACACGGCGTCACGAGCCCGTCTCCGTGTCGCCGGGGGCTCGTGGGGGCCGGGCATCGTTGCAGCGTGTTGCGACGTGTTGAGGCGCGCAGCCCCCACACAGCCCCCAGGTTCAGGCGCTCACGGGCGGACCGTCGGCGAGCCGGATCACGCCGTCGGACGCGTCGCGCATCCGCTCGTCGTCGTCGATCCACAGGTGCGCGTAGGTCCGCATCGTCTCGGTCGGGTCCTTGTGCCCGAGCCGGTGCGCGACGGCCACCGGGGACGCGCCGCCGGCGATGAGCAGCGACGCGTGGAAGTGCCGGAGCTCGTGCCAGCCGTTGCCGTCGGGCGCGCCGGCGGCGCCCGCGGACGCGCGCCAGATCCGCCACGCCGTCTTGTACAGGATCGGCCCGCCGCGCGTCGTCGTGAACACGAACCCGTCGCGCCGCTCGCCGAGTGCACCCCGGGTGGCCTTCCCGATCGCGACCAGCCGGTCGCTCGACGCCGTCTTCACCGGCCCGAGCACGGTACGCGCGGCCGCGACGGTCTCGCGGGTCAGCTGCCTGTCGACACGCAGCACCGCACCGCCTTGCGTGTCAACCACGCGGTCCCACGTCAGCCCCCGCAGCTCGCCCGACCGCAGCCCGGACGCGGCGGCGAGCACGACCAGCGGCCGGTACCGCTCGTCGGCCGCGTCGGTGAGCACCTGCACGAGCGTCGTCGAGTACGGCTCGACGCGCGGCCGTTCGTCGCGCGGGAGGCTGATCCGCGTGCACGGCGACGTCACCAGGCGCCGCTCCTGCACCGCCAGCGCGCACACCCCGGCCAGGTACACGTAGGCGACCCGCACCGTCCCGGGAGCGAGCGTCGCCGACCACGTCGTCACCGCGTCCTGCACCACCGAGCGCGTCAGCAGCGTGAGCGGCACGACCCCGAGCGTCGGCAGGATCGTCCGGTCCATGCGCAGGCGCACGCCCTCGAGCGACGTCGGACGCTGGTGCACCTGCTCCCGGAACCACCCCTCCGCCACGTCGCGCAGTGGCACGGCGCTCGCGGTGGGGGAGACGTAGGTGCCGGTGCGCTGCTGCACGCCGACGTCCTGCAGGTGCGCCTCGGCGGCGTCCTTCGTGTCAAATTTCCGCCTGCGCTGCCCGTTCGGCTCCTGCCACACGGCGCGCCACCGCGCGCCGACGCCGTACCGCGGCCCGCGCACGCGTCCGCGGCCGTTCGGGTTGGGGACCGTCCGGCGGTCCTCGACGTGCGCCATCGATTCCTCGGGGTCTCGGCCGCGCGGGGCAGGTCAGGAGGGTCGAGCGAGCTCGTCGTGCAGCGCGACGAGCGCGGCGCGCTCGGCGGCGGTCAGGGTGTCGATGCGGGCCTGGAGCGTGTCGAAGTCGACCCACAGCTCGTCGGCGACCTCCTTGAGGTGCTCGGCCCACCGGAAAGCGTCGAGCAGCGCGTCGCGGTCGATCAGCCGCCGCGCCGCGGCCGCGCACGCCTCAGCCTCCTCCGCGCGCGAGCACGACGCACCGTGCCCGAGTTCGATGTGCGCGAGCTCGTGCGCCAGCGTGCACCGACGTTTCACCCGCAGCTGGTCCGGGTGCATCACGATGACGCGCTCGCCGGCGGTCGCCCCCAGCAGCCCAGGCGTCCGCCGCCACACGACCAGCACGTGTGACAGCGTTCGCAGCCGTCTCCATGGGTGGTCTGGACTCATGCTCGGGACCGTAGGCACCACCGCTCACACCGGTCACGCGAGCTGAGTAGTTCTCCCCGTGGGGGTCCGTCGCACTGCTCAGATCTCGTAACTACGCCCGTGCTCGGCGCAGTCGCGCGGATCCCGCAGGGGCCGGCGACAGGAATGGTGGGAACGGCGCTCGTGCATCAGCGAGCACCTCTTCCTGCTGGATGAGTACCGGCTGGACCCCGATGACGGCCTTGGGGGCCTCACAGTTCGAGTTGGCCCAAGGGTCGCACATCGACGAGCCGATAAGCGGGACGCTGAGCACTGCCGGCGGAACTGCGTCTGACGACTCGCTCGAGCGTGGCTACGACCTGCTGGTCGAGCAGCGCCCTGACGGTTGGAACAAGAAACTCGTCGACCGAGCCGCTGATGTCGCGCTCGCCGACCGTCAGGAAGAACTCGCGCCGGCGAAACCGCATGCCGTCCAGTTGCCCAGTCAAGTGCTGCGTCGTAACGTCTTCGCGCACATCGGCGAGCAGTTCCGTGATCGCTGCGGCCTGCTCTGTCGCGACCGTAGCCGTCGTGTCCTCGTTGGTGCCGCGGAGGCTCACGACAATGCCTTCGAGCTTCTTGGCGACCAGCGCAATCTCGTTCATCGCTCGTGCTGTGGGTGGGCGCGAGGAGAGGACGCGGCTCGCCAGCGTCGGATCGTGGCCGCTCGCAGGGAGGAGGTTCGCGAGTCGAGTTAGTGCCCGCTCGGCGACCGAGGGTCCGCCGGGGATCGTCCCCAGGATGGGACTAGAGGGACCAGCAGACAGCACTAGTGGTCCCCCTGGCGTGCCCGACAGGAAGACGGGTGCTCGGTCATAGTCAGCGGGCCGCAGTTGCCGGAAGGCAGCGCTGCCCAGGGTGAGTTCCTGGCCGATAGAGGCAACAGCCCGCGAGAACCGGTCGACTACCATCGCAACGTCTCGCCCGGTCAACGATGTGCGACTCCCGGCGACCGTGAGCGACACTTCGGACGCCGTAGACAGGCGAAAACCGTGCGGGGCGAGACGGTTGAAGACCGTAAGGAGGCCGCCAGCGCTGAGGGCTGCTAGGGCATCGCCTTCGCGAGCATCCGTCCATGCGTCGCCGACCATGCGGCGAAGGTCCGCTACGTCAGTCATGACTCGCAACCTCGATCTCGATGAACCCCTTGGTCACGCCTTCAAGTACCACCCCGTCGACGCCAAGCACGGCAGCCCATGCGTGACGGTAACCGGTCTTCGTTCCGCGGTCGATGAGGTGAGCATCCACTAGGGCACTGACAGCCCAGCGCTCCTCGGTGCCACCGCCAGGTGGTGGATACGAGTAGATGACTTTCGACAGCGAGAGAACGGTGTGCGCTAGGCCGCTCCGCGCTGCCTGCAGCGCGAGGCCTCGGTCTTCCGGCTCGTAGGCGAGCCACGCCGTGTCGGTGGGCTCACCTGTGCTGATGAAGCCACCGCTCAGCCACGCCGTACCGGCGCCGAAGATCGTGGGAGCCATGCCGATCCAGGCTGTGACCCCGTCGAAGACGGCTTGCCGTAGCCGGGGGTTCGAGCCGGCGTTCTGTACGAAGGCGTGGTGCACGTCGCTGAGCGACGCGCGGTGGATGCCGGGCGGGAGGAGTCCGGTTGGGAGATGCGCAGGGATTCCGGTGCTCACGCTGGCTCGTTGCCCCCCTGGTTTTAGTCCGCCTCGCCCGTCGCGGTGTTCGGCGGGTTGCCGGGTTCGCCTCGCCGGGCGGCGAGGTCGTCCCTGTCGCTCGTGAGCGCATCGGCAACGCGCTCGGTGTGCTGCAGGTCGGGGGCGCCGCCGGCAGGGGTACCGTCGGCGGCGCTCGCGTGCTCGTCAATCCATGACTGTGGGATGTCGCTCGGCCTCGCCGCGTTGATCGAGATGTTCACGGCGAGGGAGTTGCCCGTGATCTTGGCGTGAGCGATCGCGGTGACGCCGTGCTCTTCGAGCGTCGTCAGGAGGGGCGTGTACTCCTGGCCCTTTGCGGCTGAGAGGTGGCCGACGTGTGATCCGTTGACGTAGACCTCGACCACTTCCTTGACGCTGCGGGCGCCTTGCACGGTGCCGCGACGCAGGGCGACCCAGAGCGGGGCCTCCTGTTGGGTGACGAGGGGCGCGAGGACGTCCAGGTGCAGCTCCTCGCCGGTAACCTGGAAGGTTGTCCCGGGGGGAAGTTCGGCGGTGCGTCCGGTGGGCTTGGGGTTGATCGGATAGATCAGGTGGGGCTCGGCGAGGTCGAGCGTGATGCGAGACCGCCAGGTGCCGCTGTCGTTGCGGGCCCAGAGCCGTGCTGTCGTGAGCGGAGCGAGCCCAGCGAGGATCATCCGCTGCAGGACGTCCGCATATCGAGCCGCGTCCTCGCGCGGCAGGTAGCCGACAGCTTTGCCGTCGATGTCGACGCGCACGGCGTTGCGGTCGTAGGGGTTGCCTGGTTCGGGTACGAGCACGGCCTCGGCAGCCGTCTCGCCGCCGGAGCGTCCTCCGTGCGCGCGGAACACGTCACGCACGGCGTCGCGGCGGTGGTTCTCTCCAACGATCTCCTGGTTCGGCCAACCGGTCTGCCCCCAGAGGTCGAAGCCCTTGAGGGTTATGTCCTTCCCGGTCGGCCAACCCGCGGGCAACGGAGCTGCAGATCTCTCGCGAGGTGCGGGTGCCGCCCGGCTGACGGCGTTGGGTGCTTTGACCGGCGTGGTCTGAGCTGTGCTTGCGGTGGGACGCCTTGGGGCCTCGTCGGCGGACGTGCCCGCTGCAAGAGTCTTCACCCCGACTGCGGCGAGCCATAGCGCGCCCACCAGGAAGGCGAGGATGCCGAGTACGGCCAGCCCGGCGGCATTCGCTACGGTCCCAACCACCGTCGAGATGGCGCCGGCGGCCATGAGTAGGGCGGGCCGCTTGGGGCGTGGCTGCGATGCTGATCGACTCTTGCTCACCCGATCCTCCGGGAGCGTCGCGCGCGGCCGTGCCAGGCGGTGATGATGCCGAGGGTGACGCCGAGCTCGCGGGCGAGGATACCGGGGTGGCGGCCGACTGTCCGCTCGGCGAGGGCGTAGTCGTAGTCGCTGATGAGGAGCTCGGTTGCGTGCTCGTCTGCCAGGCGCTCCTGGCGGGCGTGCTGGACGGGCTCGTCGGTTCGCACGTGGCTGTAGTGCGCGTGCCCGAGCTCGTGAGCGAGAGTCGCGCTCTGCACCGTCAGGGAGAGCTGAGGGTTGAGGAGGGCGAGGCTGCTCGAGTGGTACTCGCCGTGTCGCCGTCCGAGCGGGCGCCAGGCGACCCGGACGCCCCGCTGTGCGGCGATCTTGAGCATGTCTTCCACCGGCGCCCCCTTACGGCTCGGTCTGCTGGGCCTCGACCTCTTCGTCTGGGTCTGCCCTTTCTTCGGCATCGGACGCCGCTGGGTTGAGCGTGATGAGATGCTCGACGTCGTCATCGAGGTCGAAGACGGTGTTGCGCGGTGGGGAGGGATTCAGCCCCCACCGCGGCGTCGGCGCAGGCGGGAGCGGACCGCTTCGCCGCCTCGCGTACCGGCTGACTCATCCGCCCTTCGGGCGGCTCGCGCCGGGTGAAACCGTCACCCGTGAGCCTGGTGCGGCGGGTGAATGCTGCCGGAACGCGCGCGCATTGCGGGCATAGGTGCTCATTCTGGACATATGGCAGACGAGACCGACCCTCGTGTGGACGTGACCGACGCGGACATCCTCGCCGCGAAGCGTGCCTGGCTGTCGGCCTGCGACCGCGGGCTCGACCCCTCACGCACCGCTCGCCTGCGCGACTCCTACCGCTGGCTGGTGAGCGCGCAGGCGCAGCAGATCGCCGAGCAGTTCCGTGAGACCTACCGGCGCCGCCGGGGCGACGGCGGCCGCTCGGCGTCGTCCCCGGACGCGGACGACGACGTACGGCCGCTTCGTGGCAGCGACCCCCGTACCGGGTGATCTTCGCTCGGACCACCCGGCCGGCGGTTGGCGGTGCGGGACCCGCCCAGTACAACTGGGCGGATGTCCTGGTCGTGGGCGCGTGAGGGCGCGCCCCACCCGAACCCGAGGGGGTGACACGTGCACGAGCTGGCCCTGTGCCGTCTCGGGACGAAGTCGGGTGAGGTCGAGGGGCACGTGCGGGCCTTCGAGGGCGACCTGCTCGTGCTCGAGGTCGACGAGCTGCCCACGGGGCGGGAGATCGGCGACGCCGCCACGGTGACGGTGCTGGACCCTGTCCGGGGGCGCTGCCCCTACGTCGGCCTGCTCGGCGGCATGGTCGACGACGAGGTGCGGGTCGTCGTGCTCGAGCGCGGCGAGCCGAACCAGCGTCGCTCGGCCGCGCGGGCGTTCTACCGCGTGAGCGCGCTCGGCAAGCTCGAGACGCCGGACGGCACGCAGGCGCTGCCGGTCACGGTCGTCGACGTCAGCGCGTCGGGGGTGCGGTTCGTGACGCGACGCCTGCTGCACCGCGGCGACGTCGTGCGGTTCCCCATGCCCGTCGACGACGGGTCGGTCGACCTCGTGGCCCGGGTGCTGCGCGTCGAGGAGGGGCAGCACGAGTGGCGCTACGGCTGCGAGCTGCTCGACCTGGACGACCGGACGCGGGAGCGGCTGTTCCGGCTCGTGCTGAGCCTGCACCGCGCGTGGGCGCGCGAGCGCGCCGCGCGGCAGTGACCGCTCAGCCGGCTCTCGCGGCGGCGTCGACGCAAGCCCGGTCGGGTCGCCGCGGGGGATACACCCAGGTGACGAGCACGACCGAGATGATCATCAGCAGGAACCATGACACGAGCTTGGCGCCGCCCACGACGTGCCAGCCGGCCTCCTGCGACGGGTAGAGCCATGCCCCGGCGAACGTCGCCACGTTCTCGGCGAGCCAGATGAACGACGCCACCAGGCCGAACGCGAGCAGCAGCGGCATCCGCAGGCGCGCGGCGTGGACCCGGAAGTGCATGACGCACGGCCCGAAGACGACCACGACGGCGGCGAGCAGCACCCACCGGGCGTCGGCGACCCAGTGGTGCGTGAAGAAGTTGGCGTAGATCCCTCCCGCCACGACCGCCGTGACCCAGCGCCGCGGGTAGCGGTCGAAACGCAGCTCGAAGATGCGGAACACGCGCACGAGGTACGAGCCGACGGCGCCGTACATGAACCCCGAGAACAGGGGCACCGCGCCGACGCGCAGCACGCCCTCGGTGGCGTAGGACCACGACCCGACGTCGGTCTTGAAGACCTCCATGGCCGTCCCGACGACGTGGAACAGCAGCACGACACGCATCTCGCGGACCGTCTCGAGGCGTGTCGCGAGCATGCCGACCTGCAGCGCGAGGGCGGCGAGCGTCAGCGCGTCGTTGCGCGCGAGCCACGCGCCGTCGGGGTACCAGAACCGCGCCGCGAGGAGCAGTGCGAGCAGGAGGGCGCCGAACAGGCACGCCCAGCCCTGCTTGAGCGTGAAGACCACGAGCTCGACGAACCACGTGCGGGCGCGTCGGCCCTGCAGGTGCAGCAGACGGTGACGTGCCCACGCGTCGATGCGCTCCTCGACGACCGTGAGCTCGCGCGCACCGGGCCGGGGGAGGCGGAGTCGCAGGTCGTGCAGCACGTGACCATCCCAGCGCGCGACGCCCGCCCGCGGGTGCGGACGGGCGTCGGGTCGACGGGGGGACCTGTGCAGATCCTGTGACGCGCGCCGTCGCGCGTCACCGGGTGCGTCGTCAGCGCGAGCTGCGCGGACGGAACCGCTGCACCATCGGGCAGTCGAAGGGGTCGCGCGCGGCGAGACCCACGCGGTTGAGGTACTGCACCACCAGGAGGTACGAGCGCGCGAGCGACGTCTCGGTGTACGGCATGCCGACGCGCGCGCAGTGCTCCTGCACGATGCGGCGGGCGCGTGCCAGGTGGGGGCGCGCCATGCTCGGGAACAGGTGGTGCTCGATCTGCGCGTCGAGGCCGCCCATGAGCGTCGTCACCCACGCGCCGCCGCGGATGTTGCGCGACGTGAGGACCTGCTTGGACAGGAAGTCGAGGCGGCTCTCGGCGGGGATGACCGCCATGCCCTTGTGGTTCGGCGCGAACGACGCGCCCATGTAGACGCCGAACACCGCGAGCTGCACGGCGAGGAACGCGGCGGCCATGCCGAGCGGCAGCGCCCACACGACCAGCGCGACGTAGACGCTCAGCCGCAGTCCGATCGT
The DNA here is from genome assembly GCF_001462455.1 of Cellulomonas sp. B6. Lineage (GTDB taxonomy): Bacteria > Actinomycetota > Actinomycetes > Actinomycetales > Cellulomonadaceae > Cellulomonas. Next base: position 34,075 of record NZ_LNTD01000086.1, read on the forward strand.
CAGGAGCTCGAGGTTGCGCGCGCGCGTCGACGGCGACGCGATCAGGCTGCGGATCGCGAGCACGTGCAGGTTGACGCCCTCGAGCGTGAGGAGCGGGAAGAACAGCCAGCCCTGGCGGCGCGTCAGCGCACCCATGAACCCGCTCTGCTGCGCGGCGTCCTGCTCGACGAACGAGATCGTGTCCCGCTCGATGTCCGGGTCCTTGCCGATCCGGTTCGGGTTGGCGTGGTGCCGCGTGTGCTTCGTCATCCACCACGAGTGGCTGATGCCGACGACGCCGTTGGCGAGGATCCGCCCCAGCCGGTCGTTGGCCGGGCCCGTCAGCATGACCTGGCGGTGCGACGCCTCGTGCGCGACGAACGCGAACTGCGTCAGCACGATCCCCAGGCCGGCGGCGACCGCGAGCTGCCACCACGAGTGGCCGATCAGCACGAACGCGGTCACGAGCCCGCCGAGCGCCACGGTGAGGCCGGCGACGAGCCAGGCGTAGAAGCCGAGCGTCCGCTCGAGCAGACCGGCCTCACGCACCTCCGCCAGCAGCTCGTGGTAGCTGCCGGTGGCGGCAGCCTGTCGCGGGCGGGTGGGCGCGGTGGGTACGGGTGCAGGAGCCACATGACCTCCAGGGCTCGACGTCGACTTCCCAGCCGTGGAGTGAGCAGGTGCTCGTCTTCCGGATGTCGCCCACCCTACGGGACCGTAGGTTGCGTGTCTCCGTCCGGGGCGCGTCGATCTCGTGGAGGTGCCGCGTCGCCCTCGCGCACGACGTCGAGCCGCTGCCGCTCCTGCTCGGCCACGAGGTGCGTGACGTTCGGCTGGAAGATCTCGACGAAGTCGCCCATCATCCCGCCGCCACCCGCGATGCCGCCGCCGTCGGCGTCACGTCCGGAGCGGACGCTGATCCGCCAGCGGTCGAACCACCCGTGCGCGACGGCCCGGTCGAGCGCGACGAGCACGACGACCGCCGTCACGACGACCACGACCCAGCCGGGCACGTCAGCGACGCCTCGCGGCCAGGTGCGCTGCTCCGACGATGCCGGCCGCGTTGCGCAGCCCCGCGGGCACGATGGGCGTGCGCAGGTCGAGCAGCGGCAGGAACTGGTCGTGCTTCTTGCTGACGCCGCCGCCCACGACGATGAGGTCGGGCCAGAACAGGTTCTCGACCACGCCGAAGTAGCGCTGCAGCCGCGTGGCCCACTGCTCGAACGTGAGGTCCTCCCGGTCGCGCGCCGCGTCGGACGCGCGCGACTCGGCGTCGTGGCCGTCGATCTCGAGGTGCCCGAGCTCGGTGTTGGGCACGAGCACGCCGTCGACGACGAGCGCCGAGCCGATGCCCGTGCCGAGCGTGACGACCAGCACGACGCCCGGGACGTCCTTGGCGGCGCCGTGGACGACCTCGGCGTACCCGGCGGCGTCGGCGTCGTTCACGGCCACGACGCGCCGCCCCGTCGCCGCGCCGATCGTCTTCTCGACGTCGGTGCCGATCCAGGAGTCGTCGACGTTCGCGGCGGACTGCGCGACGCCGTGCAGGATCACGGCCGGGAACGTCACGCCGATCGGCACGTCCTTGTCGAGCGAGAACGAGTCGACGACCTCGGCCACCGTCTCCGCGACCGCCTGCGGTGTCGCCGGCTGCGGTGTCGGGATGCGGACGCGGTCGGCCGCGAACTGCCCGGTGCCCAGGTCGACCGGCGCACCCTTGATGCCGGACCCTCCGATGTCGACGCCGAAGGCCGTCACGACCTCGTCGCCGTGCTTGTGCTTGCCCGTGTGCTCGTCCTTGCTCATGGCAGCGTCAGGACCTCCGCCCCGGTGTCGGTGACCAGCAGGGTGTGCTCGAACTGCGCCGACCGGCTGCGGTCGGCCGTGACGACGGTCCAGCCGTCGTCCCACATCTCCCAGTCCGCGGTGCCCAGGTCGAGCATGGGCTCGATCGTGAAGACCATCCCGGGCTCGATCACGGTGTCGTGCGCGGGTGCGGCGTCGTAGTGCGGCACGACGAGCCCCGTGTGGAACGCGGGTCCGACGCCGTGGCCGGTGAACTCACGCACGACGCCGTACCCGAACCGCGCCGCGTACCGCTCGATCACGCGGCCGATGACGTTGATCTCCCGGCCCGGACGGACGGCCTTGATGCCGCGTTCCAGGGCCTCGCGCGTGCGCTCGACGAGCAGGCGCGAGTCCTCGTCGACGTCGCCCGCGAGGAACGTCGCGTTGGTGTCGCCGTGCACGCCGCCCACGTACGCGGTGACGTCGACGTTCACGATGTCGCCGTCCTCGACGACCGTCGAGTCGGGGATGCCGTGGCAGATCACCTCGTTGAGCGACGTGCACAGCGACTTGGGGAACCCGCGGTAGCCCAGGGTCGAGGGGTACGCGTCGTGGTCCAGGAGGAACGCGTGGCCGATCGCGTCGAGCTCGTCGGTGGTCACGCCGGGAACGACGTGCCTGCCGACCTCGGCGAGCGCCTGAGCGGCGATCCGCGCCGCGACCCGCACGCGCTCGATCGTCTCCGCGTCGAGCACGTCCGACCCGCTCCAGGGCGCGGGCATCGGCCTGTCGACGTACTCGGGGCGGGCGATGTGCGCCGGGACGCCGCGTCGTGGCCCGACACGACCGGGGACGAGGGCGGTGCGCGAGTGGACCGGCGGCATGGCTGGCAGTCTACGTAGCGGCGGTGCCGCCCGGCCCGTCGGGACGGGAGGTGCCCTGGTGGCCGAGTTCTACTTCAACACCCGGACGCACGAGGTCGAGGAGGGTCCGCGCAGCGACTGGTCGCACCGCATGGGCCCGTACGCCACGCGTGAGGAGGCCTCGCGCGCCCTCGAGACGGCGCGCGAGCGGACGAAGGCGTGGGACGAGGAGGACCGGCGGGAGGCCGAGGAGGACGCCTGAGCGTCACCCTCGGCCCCGCGGACCTCACGCGTCGAACGAGTGCGACGCGTCGGGGAAGGCGCCGCCGCGGACCTCGTCCGCGAAGCCCCGCGCGGCGGCGCTCAGCGCCGCCCCGACCTCGCCGAACCGCTTGGCGAACCGCGGCGACCAGTCGCCCATGCCCGCCATGTCGACCCACACGAGCACCTGCCCGTCGCAGTCCGGTCCCGCGCCGATCCCGATCGTCGGGATGCGCACGACCTCGGTGATCCGGGCGGCGACCGGTGCGGGCACCATCTCGAGCACGACGGCCACGGCACCGGCCTCGGTGACCGCGACGGCGTCGTCGCTGATCTCCTCGGCCGCCTGCCCGCGGCCCTGCACGCGCGGCCCGCCGAGCGCGTTCTCCGACTGCGGCGTGTAGCCGAGGTGCGCCACGACCGGGATGCCGGCGGCCGTGAGCGCGCGGATCTGCGGGACCGACCGCTGCCCGCCCTCGAGCTTCACCGCGGCGACGCCGGTCTCCTTCATGACCCGCACCGCGCTCGCGAGCGCCTGCTCCGGACCGGCCTCGTACGTGCCGAACGGCAGGTCGGCGACGACGAACGCGCGTCGCGCGGCACCGGCGACCGCGCGCGCCGCGACGACGATCTCGTCGAGCGTGACGGGCAGCGTCGTGGCGTGCCCGTGCATCGTGTTCCCGATCGAGTCGCCGACCAGCAGCATGTCGATGCCGGCCTCGTCGAACAGGCGCGCGGTGAGCGCGTCGTAGGCGGTGAGCATGGTCAGGCGCTCACCACGGTCCTTGGCGGCCTGCAGGTGGTGCACCCGCACGCGGCGCGGTGCCGGGACGTCACTGGTCGACATGCCGCGAGCCTAGCCGCGACCTCGTGGCGCGGTCTGTGACGGCGCGCACGGCCCGGCGCCGCGCCGCGCGCGAGACGCACCACTCGCGAGGCCCGGTCATCAGGCAGGATGTGCGCATGGACAGGCAGCAGGAGTTCGTCCTCCGGACCGTCGAGGAGCGGGACATCCGCTTCATCCGTCTGTGGTTCACGGACGTGCTGGGGATGCTCAAGTCGGTCGCGGTCGCGCCCGCCGAGCTCGAGCAGGCGTTCAGCGAGGGCATCGGCTTCGACGGCAGCTCGATCGAGGGCCTCACGCGCGTGTACGAGGCCGACATGATCGCCCGGCCCGACCCGTCGACGTTCCAGATCCTGCCGTGGCGGGGTGAGCGGCACGGCACGGCACGCATGTTCTGCGACCTGCTGACGCCCGACGGACAGCCCTCGCTCGCCGACTCGCGCTACGTGCTCAAGCGTGCGCTCGACCGGGCGAGCGAGCGCGGCTTCACGTTCTACACGCACCCCGAGGTCGAGTTCTACCTGTTCGACGCGCCCGCCGACCCGTCGCGCCCGCTCGTCCCGGTGGACCAGGGGGGCTACTTCGACCACGTGCCGCGCGGCACCGCGCACGACTTCCGGCGCGCCGCGATCACGATGCTCGAGTCGATGGGGATCTCGGTCGAGTTCTCGCACCACGAGGCCGGCCCGGGCCAGAACGAGATCGACCTGCGGTACGCCGACGCGCTGACCACGGCCGACAACATCATGACGTTCCGCACGGTGGTGAAGGAGGTCGCGCTCGAGCAGGGCGTCTTCGCGTCCTTCATGCCCAAGCCCCTGGCCGACCAGCCGGGCTCGGGGATGCACACCCACCTGTCGCTGTTCGAGGACGACCGCAACGCGTTCCACGAGCCGGGGGCACCCCTCGAGCTGTCGAAGGTCGCGCGCTCGTTCATCGCGGGCCTGCTCACCCACGCCGCCGAGATCACGGCCGTGACGAACCAGTTCGTCAACTCCTACAAGCGGCTGTGGGGCGGAGCCGAGGCGCCGAGCTTCATCTGCTGGGGCCACAACAACCGCTCCGCGCTGGTGCGCGTGCCGATGTACAAGCCCGGCAAGGGCAACTCGAGCCGCGTCGAGTACCGCGCGGTGGACTCCGCGACGAACCCGTACCTCGCGTTCGCGGTGCTGCTCGCGGCCGGCCTGAAGGGCATCGAGGAGGGCTACGAGCTGCCCGAGGGCGCCGACGACGACGTGTGGGAGCTCACCGACGCCGAGCGCAAGGCGCTGGGCATCGAGCCGCTGCCGACGTCGCTCGAGGCCGCGATCGCGGTCATGGAGCGCTCCGAGCTCGTCGCCGAGACGCTGGGCGAGCACGTGTTCGACTACTTCCTGCGCAACAAGCGTCAGGAGTGGGCCGAGTACCGCGCGCAGGTCACGCCGTACGAGCTGCAGCGGTTCCTGCCGCTCGTCTGACCGTGGCCACGCCGGGCCGGGGGTCGTCGCTGCCGACGCGTCTGACGCGCGTCGGCGTGGCCGACGTGCCGCGTGCCGAGCGTCTGCTCGCCGACCCGGCGCTCGCGGCCGTCGACGACGCGGTCGTCGAGCACGTCGTCGCGGCGCTCGCCGAGGTCGGCGACCCGGACGAGGCGCTGCTCGCGCTCGCCAAGGTGGCCGGTGCCGTGCAGCGCGACGCCGACCTCACGGCGCTGCTGCACGACGTGCTCGCCGACGACGGGCCGGCCCGCGAGCGCCTGCTGGCCGTGACGGGTGCGTCCCTCGCGCTCGGGAACACCCTCGCGGCGCACCCGCAGAACCTGCGGGTCGTCGCGGACCCGGCGCCCGGCATCGGGGTCGCGGCCGACGACGTGCGCGCCGAGCTGCTGCGCGCCGTCGACGCCGACCCGGACGCCGCCGTCCCCGTCGCGGGGCGCACGGGCACGGCCGGTGTCGACGCGATGCGCCGCGCGTACCGCACCCGTCTGCTGCGGATCGCCGCGACGGACCTCACGTCGCAGGACCCGCTGAGCCGGCTGCCCGGCGTCGGCGCCGCGCTCGCGGACCTCGCCGGTGCCGCGCTGGAGGCTGCGCTGGCCGTCGCACGCGCCGACCTCGACGACGAGGGTCGCGGTGTGCGCCTCGCGGTCATCGGCATGGGCAAGGCCGGCGGACGCGAGCTCAACTACGTGTCGGACGTCGACGTGGTGTACGTCGTCGAGGCGGTCGACGGCACGCCCGAGGACGAGGCGCTCGTGGCCGGCGCACGGCTCGCCGCCGGTCTGGCGCGTGCCTGCTCGGCGCCTGCGGGGGAGCCCGCGCTGTGGCCCGTCGACGCCGCGCTGCGTCCCGAGGGCAAGGACGGCCCGCTCGTGCGCACGCTCGCGAGCCACCGCGCCTACTACGAGCGGTGGGCCAGGACGTGGGAGTTCCAGGCGCTGCTCAAGGCGCGACCGCTCGCGGGGGACCGCGAGCTGGGGCGCGCGTACGTCGAGACGGTCAACCCGTTCGTGTGGGCGGCGGTGCAGCGCGAGAACTTCGTCGAGGACTCGCAGGCGATGCGTCGGCGCGTCGAGGCGCACATCCCGCGGGCCGAGGCCGACCGTCAGCTCAAGCTCGGTGCCGGCGGCCTGCGGGACGTCGAGTTCACGGTGCAGCTGCTGCAGCTCGTGCACGGACGGGCCGACGAGTCGATCCGCAGCCCGTCGACGCTCACGGCCCTGGCGGCGCTCGCCGCCGGCGGGTACGTGGGCCGCGAGCACGCCGCGCAGCTCGCGGTCTGCTACCGGTGGATGCGCATGATGGAGCACCGCATCCAGCTGCACCGGCTGCAGCGCACGCACCTCGTGCCGACGGCCGAGGCCGACCTGCGCCGGCTCGCGCGGACCATGCGGATGCGCATCGAGGGCCCCGAGGGCCTGCTCGACCGGTGGCGCACGACCCGCCGTGAGGTGCGGCGCCTGCACGAGGAGCTCTTCTACCGGCCGCTGCTGCCGGCGACCGCCGCCCTCTCGACAGAGGAGGCGACCCTCGCACCCGAGGCGCAGCGCGCGCGACTGGCGGCGATCGGCTACCGCGACCCCGCGGGTGCGGTGCGGCACATCGCCGCCCTCTCCGAGGGCGTCTCGCGGCGCGCGGCGATCCAGCGCCAGCTGCTGCCAGTCATGCTCGGCTGGTTCGCCGAGGGCGCGGACCCCGACGCCGGCCTCCTGGCGTTCCGACGGCTGTCCGAGCAGCTCGGCTCGACGCACTGGTACCTCAAGCTGCTGCGCGACTCCGGGACGGCGGGCCAGCGCCTCGCGCAGGTGCTGTCGACGTCGCGCTACGCCGCCGACGCGCTGTCGCGCTCACCCAACTCCGTGACCTGGCTCGACGACGACGCCGAGCTCGCGCCCCGGTCCGCCGAACGGCTCGAGGCCGAGGCGGACGCCGTGCTGCGGCGCGCGTCCGAGCCCGTGCCGGCGGTGACCGCGCTGCGCGCGCTGCGGCGCCGCGAGCTCGCCCGCACCGCCGTCGCCGACGTGCTCGGCGGCACGACCGGCGTGCGCGCGTCGCAGAGCCTGACGACCGCCGCCGACGCCGTGGTCGCCGGGACGCTGCGCGTCGCGGAGGCGGAGGCGCGCGCGGCGGCCGGGCTCGAGGCGAGCCCGACACGCCTGCTGGTGGTCGCGATGGGCCGCATGGGCGGGCGCGAGATGGGGTACTCGTCGGACGCCGACGTGCTGTTCGTCCACGACCCCCTCCCGGGCGCCGACCCGCGGGTCGCGCAGCAGTTCGCGGTCGCGGTCGCGTCGCAGCTGCGCCAGCTGCTCGGCTCGGTCGGTCCCGAGCCCCCGCTGAGCGTCGACGCCGACCTGCGCCCCGAGGGGCGCAACGGCCCGCTCGCGCGCTCGTTCGACGCGTACGCGGAGTACTACGCGCGCTGGTCCTCTCCGTGGGAGAGCCAGGCACTGCTGCGCGCCCGGCCGGTCGCGGGCGACGCCGACCTGGGCGAGCGCTTCGTGGCGCTCGTCGACCCGCTGCGCTACCCCGAGGGCGGCGTCGACGCCGCGACCGAGCGCGAGGTGCGCCGCGTCAAGGCGCGCGTCGAGGCCGAGCGCCTGCCACGCGGCGTCGACCCGACCCGGCACCTCAAGCTCGGGCGCGGCGGCATCAGCGACGTCGAGTGGACCGCGCAGCTCCTGCAGCTGCAGCACGCGCACGCGGTCGCCGGGCTGCGCACGACCTCGACGCTCGGGGCCCTCGCCGCCGCCACGGCCGCGGGCCTGCTCGACGAGGACGACGCGACCGTCCTGCGCGAGGCGTGGGAGCTCGCGTCACGGGTACGGGACGCCAACGTGCTGTGGACCGGGCGCGCCGAGGGGGCGCACGCCGACGTGCTCCCGCACGACCGGGTCGCGCTCGCGGGCGTGTCGCGCGTGCTGGGTCTGCCGCCGGGGTCGGGCGCCGAGCTCGAGGACACCTACCTGCGCACCGCGCGGCGGGCACGCGCGGTCGTCGAGCGCGTCTTCTACGGCTGAGGAGAGGCACCGCGGCGCGGGTCGATCTCGTGCACCGGGTCGTGCACGGCGCGGCGGTCGGTCACGACGGCTCACCGTTCGCCCGGGGCAACCGATGGAGGGGATGAACCCCCTCCCGCCCGGTGGCTGTCGTGCGCCGTCGCGGCCGTCGTCAGGAGCCCCATGTCCCACCCTTCCGCCGTCACCCCGTCGCGCCACCGTGGCCTGCGCCTGTCGATCGCCGGGAAGGTGCTGGGGCTGCTCGCGGCCGCGGGACTCGTCGGCGTCGTCGTGGTCGTCTCGGCCGCGCTCGGGCTCACGCAGCTGCGTGGCGACGTCGAGCGGACCAGCGCGAACGTCGCACAGCTCGGCCAGGTCAGCGACCTCGCGCGGGCGTTCCAGGCGGGCCGGGCCCGCATGGTCGAGTACCCGGCGGCCTCCGAGCAGGTGCGTGCCGACCTGCGCGACCAGCTCGACGGCTATGTGACGACGATCGACGAGCAGCTCGCCGGCTACGAGGACGACGCGGCTGACACCGACGCCTTCGCGGCGTTCGAGGGGGCCTGGACCGAGATGGTCCGCCTCGCGCAGGACGAGCTGTTCCCGATGGCGGACGACGGTGACGTCGCGGGCGCCGCGGCGTTCTACCGCGCCGCGATCCTGCCGCAGACGACGATCGGCGCGGACGCGATCGCCGCCGAGAACGCGGCCGTCGCGGCGGCCGCCGACGCGGACGCCTCCGCGTCCGGCGCCAACGTCAACCGGACGCTCGCCACCGTGGTCGGTGTGCTGCTCCTCGGGCTGACCGTCGTCGTCGTGGTCGGCCTGCGGGTCGCCCGTCGCCTCGCGCTGGACGCGGGCGAGGTGCGCACGGCGCTCGAGGCCATGGCGGACGGCGACCTCACGCACACGGCTCACGTGCGCAGCACCGACGAGCTCGGCGACATGGCGCGCTCGCTGGACCTCGCGCAGACGAGCCTGCGCGAGGTCGTGTCCGGCGTCGCCGAGTCCGCGCACACCGTCGCCTCGGCGGCCGAGGAGCTCGCCGCCGCGTCGACGCAGGTCGTCGCGGGGTCCGACGAGACGTCGGCCCAGGCCGGGGTCGTCGCCGCCGCGGCCGAGCAGGTGTCGCGCAACGTGCAGTCGGTCGCCGCGGGGGCCGAGCAGATGGGTGCCTCGATCCGGGAGATCGCGCAGAACGCGTCGCAGGCCGCCAAGGTCGCGGGCCAGGCCACCGACGCCGCCGCGGCGACCAACGAGCAGGTCTCGCGCCTGGGGACGTCGTCGCAGGAGATCGGCAACGTCGTCAAGGTCATCACGTCGATCGCGGAGCAGACCAACCTGCTGGCGCTCAACGCGACGATCGAGGCGGCGCGCGCGGGCGAGGCGGGCAAGGGGTTCGCGGTCGTGGCGGGGGAGGTCAAGGAGCTCGCGCAGGAGACGGCGAAGGCCACCGAGGACATCGTGCGGCGGGTCGAGGCCATCCAGGCCGACACGTCCGGTGCGGTCGGTGCGATCGGCGAGATCGCCGAGATCATCGCGAGCATCAACGACTACCAGCTGACGATCGCCTCGGCGGTCGAGGAGCAGACCGCCACGACCACCGAGATGTCGCGGTCGGTCGGCGAGGCGGCCGCGGGGTCGGGGGAGATCGCCTCGAACATCACGGGCGTCGCCACGGCGGCGAGCTCGTCGTCGGAGACCCTCAACCAGATGGGTGCCGCGATCGGCGAGATGGCCCGCACGTCGGAGGACCTGCGCGCGAGGGTCTCGCACTTCCGGTACTGAGGCCGGCGGGGCCGCGGGCGGCGATCGCGCGGGTGGAACAGGTCTCGTCGGGAAGGTGACGTGGATACACTTCCGACTGGACCGGCCCCACCGCGCACCGCCCGCCGCACAGCCCGCCGAGGAGACGACGCATGAGCCCCACGACGGCACCCGGTGACGGCGCGGCGCTGGTCGACGACCTCGCCCGGCGCATCCGCGACGAGATCCTCTCGGGCGCGATCCCGCTGGGTCGGCCGCTGCGGCAGGCCGAGCTGGCCGAACGGTTCGGGATCAGCCGTACGCCCGTGCGCGAGGCGCTGCGGCAGCTGCAGACCAGCGGCCTCATCGAGATCCACGCGCACCGCGGCGCGGTCGTCCGGGTGCCCGTCCCGTGGGAGGTGCGCGAGACGTACGAGGTCCGTGCCGCGCTCGAGGCGCTCGCGGCCCGCCGGGCCGCGACGCGGCTGTCGGCCCGGGTGATCGCGCAGATGCGGGAGTCGAACGACGCGCTCTACGCGCTCGCCGTCGCGGCGGCCGAGCGCTCGACGCCGCTGAGCGACCACGACGTGCGCGAGACGGCGAACGACTACGCGCTGCACTCGACGATCCACCGCGCGGCGATGAACGAGCGGTTGCAGGCGATGCTCGACGACATCCACCTGTCCTACCCGCGCAACGTCCCCGCGATGCTGCTGCGGGAGAACGCGCAGCACCGCGAGGGCAACTACCGCCAGCACGTCGCGATCATCGACGCGCTCGCGGCGGAGGACGGCGAGCTCGCCGCCCGGCTCATGCAGGAGCACGTGCTGAGCACGGGCGAGCAGGTGGCCCGGTGGTACGAGCAGCACACGGCCGCGGCGCCGCGTGGGGGAGCCGCCCGGTAGGATTGGATCCAATCTGCGGGTGCAGTCGGCCCCGCGCCCGTCGCCGGGAGCGTGCGTGCCACTCCGTTCTGCAGTTCCGCACCCGCGAGGCGTCGTCGTCGCGGGCACCCGGTCACCCGGGTTCTGGCTGATCGTCCTGGCGGCCACGGCCGGCTACACGGTGCTGTCGGCCTCCGCGCCGCTCCTCAACCGCGGGGTCACCGAGGTGCTCGGCCTCGGGGAGGACGTGTCGGGAGGCCTGGTCGCGGTCACCGGTCTCACGGGAGCGGCGTCCATGGCGCTCGCCGGGGTCGCCGCGAGCAGGTTCGGCCCGCGAGCGGTGACGCTCGTCGGCGCGGTCGTCGCCGTGCTCGGCGTCGCGGTCGTGCTGCTCGCGTTCACCGTGCCAGCCCTCGCGGTCAGCCGCGTCGTGCACGGCCTCGGCAACGCCGGCGTCACCGTCGCCACCACGGCGTGGATCTCCGGTACGGCACCGCCCGACGAGCGGGGCCGTGCGCTCGGCTACTACGGCATCAGCGTCTGGGTGGGGCTCGCGCTCGGCCCGCTGCTCGGCGAGAACCTCTACGCGGCCGGGGGGAACGGGGCCGCCTGGGCGGGGCTGCTCGTCGTCCAGGCCGTGGTCCTGCTGCTCGCCTCCGGGGTCCGCGGCGTCGGCGCCGGCCGGGCGGCGGCCGGCGTCCACGCCGCGGCCCGGCCCGCTCGGGACCGTCGCGGTGCGGGGCGCGTGCGCGAGGTCGCGGCCGCCGTGCGCGTGCCCGGCCTCGTCGCGCTCAGCGCCTGGGGGGCGCAGGGGCTGTTCACGACGTTCCTCGTCCAGCACCTCGAGGCCCGCGGCCTGCCGCCTGCGGGCGCGACCGGCGCCTCGGCGGTCTTCCTCGTGTTCGCCGCCGCCGTCGTGACCTTCCGCTTCGTGCTCGGCTCGTTGCCGGACCGGGCGGGCCCCGCGGTGACGACCCGGTGGGCGCTGCTCGTGGTCGCGCTCGGGCTGGTCGTCATGGCGTCCGCCGGGTCGTTCGGGTTCGCCGCCGCCGGCGCCGTCGTGCTCGGCCTCGGCTACGCACCGCTCTACCCGTCGCTGACGCTCATGAGCACGGCACCGCTCCCGGAGGCCCTGCGTCCCACCGGGATCGGCTTGTTCTCGGCGGCGACGTCCGCCGGGATGGCGGCCGGCGCCTTCGGGGGCGGGCTGCTGGTCGCCTCGTGGGGGACTGCTCCTGCGCTGCTGTGCGCCGCGGCCGTGCAGGTCGCCGCCGTCGCCGCGGTGCGGCGCCCACGGGCCGTGGCGGGCGCGTAGCCCGACGCGGCCGTGCGGAGGCGGCGCGACGGACGACGCGTGGCAGACGCGACGACGCCCGCCGCCCCGAGGGGACGGCGGGCGTCGGGGTGCGTGGCTGCTAGCGGGTGCGTTCGGGCTCGGGCTCGCGCACCGCCGCGGCCAGCGCGCGCGCCGTGCGCTCGACGCACCGGTCGAACTCGGCGCGCCCGTGCTCGGCGTCCGCCTCCGTGACGTCGTTGCCCCACACGCCCGAGTCGCTCACCTGGTCCATGCGGTAGTCCCAGAACGAGTCGACGTCGCGGTGCGAGACCGCACGGTCCATGCGCACGAGTTCGGGGCGCAGGTGCAGCATCACCGACGTCTCGAAGTAGTTGGCGTGCATCAGGGCGCGGCCGTACCGGACGTGCCCGTCGACCTCCGGGCCCGGGTACATCGTCACGTAGCCGATCGATCGCGCGCGCACGTCGTCGTACCGGGTCCGCAGCTTCTCGATCGCGACGTCGAGCGCACCGCTGTTCCAGATGTGCCCCGACAGGAAGACGAACTGCCGCACGCCCGAGCGGTACAACGAGTCCGTGAGGTCCTCCATCACGGCGACCAGCGTCTCGGGGCGGTAGGTCAGCGTGCCGGGGAAGTCGCCGTGCGACCCCGAGACGCCGACCGCGACGGGCGGCAGCACGGGGATGCCCGTGATCGCCGAGACCGCGTGCGCGACGGCCGTGTCGATCTCGGTGTCGACGTTGAGCGGCAGGTGCGGGCCGTGCTGCTCGATCGCTCCGACCGGCACGACCGCCGCACGCAGCGCCCCGACGACGTCAAGGACGGACGGCCAGTCCAGCTCCTCCCACAGCACGGGAGCTCCCGTGCCGCCCAGCTCGGCGGCGAGCGCGGGGATGTCGAGGCCTGTCGGGGGCAGCGTCGTCATGCGGGGTCCTTCCGAGAGGGGGCCAGACGTCCGGTCCGGACGTGGCGGTAGGGGAGCAGGTCGGCGGCGGACGTCGCCGCGACGGCGCCGTCGCGCGCGACCCAGACGGTCGCGTCGGGGCAGTGGTCGGTGAGGATCTCGGCGCAGACGCCGCACGGCTCGATGACGCGCGGCGTGGGGTCGCCGGGGCGTCGCAGCACCGCGACGAGCGTGCGGACCTCGTCACCGGCGGCGGCTGCGGACGACAGCACGCCCGACTCGGCGCAGACCGAGGCCCGGCCCTGGCTGGCCTCGACGTGCAGGCCGGTGACGACACGCCCCGACGCGAGGCGTGCTGCGGCGGCGACCTCGTGCCGGCGCTCGACGTACCGCTGCTCGAGCAGCCTGAGAGCGACCTCGAGGAGCGCGCGGTCGGGTGCGGGCATCTCCGCGGCGGCCTGCGCCGCCGTCGGACGGTCAACGATGGTCACGACCACCCCATGATCCGGGCCATGTTGCCGCCCTCGACCAGCGCGCGGTCGGCGTCGTCGGGGATCGCCTTGGCGATCTTCATGCGCTCGAGGTCGAAGTCGCTGCCGGGCCACTCCGAGCCCATGAGGATCTTCTCGGCGCCGAGGCGGGCGTAGGCCCGCTTGACGTCCGACATCAGCGTCGCCGAGGTCTCGAGGAAGACGTGGGCCTGACGCTCGGCGACGATGATCGCCTCGGGGACGTTCCAGACCGCGCCCATGTGGGCGATGATCGTCGGCACGGCGGGGTGGTCCTTGGTGATCTCCTCGATGGCCAGCGGGGCGCAGAACGCGTCGTCGAGCGCGTTGATCAGCACCGGGATGCCGAGCTCGGCGCAGACCTCGAAGACCGGGTCGAGCAGGCCGTGGTCGGCGACGTGGTAGCCGTGCATGCTCGGGTGCAGCTTGAGACCGACGAGCCCGGCGTCGACGAACCGGCGGACCTGGTCGACCGCGTCGTCGTCCTGCGGCATGACCTGCCCGAAGCCGAACAGCCGGTCGGGGTGCCGGGCGACGAGGTCGGCGAGGAAGTCGTTCTCGATGCGCTGCGCGAGCGAGCAGACCATCGCCCGGTCGACCCCTGCCGCGTCCATGCGGCCGATGATCCGGGCCGGGTCGAACGGCGTGTACGGGGGAGCGGGCTGACCGGGGCGCACGCCGGTCAGGTAGTCGCTGCGCCCGCGGACGTCCTGGGTCGTGTTGTACGCGTCGATGATCATCGGCTGTCGCCCTCCGGCTTCGTGGTCTGCTCCAGAATGGATCCAATCTAGCCCATCGGGATCCGGTGCGGCATGCGACGGGCCGGGTCGGGGCATTGTCGCGCACGTCGGTCGGCCGTGGCGTGGCGCGTTTCACATGCGTCTTCACGGCGCACCGGGGGGTCGTCACACGGCGGAAACACGCGCGATGCCCCGCCGACACATCGATCGGTAGATTGGATACATGTTGGTGGTCTGGGCGGTGGGCAGTCGCCGCGGACGGTCGACTCCCTCGTCCCTCCCCCTCGTTGGAGCAACCATGGCCAGGAAGTCCCTCGCCGCCCTCTCGCTCGTGGCCGCGGTCGGTGTCGCGCTCACCGCGTGCTCGTCCGGCGGCCCGGCGCAGAGCGGTGGCGCGACCGGTGCCGCCGCGCGCGACACGATCAACACGGTGCTCTGGTACGCGCCGTCCAACTTCGACCCCGCGACGACCGCGAGCTCGCCCGACTACACCGCGGCCCGGCTCGGCTTCGACACCCTGCTCCGCAAGGGCGACGACGGCGGGTACGTCGGCGGGCTCGCGACCGACTGGCAGGCGGAGTCCGCCTCGGCGTACGTGTTCACGATCCGCGACGACGCGACCTGCTCCGACGGCACCCCGATCACGGCGCAGGTGGTCGCCGACTCCCTGACCTACCTGACCACGTCGGAGGCCGCAGGTGCCAAGAACTGGTCGGGGCTCGCCTTCGGCCCCGGCACCCCGACGTTCACGGTCGACGAGCAGGCGGGCACGCTGCGGGTCGACCTGAGCGAGCCCTACTCGCAGCTGCTCGGCGGTGTGACGCTCGAGGGCACCGGGGTCATCTGCCCGGCGGGCCTCGCGGACCCCGAGGGACTCGCCGCGGGGGCCGTCGACGGCGCCTTCTCGGGCCCGTACACGCTCACCGCGTACTCGGCTGGCGTCAGTGCGACCTACACGCTGCGCGATGATTACGACGCCTGGCCGGCGTGGGAGGGCCTCGAGGGCACCCCGGCGACGACCATCAACATCACGGTCGAGTCGGACTCCAACACCAGTGCCAACCTCCTCGCGTCCGGCGGGCTCGACGTCGCCCGGTTCTACGACGCGAATGCCACGCGGTTCGTCGACGACGACGCGTTCTCCTACGTCACCGACAACGCGACCGCCAACACGCTGCTGTTCAACGAGGACCCGTCCTCTGTCTTCGCCACCGACCGCGACCTGCGCGCCGCCGTCGCGCAGGCCGTCTCGGCGCAGGCGTTCAACGCCGCCGCGCTCGACGGGCTCGGCAACCTCATGACCTCGGTCACCGACTCCGGCTTCGCGTGCGTCTCGGACGACGAGTCCCTGCTGCAGGAGTACGACCCGACGGCCGCGGCGACGACCCTGGCCGGCACGACCGTCCGGCTGCTCACCATGACCAACTGGGCGCCCGCGGTGGACTACGTGACCGAGGCCCTCTCCGCCGCGGGTGCCACGGTGCAGGTGACCTCGCTCGACGCGTCGGAGTGGGCCAAGCAGCTGCGCACCGAGCCCACGACGTGGGACCTCACGATCCGTGGCGAGGCGAACTCCTCCGGCCTGGTGCACCAGGCGCTGCTCACCAAGATCGGTCCGTCCTTCACCGAGGGCGGCTCGAACTACACGAGCTCGGACAACCCCGAGGGTGAGGCGTTCCTGGCGGCGGCGCTGGCCAGCTCGGACCCCGACGAGCAGTGCACGAACCTCCTCGCCGCGCAGCGCACGGTGCTCGAGCGCGTGGACGTCGCGCCGCTCGCCACCAGCACGCACTACATCGTTGCCCGTGAGGGCGTGCGGGCCACCACGTTCTCTGGCTACTGGGACGTGACCGCGCTGCGCCTGACCTCCTGACCCTCGGCCCCCTCCGGCAGGTCGTCCTGCGACCCGCCGGAGGGCGCCGCGCCCGGCGTCCCCGTCCCCCGAGGAGCACGCGCATGACCACCACGCTCACCGCGAGCGACCCCACCGCCGGCACCGGTGCGCCCGCCACGACCGGCGGTCACCGCGCCGGGTCGCGCGCCACCCTGTGGCGGCGCTTCCTCGTCCGCCGCCTGCTCGGCGTCGTGGTCAACGTCGGGCTGCTCGTGCTGCTGACGTTCTTCATCGTCCAGCTCATCCCGGGCGACCCGGCCACCGCCATCGCCGGGGAGAACGCGACGCTCGCCCAGGTCGAGCAGGTCCGGCAGCAGCTCGGGCTGGACCAGCCGCTCACGACGCAGCTCGGCGGGTACGTCTCCGGGGTGCTGCACGGCGACTTCGGCACGTCGTTCCGCTACGGCCTGCCGGCCACGACGATCGTGCTCACGGCCCTGCCCTACACGTTGTCGATCGCCGCGGCGGCCGTGACGATCGTCCTGGTCGTCGGGTCGAGCGTCGGCGTCGTCGTGGGCATCGCGACCCGGGGCGACCGCAACCGCTGGCTCGACCGCGTCTTCAACGCGGTGACCGGCGTCATGCAGGCCGTCCCGTCGTACCTGCAGGCGACGCTGCTCGTGCTGGTCTTCGCGGTGTGGCTCACGGTCCTTCCACCGGCCTACACGCTCGCCTACGGGCCGGTCGAGTCGGCGATCCTGCCGGTCGTGGCGCTGTCGATCGGCGGCACGTCGTCCGTCGCCCGCATCGTGCGCCGCGAGGCCGCCGTCGCGCAGGAGCTGGACTACATGCGCACCGCCCGGGGCTGGCGCCTGCCGCCGGTCCGCACGTACGCCAAGCACCTGCTGCCGAACCTGCTCACGACGACGCTGACGCTGTCCGGGATCATCCTCACCTCGATGCTCGGGTCGGCGCTCATCGTCGAGACCGTGTTCGCGTGGCCGGGCCTCGGCAGCACCGTCATCCAGGCCATCGCCGTCGACAAGGACTACCCGGTGATCCAGGCCGCCGTCTTCGTGATCGGCACGGTGTCCATCCTCATCACGCTCGTGATCGACGTCGTGCTCGGCCTCGTCGACCCCCGCACCCTGGGAGGCAGGAATGACTGAGGCGCTGGCGGCGTCCCCCGTCGCGGTGACGGCCGCGCCCGACCGCGCACGACGGTTCGCCTGGAACGGGACGCTGGTCGTCGGGCTGGTGATGTCCGGGGTCGTCCTGCTCGTCGCTGTGGTCGCACCGTTCGTGCTGACGGAGCGTGCGACCGCGCTCAGCCCCGACGCCGGGCTCGGGAGCGTGCCCGGCCACCTGCTCGGCACGGACACCCTGGGGCGCGACATGCTCGCCCGCACGCTCGTGGCCACGCGGCTCACCGTCGTCATGGCGCTCGCCGCGACCGTGATCGCGGGCGTCGCAGGCGTCGCGATCGGCGTCGGGGTGTGGCTCGCGCCGCGGCGCGTGCGCGAGCTCGGCCTGCGGGCGATCGAGTTCGCGGTGTCGTACCCGACACTCCTGGTCGCGATCATGATCGCCGCGATCCTCGGGCAGAGCGCGACCACGGTGGTCGTCGCGATCGGCCTCGCCAACGTCGCCGGGTTCGCGCGGCTCACCGCCAACCTCGCGGCGGGGCTCTCGCAGCGCGACTTCGTGGCGACCGCGCGCCTCGTGGGCGTGCCGCCGCTCCGGCTCGCGACGCGGCACATCCTGCCGAACATGGCCGAGCCGATGCTCATCCTGCTGACGCAGACCCTCGCGGGTGCGCTCGTGGAGATCTCGGGCCTGTCGTTCGTCGGCCTCGGGTCGCAGAACCCGTCCTTCGACCTCGGCACCCTGCTGCAGGACGCGCTCGGGAAGCTCGGCACCAACCCCGTCCTCGTCGTCGGGCCCGCGTGCGCCCTCGTGTTCACCTCGCTCGCGGCGCTGTTCGTCGGCGACGGCCTGGCCGCTGCCGCCAACCCCCGCTCGATCGGCACGCGGGCGCGGCTGCGACGTGCGGCAGGCGCAGACACGGGCACGGCTGCGGCCGCTCCGGCGGACCCGCGCCGGCTGCTCACCGTGGAGCACGTCACCGTGACGCACACCCGCACCGGGCGCGAGCTCGTGCGCGACGTGTCGTTCCACCTCGACCGCGGGGAGATCCTCGGGATCGTGGGGGAGTCCGGCTCGGGCAAGTCGCTGACCGCCTCGGTCGTCTCGCGCCTGCTCCCCGAGGGACTCACGGCCACGGCCGCGCGGCTCGAGCTCGCCGGCACGGACCTGCTCGGCACGGTCTCGCCGGCCGAGCTCGCGACCCGGATCGGCCTGGTCTACCAGGACCCGGGCACGTCGCTGAACCCCGCCCTCACGCTGGGCGCACAGCTCACCGACGTGCTCACCGTCCACCGCGGCCTGTCGCGCCGGGTGGCGCGCGAGCGCGTCGCCGCCGGGTTCCGCAGCGTCGTGCTGCCCGACCCGCAGGGGCACCTGCGGCAGCTCCCGCACGAGCTGTCGGGCGGCATGAAGCAGCGCGCCATGATCGCCTCCGCGATGAGCACCGAGCCGGACCTGCTCGTCGCCGACGAGCCGACCACCGCGCTCGACGTCACCGTGCAGCGCGAGGTGCTGTCGATCATCCGCCGGATGAACGCCGAGGCCGGCACCGCCGTGCTCGTCATCTCCCACGACATCGGCGTGGTGCGACGGCTCTGCGACCGGGTCCTGGTGATGAAGGACGGTCAGGTCGTCGAGGAGGTCACGTCGCCCGGGCAGCTCACCGTCGACGCCGTCAGCCACCCCTACACCCGCCGGCTGCTGGCCGCGACGCCGTCGGTCGTCGTGCCGGTGGCACCCGACGCCGAGGAGGCCGCCCGATGAGCGACACCATCGTGAACGTGGAGGGGCTGGACGTGCGCTTCGGGTCGGCGCACGTGCTGCGGGACGTGTCGCTCGCGCTGGACCGCGGGCGCACGGTCGGCGTGGTGGGGGAGTCCGGGTCGGGCAAGTCGACGCTCGCCAAGACGATGGTCGGCCTGCACCAGCCGTCCGCGGGGCAGGTGTGGGTCGACGGCATCGACGTCGCGCAGGCGGGCCGTCGCGAGCTCGCCGCGTACCGGCGGCGCGTCCAGATGATCCCGCAGGACCCGTTCTCCTCGCTGTCGCCCCGGCAGACCATCGGTCAGACCCTCGCCGAGGCCGTCGACCCGGCGCGGGCGCGCGTCGGCCGGCACCGCGACCTCATCGCCACGTGGCTCGAGCGCGTGGGCCTGCCCGCCGACGTCATGCACCGGTACCCGCACGAGTTCTCGGGCGGCCAGCGGCAGCGGATCGCGATCGCGCGGGGCCTGATCGTCGAGCCGTCCCTCGTGATCGCCGACGAGATCACGTCGGCCCTCGACGTCTCGGTGCAGGCGCAGATCCTCGAGCTGCTCGCGGGCATCAAGCAGTCGCTCGGCCTGACGATGATGTTCATCTCGCACAATCTCGCGGTCGTGCAGCGCGTCAGCGACGAGGTGGTCGTGCTCTACGGCGGCGCCGTCGTGGAGCGGGGCCCGGTCGGGGAGATCTTCGCGCACCCGCAGCACTGGTACACCCGGGCGCTGCTCGCGGCCGACCCCGGCTCCCCGGGGTTCTCTCTGGACGTCGAGCGCACGCCGCGCGGCGCGGCCGCGTGAGCGCCCGCCTGCCTCGCACGCCGTCGGGGACGGGACGCACCCGCATCGTCGGGGCGACGCTCGTCGACGGCACCGGGGCGCCCGCGCTGCCGGACGCCGAGGTCGAGGTCGTGGACGACCGCATCGGGTACGTCGGACCGCGACGGCCCGACACCGGGGCGGACACCGAGGCCGACGCCGTCGGCAACGGCCGGGCGACGCCGGCCACCGTCGTGGACGCCAGGGGGCTGCACGTCCTGCCGGGTTTCGTCGACCTGCACGTGCACGCCGCGATGCCCGACGACGTCGGCCCGGACGTGCGCGCCGGGTGGTTCCCCGAGGAGGAGGCCTTCAGCACGGCACGCACGCTGGCCCGCACGCTCGCGGCCGGCGTCACGACCGCGCGCGACCTCAGCGGCCTGACGCCCGGCTTCCGCAACGCCGTCGCCGCGGGGCACATCACCGGTCCGCGGCTGCACCTGGCCGTCGCGCTGCTGTCGCCCACGGGCGGTCACGGCGACCCCGTCGCCCCGAACGGGTCGCTGCCGGTGTACGCGCAGCGCGCCACGACGCCCGGCTGGTGCGTCGTCGACACCGCCGACGAGGTCGTGCGCGCGGTCCGGCGGCTCGACCGCATCGGCGCCGACGTCATCAAGGTCTGCACGTCCGGCGGCCTGAGCACCCCCGGCGACGACCCCACCGAGCTCGGCGTCCCCGCCGAGCACGTCGCGCTGATCGTCGCCGAGATGCGCCGCCGCCGCTCGCAGCCGGTCACCGCGCACGCGCAGAGCGAGCAGGGCATCCGGGAGGCGCTGCGCGGCGGCGCCGCCAGCATCGAGCACGGCTACGGCCTGACCGACGAGCTGATCGAGGAGATGCTCGATCGCGCCACGGTCCTGGTCCCCACGCTGTCCGCGCTCACGAGCCTGCCCGACCCCGCCCGCGCGTCGCAGGAGAAGATCGACCGCAAGCGCTGGTGGCGCGACACGGGCCTGCGCGCCGTCGCGCGCGCGGTCGAGGCCGGGGTCACGATCGCGACGGGCACCGACGCCGGTGTCGTGCCGCACGGCAGGAACCTCGCCGAGCTCGGTCACCTCGTCGACGTCGGCATGACCCCGCTCGCCGCCGTCCGTGCGGGCACGCTCGTCGGGGCGCGCACGATGGGCCTGCAGGAGCACCTCGGCTCGGTCACCACCGGCAAGCTCGCCGACCTCGTCCTGACGCGCGCCGACCCGTTGACCGCCGTCCATGCGCTCGCGGACCCGCGGGAGGTGCGCGCGGTGTGGCAGTCCGGCCGCGTCGTCAAGGACCTGGACCGGATCACCGGCGCCTGAGCGGGCAGCCTCCGCAGCGGGGCGGCGACGGGACCACCTCGTCGCCGCCCCGCTCGGGTGCGCCCTGCGATCGCCCGCGACAGCGGAGCACCCCCGCCGCCTCGAGGGCGACGGGGGTGCTTTCCTGCAGGTCAGGCGCTCACGGGAGCAGCCGTGACACCTGACGATCAGACGTCGTAGTACAGCTCGAACTCGTGCGGGTGCGGGCGCAGCCGGATCGGGTCGACCTCGGCGGAGCGCTTGTAGTCGATCCACGTCTGGATGAGGTCCGGCGTGAAGACGTTGCCGGCCGTGAGCCAGTCGTGGTCCGCCTCGAGGTTGTCGAGGACCTCGGCGAGCGAGCCCGGGACCTGCTGGATGAGCGCGTGCTCCTCGGGGGGCAGCTCGTACAGGTCCTTGTCGACCGGCTCCGGCGGCTCGATGCGGTTCTGGATGCCGTCGAGGCCGGCCATGAGCATGGCAGCGAACGCCAGGTACGGGTTCGACGACGGGTCCGGCACGCGGAACTCGACGCGCTTGGCCTTCGGGTTCGAGCCCGTCACGGGGATGCGGATGCACGCCGAGCGGTTGCGGGCCGAGTAGACCAGGTTGACCGGCGCCTCGAAGCCCGGCACCAGGCGGTGGTACGAGTTCACCGTCGGGTTGGTGAACGCGAGCAGCGACGGCGCGTGCTTGAGCAGGCCGCCGATGTACCAGCGGGCGATGTCCGACAGGCCGCCGTAGCCCTTCTCGTCGAAGAACAGCGGCTCGCCGTCCTTCCACAGCGACTGGTGCACGTGCATGCCCGAGCCGTTGTCGCCGAAGAGCGGCTTCGGCATGAAGGTCGCCGTGCGGCCGTTCTCGTGCGCGACGTTCTTCACGACGTACTTGAACAGCTGGACCTTGTCGGCCGACTTGGCGAGCGTGTCGAAGCGGTAGTTGATCTCCGCCTGGCCGGCCGTGCCGACCTCGTGGTGCGCGCGCTCGACCTGCAGGCCGAGGGCGTCGAGCTGCAGCGAGATCTGGTCGCGCAGGTCGGCGAAGTGGTCGACCGGCGGGACGGGGAAGTAGCCACCCTTGTAGGGCGTCTTGTGCCCCAGGTTGCCACCCTCCTCCTCGCGGCCCGTGTTCCACGCGGCCTCGACGGAGTCGATGTAGTAGTACGACGCGTTCTGCTTCGTCTCGAAGCGGATGTCGTCGAAGATGTAGAACTCGGCCTCGGGCGCGAAGAACGCGGTGTCCGCGATGCCGGTCGACTTCAGGTACGCCTCGGCCTTGGCGGCGACCTGGCGCGGGTCGCGGCTGTAGGGCTCGTCGGTGTACGGGTCGACGATGTGGAAGTTGATGTTCAGCGTCTTCTCGACGCGGAAGGGGTCGACGTACGCCGTCGTGACGTCGGGCACGAGCTTCATGTCCGACTCGTGGATGGCCTGGAAGCCGCGGATCGACGAGCCGTCGAACATCTGGCCGTCCGTGAAGAAGTCCGCGTCGAGCGAGGCGGCCGGCACGTTGAAGTGCTGCATCACACCCGGCAGGTCGCAGAACCGCACGTCGACGAACTTGACGTCCTCGCTCTTGATGAACGCCAGGACTTCCTCTGGCTTCGTGAACATCCGCTGCTCCTCGGTCGATGGTGCCCGGTCGACCCGGGCGCTGACGAGGCTAGGAGCGGGGGGTTTCCCCGTCATGGCCTCGTTGTTTCCGGCAGGTTACGCGCCGCCGCCCCGTGTAACGATCCTGCGTCTCGCCCACCGGCCGGGTGACGCGCACGCCGCACGTAGGCTGCAGGCATGGCGACGCGTGACTCCGTGGGCTCGTGGCTCGAGGGCGGACCCGGAGGTGACGGGGCCCGGGGCGGCCGCCTCGGGCTGCCCGAGGAGGGCAGCGGCTCGCTGGCGCGGCTCGGCCGTCGGCTCGCCGCTCTGGGCGTCGACTGGGTCGCGTGCCTCGCGGTCTCGGCCGTGCTGGTCCCCGTCCGCGACGACGGCCTGTTCCTGTTCCGTGGGCACGAGCTCGCGACGCTCGCGGTGTTCGCCGTCGAGAACCTCGTGCTGGTCGCGACGCTCGGTCACACGCTCGGTCACCGCCTGCTGGGGCTCCGGGTCCGCCGGCTCGCGCAGACGTCCCTGCGGGCCGCCCCGGCACCCGTGGACGGCCCGCCGGGGATCGTCCCGGCGGCGATCCGGACCGTGCTCGTGTGCCTGGTCATCCCGGCGGTCGTGTGGGACGGCGACGGGCGAGGCCTGCACGACCGCGCCGCGGGCACGGTGCTGGTCCGCCGGTAGTGCTGCTCTGCCGGTAGCGCTGGTCAGCCGGTGGCGGCGGACGGCACGCGGGTCAGCGGCCGCGCATGCCCTTGCGGTCGGGACGCGCACGCATCGGGTCGATGCCCTTGGGCACCGGCAGCTTGACCGCGCCGAGCGACGTCACGCGGCGCAGCACCTCGCCCACCTCGGCCTTGGTGAGGTTGCCCTTGAGCTTCGTGACCGCGCGGGGGAGCTTGCGCAGCGGGACCTGGCCCTCGCCGTCACCCACCTGGATCAGGTGGATCGGGGCGCCGGACACCACGCGAGCGGTGCGCTTGCGCTCGGACTCCAGCAGCTTGCCGATGCGGTGCGCCGGGCCCTCGCCGATGAGCACGACGCCCGGGCGCCCGACACCACGGAACACGAGGTCCTGCGTGCGCGGGTCTGCCGCGACGGGCTCCTGCGTGAACGTCCAGCCGCGGCGCAGCGTGCTCAGCGCGGCCAACGAGGCACCCGGCTGACCGTCGATGCGGCTGTACGCGGCGGTCTCGGCGCGACGTGCGAGCACGAACATCGCCCCCAGGAGCGCGAACGGCACGCTGATGACGAGCAGGTAGACCACGTGGCCCGTGAGCAGGCCGATGGTCACGCCGAGCGCGATCACGCCGAAGAAGATCGCGAGGATGATCCAGGTGACCGCCGGGTCGGTCTGCCGGGTGACCTGGTAGGCCTGCCAGACCTGGTGGTACCACCGGGTCTTCTTGACCTTGCCGCCCTTGGCGGGGGCGTCGGGGGAGGTGGATCGCTCGCGTGCCATGGCCCGGGAGTCTACCGGGCGTCGCAGGTCAGACCGCGCTGGAGCGAGCGAGCAGCGACGACGCCTCCTGGCGTGCCGTGGTCGGCTCGCCGAGGTGCGCGAGCGCGTCCGGGATCGGCAGGCCGCGGCGACGCATCGCCTGCCCCCACAGGCGTCCCGCACGGTACGAGGAGCGGACCAGAGGGCCGGCCATGACGCCGAGGAAGCCGAGCCGCTCGGCCTCGGCCGACAGCTCGACGAACTCCTCGGGCCGCACCCAGCGGTCGACGGGGTGGTGGCGGACCGACGGGCGCAGGTACTGCGTGATGGTCACCAGGTCGCAGCCCGCCTCGTGCAGGTCGCGCAGCGCGTCGGCCGCCTCCTGCGTCGTCTCGCCCATGCCGAGGATCAGGTTGGACTTGGTCACCAGCCCGGCCTCGCGTGCCCGCGTGATCACCGACAGCGACCGCTCGTACCGGAAGCCGGGGCGGATCTGCTTGAAGATGCGCGGCACGGTCTCGAGGTTGTGCGCGAGCACCTCGGGCCGGGACTCGTTGACGACGTCCAGCAGCTCGGGCACGGCGTTGAAGTCGGGGATCAGCAGCTCGACGCCGGTCCCGGGGTTGAGCGCGTGGATCTGGCGCACGGTCTCGGCGTAGAGCCACGCGCCGCCGTCGGCCAGGTCGTCGCGCGCGACGCCCGTGACGGTCGAGTACTTCAGGCCCATCGCCTGCACCGACTCGGCCACGCGGCGCGGCTCGTCGGCGTCGAAGTCGGCCGGCTTACCGGTGTCGATCTGGCAGAAGTCGCACCGCCGCGTGCACTGGTCGCCGCCGATGAGGAACGTCGCCTCGCGGTCCTCCCAGCACTCGAAGATGTTGGGGCAGCCCGCCTCCTCGCACACCGTGTGCAGACCCTCGCGGCGCACGAGGCCCTTGAGCTCGCTGTACTCGGGGCCGGTGGTCGCGCGCGTGCGGATCCACTCGGGCTTCTTCTCGATCGGAGTGGCGGCGTTGCGGGCCTCCACCCGGAGCATGCGGCGTCCCTCGGGTGCGATCGTCACGCGGCCAGACTAACCCGCGGCCCGTGGCCCGGCCCTGCGCGCGGGGTGTGACGGGGACCTCCGTCCCGGGCGTCCGCGCTGACCGGACGGGACGCTGGGGCCAACCGGTCCGCGACCCGCGGGGGGTCCGTGGTCGCCGAGCGACCGGCCGAGGCGAGGAGGTGGCACGGTGCACGTCCTGGTGACGGTCGCGTCGCGGCACGGTGCGACGCGCGAGATGGGCGACGTGGTCGCCGAGGTCCTGAGGTCGGCGGGGCACGAGGTCGACGAGCTCGAGCCGGACGACGTCGAGCACGTCGAGCGGTACGACGCCGCGGTGCTCGGGTCGTCGGTGTACGTCGGGCGGCTCGCGCTGGGCCTGCGCGACCTCGTGGACCGGCAGGGCGGTCAGCTGCGCGAGCGTCCGGTGTGGCTGTTCTGGTCCGGCCCCGTGGGCGACCCGCCCGTGCCGGCGACGGTGCCGGACGACGTCACGGCCGTGGCCGAGGCGGTGGGCGCGCGCGACGTCGCGGTGTTCGCCGGGCGGCTCGACCGCGACGGGCTGAACATCTCCGAGCGTGCGCTCGTGGCGCTCACCCGGGCCGACCCCGGCGACTTCCGCGACCTCGACGCGGTGCGGACGTGGGCCGAGGGCGTCGCGCGCGAGCTGCGCACGGCCTGACCCCGCGCGCCGCCGCGGGCCCGGGGCGCGTCCGGCCGACGCGTCTGCTCAGGCCGGGGCGCCCGCGCTCGCGGCGAGCAGGGGTGCGAGCGCGTCCTGCAGGTGGCCGACGACGAGCGGGGTGACCTCGGCGATCGTGACCTCGCGGCCCGCCTCGGCGCTCAGCGTGGTCACGTCGGCGTCGTCGATGCCGCACGGCACGATGCGCGAGTACCAGTCGAGCGAGGCCGTGCAGTTGAGCGCGAAACCGTGCATCGTGACGCCCCGCGCGACGCGCACGCCGATCGCGGCGACCTTGCGCTCGCGGCGCGGCACGGGGGAGGTGCCGGGCGGGTCCGCGGGGAGCCACACGCCGCTGCGCCCGTCGACGCGCACGGTCGCGACGCCGACGTCGGCGCACGTGCGGATCAGCGCCTCCTCCAGCGCGCGGACGTACCGCACGACGTCGACGGGCTCGCCGAGCCGCACGATCGGGTAGCCGACGAGCTGGCCGGGGCCGTGCCAGGTGATGCGGCCGCCGCGGTCCACGTCGACGACGGGCGTGCCGTCGACCGGGCGGTCCGAGCGCGCGGTGCGCTTGCCCGCCGTGTAGACCGGCTCGTGCTCGACCAGCAGGAGCGTGTCCTCGCGCTCGCCCGCGGCGACGGCGGCGTGCACCTCGCGCTGCAGGTCCCACGTGGGCACGTACGGCTGCAGCCGGGTGCCGAGGTCGAGCGGTTCGACGCGCATGGACGTCAGGCTAAGCCCTCGTCCGTCGAGGTCGGTCCGCCGTGCGCCGCCGTCGTGACCGGCTCGGGCGTGAGGTCCTCGGGCCGGACCACCTCGCGCAGCAGGTCGTCGAGCAGCGCCCGTCGCTCGGGGGACAGGTGACCGAGCACCTGCTCCTGCGCGGGGCCGGGGTCGGCGCACGCGGCCAGCGCCCGCGCACCGTCGGGCGTGATCGCGATGACGTGGCGGCGGCGGTCCTCGTCGTGCCGGCGGCGCGTGACGTACCCCGTGCGCTCGAGCCGGGCGACGACGCGGCTCATGGTCTGCTCGGTGACGCCGCACGCGTCGGCGAGCTCGCGCTGCGACAGCGGCGTCATCGAGACGTGCACGAGGACGGGCAGGCTCGCGTGGTTGAGCTCCCAGGACGCGAGGTGCGCGTCCCAGGCCCGCTCGACGCGGCGCGCGGCCGTCGACAGCAGGCGTCCGACCGGCCAGTGGTCGGGCCTGCCCCGCGACTGCTGCGTGCTCACTCGTCCTCCGGGTTGCCGAGGCGTCCGCGCGACGCCATGATGCTCAGCATGCTGAGGAATCCTGTGGCGCGCGCTGTCGCCGTGGCCGTCGTGCTCGTCTTCTGGCTCGGTCTCGGCTCCGTGGGCGGCATGGCCCAGGGGCGCCTCTCGCAGGTCCAGACGAACGACTCGGCGGCGTTCCTGCCGTCGTCGGCGCAGTCCACGCGGGCGGCCGAGGCCGCCCGCGACTTCGTCGACACGCAGACCCTACCCGCGCTCGTCGTCCTCGCCCCGGCGGACGGCCAGAAGGTCACCGACCAGCAGGTGCAGGCCGTCGCCCGGTTCGCCGCCGACGTGCCGACCCTGCCGTTCGACGGCGGTACGTGGGGCGACCGGCTGACGGGGGACGTCGTGGCGGTCCCGTCCCAGGACGGCGCCGCGATCCTCGTCCCCGTGCCCCTCGACGCGACGGCGGCCGAGCGGCTCGTCGACGACGAGTCGCTCACGAAGCTGCTCGTCGCGGACCTGCGCACCGCGCTCGCCGACGACCTCGGCGCCACGCCCACGCAGGCGGGGACGCTCGGGCTGCACGCGTGGGTGACCGGCCCGGCGGGCTTCGTCTCGGACCTCGGCACCGCGTTCGCCGGCATCGACGGCCTGCTGCTGCTCGTCGCGCTCGGCGCTGTGCTGCTCATCCTCGTGGTCGTCTACCGCTCGCCGTTCCTGCCGTTCGTCGTCATCCTCACGGCCGTCTTCGCGCTCGCGCTCGCCGGGCTCGTGGTCTACGAGCTCGCCGACGCCGGGATCCTCGTGCTCAACGGCCAGGCCCAGGGGATCCTGTCGATCCTCGTGGTCGGGGCCGCGGTCGACTACTCGCTGCTGCTCGTCGCGCGCTACCGCGAGGAGCTGCGGCACGCCGAGCACCCCGCCGACGCGATGCGCGTCGCCTGGCGCCAGACGCTCGAGCCCGTCGCCGCGAGCGCCGGGACGGTCGTCGCCGGTCTGCTGTGCCTCCTGCTGTCCGACCTCGCGTCGAACCGCAGCCTCGGGCCGGTCGCCGCGATCGGGATCGCCGCCGCGCTGCTCGCCGCCCTGACCTTCCTGCCGGCGGTGCTGCTCGTCGCGGGCCGGCGCTCGCGCGCGCTGTTCTGGCCGCGCGCGCCGCGCCCCGTCACGACGCCGGCCCCCGCCGCGGCGACGCACGGCGAGCACGCCGCCGCGCTGCCGCCCGCCGCGGCCGACCCGTCCGAGGGCAGCGGGATCTGGGCGCGCTGGGCGCGGTTCGTGGCCCGCCGTGCCCGACCCGTGTGGCTCGTGAGCGCCGCGGTGCTGCTCGTCGCCGCCGCGTTCGTGCCGACGTTCCGCGCGTCGGGCACGAGCCAGACCGACGTGTTCCTCACGCCGGTCGACTCGGTCGCGGGCGAGAAGGTGCTGGCCGAGCACTTCCCGGCCGGCGCCGTGCAGCCCGCGGTCGTGATCGTCGCGCAGGACGAGCTCGACGCCGTGGTCGCCGCCGCGACGGACGTCGAGGGCGTCGCGTCCGCCACCCCGTACACGGGCGCGACCGGGGCGCCGGGAGGAGCCGCCGGGGGCGCGCCGCCGGCCGAGCCCGTCGTCGTCGACGGCCGCGTGCGCGTCGACGTCGCGACGCAGGCGCCGTCCGACAGCCAGGAGGCGGTCGACACCGTCGCCGACCTGCGCGACGCGGTGGTCGCCGTCGCACCCGACGCGCTCGTCGGCGGTCCCGCGGCGCAGACGCTCGACACCCAGGTCGCCGGTGCGCGTGACCTGCGCGTGATCGTGCCGGTCGTGCTCACGGTCATCCTGCTGATCCTCATGCTCCTGCTGCGCTCGGTGGTCGCCGGGCTGCTGCTCATGGGCGCCAACGTGCTGTCGTTCGCGGCGGCCATCGGCGTCTCGGCGATCGTGTTCGACCACGTCCTGGACCTGCCGTCCGCCGACCCCGTGGTCCCGCTGTACGGCTTCGTGTTCCTCGTGGCGCTCGGCGTCGACTACTCGATCTTCCTCATGACCCGGGTCCGGGAGGAGTCGGCCGCCGTCGGCACGCGGGCCGGCGTCGTGCGGGGGCTCGCGGTCACCGGCGGCGTCATCACGTCCGCCGGCCTCGTGCTGGCCACGACGTTCGCGGCGCTGTCGGTCATCCCGCTGCTGTTCATGGCGCAGCTCGCGTTCATCGTCGCGTTCGGCGTGCTGCTCGACACGTTCGTCGTGCGCAGCCTGCTGGTCCCCGGGCTCGTGCACGACCTCGGCGCGCGCACGTGGTGGCCGTCGGCGCTCGCGCGGCGTCCCGAGCACGGGACGCACGCCGCCGCGGACGCGCCGGCGCGCCGCTCGTAGAGTGGCGGGCATGGAGCCCCTGCGCATCGGACTGGTCGGGTACGGCGGAGCGGGGCGGGGCATCCACGCCCGCCTCGCACGGGCCACGGGGCAGCAGGTCGTCGCCGTCGTGACGCGGAACCGGGCCGAGCAGGTCGCGCAGGACTGGCCCGGGGCGCACGTCGTGCCCGACGTCGACGCGCTGCTGGCGCTGCGCGACGACCTCGACCTCGTCGTCGTCGCGAGCCCGACCGGCGACCACGCCGAGCACGTGCGTGCCGCGCTGGAGGCCGACGTGCCGGTGCTGGTGGACAAGCCGCTGGCCACGACGCGCGTGCAGGCCGCGGCCCTCGAGCGGCTCGCGCAGGAGCGCGGCGGCCGGCTCACCGTGTTCCAGAACCGTCGCTGGGACCCCGAGCAGCTCACGCTGCGCGGCCTGCTCGACGCCGGTGTGCTGGGACGCGTCCACCGCTTCGAGCGCCGCTGGGAGAGGTTCCGGCCGCAGCCGCAGCACCGCTGGAAGGAGCAGGACGCCGTCGCCGGCGGCCTGCTGCTCGACCTGGGCGCGCACCTCGTGGACTCCGCGGTGCAGCTGTTCGGCCCCGTGCGGCGCGTGCACGCCGAGCTGCGCGCGCTGACGACGCCCGCGCTCGACGACGTCTTCCTGGCGCTCGAGCACGCGCCCGACGTCGACGGGCACCACGTCGTGTCGCACCTGTGGGCGGGGGGCCTCGTCGGGGCGCCGGGGCCGCGCACGCGCGTGCTGGGCGAGCGCGGCGCCTACCTCGTGACGAGCTACGAGGGCGAGCCGACACCGTTCTCGGTGCTCGACGACGCGCTCGACGCCGGGCAGGAGCCCCCGCACGAGGGCTGGTTCGTGCGGGGCGCCGAGCGCACCCCGGTGCCGCGCGCCGCCGGCGGCCACGAGGACCTCTATCGTGCCGTGCAGACGTGGCTGCGCGCCGGCGGCCCCGTGCCCGTCGACCCGGCCGACGCCGTCGCGACCGCGCGCGTGCTGGACGCCGCGCGCGTCGCCGCGGAGACCGGCGTGCCGCAGCTCCTCGGCTGACCCGCGCCGCCGGCCGCGGCACGGGCCTGTGGACGACGCGCACGCGCCGCGCCGCGGCGCGTGTTGGATGGCCGCCGTGCACACGGTCCCGCCTCCCGACGACGTCGCCCGGCTCCTGCACGCGCACGGTGCGCGCGTCGCGTCCCCGGTCGGCACCGACGGCGCGTGGTGGGTCGCGCGCCCCCTCGACGACGCGGACGGGCCGTGGCTCGAGGTGCAGGTCGCCGACGTGCCGCCCGACGCCGCGCTCGCCGCCCGCGCGGGCGCGCTGACCGGGATCGACCACCCGCACCTCGCGCGCGTGCGCGCCGTCGAGGTGCTCGGTCCCGGCCGCGTCGCGCTGGTGTGCGAGCACGTGCCGGGCCCGACGCTCGCCGCGGTCCGCGCGGCCCGGACGCCGCTGGTCGACGGCGAGGTCGTGACGGTCGCGGTGCCCGTCGCGCAGGCGCTCGACGCGCTGCACGGCGTCGGGCTCGCCCACGGAGCCGTCGGCGCGGACCGGGTCGTCGTACGGCCCGGGGGAGTGCCCGTGCTGGTCGACCTGCGGGGTGTGCTGCGCGGGGACGGCACCCCCACCGGTGACGTGCACCGGCTGCTCGCGACGCTGCTGGGCCTCATGCCTCCGCTCGACGCACACCTCGCGGCGGGGCTCGACGACGCCGTGCGGCTGCGCGACGCGCTCGAGGGGCTCCTGCGCACCGATGCCCGCGCGGCCGACGTCGTGGACACGGCGTTCGCGTGCGCGGACGCCGAGCCCGTCATCGTCCCCGACGCCGACGCCCTCGCCGGTGCGCAGGTCGCGCTCGCGCACGGCCGCACGTCCGCGCCGCGCGTGGTCGGCGAGGACCCGGCCCCCGCCCGACGTCCGCGCCGGGACCGTCGGGTGCGGCGATCACGCCGTGCCGTGGCCGGCCTCGTCGTGGTCGTGCTCCTGGGAGCCGGCGCGTGGGGCGTCCGTGCTCTCGTGGACCGGGGCGCCGCGGCCGACGCCGCACCGCACCCGTCCTCGCCCTCGTCCCCGTCGGCCCGGGTGGCGGACGCGGACCCGACGCCGGACGACGCGGACGAGCGGGCGCTGCGGGACCGAGAGGACCCCGCGGGCGCCGCCGCCGTCCTCACGCGCCGGCGCGCCGAGGCGCTCGCCACGGTCGACGGCGCCACCCTCGCGGACCTGGCCGTGGCGGGCTCACCGTCGCAGGCGGCGGACGCCGACCTGCTCGCGGCGCTCGCGGGCGCGCGCAGCGAGGGGCTCGTCGTCGAGGTCGAGGACACGACCGTGACGGGCCGCACGCCCGAGGGGGACACGACCGTCGAGGTGACGTCCGTCGTCGGGCCGCACGCGCGCGTCACGCCCGCGGGCGACCGCACGGACGTCCCGGCGGCGCCGTCGCGCACCGTCGAGCTCGTGCTCCGCTGGGCGGACGCGCGCTGGCGCGTGCTCGACGTCAGGGAGCCGAGCGGCGCGACGCCCTGAGCCAGCGCGCGACGTCCTGCGGCGTCGTGTGCAGCGGGGCGAACCCGCTGGCCCGCAGGACGGCCGGGTCGGCGCGCACCGAGCCCAGCACCTCGGACGAGAAGTCCCGCAGGGCCAGGCGCAGCACGGGTGCGGGCACCGGGACCGTCAGCCGGGCGCCCCACGCGCGCCGCAGCGCGGCGAGCAGGTCACCGTGCCGGTCGGCCGACGCGACGAGGTTGGCCGGGCCGTGCACGTCGGCCGTCAGCAGGTGCTCGATCGCCCGGACCTCGTCGAGCAGGCTGATCCAGCTCCAGAACTGCCGCCCGGAGCCCAGACGCGTCGCGACACCGGCGCGCAGGGGGAGCAGCAGCGGTGCGGCCGCACCGCCGTGCGGGCTCAGGACGATGCCCGTGCGCAGCAGAGCGACGCGCACGTCGGCGTCCTGCGCGGGGGCCGTCGCGGCCTCCCAGCGTCGCACGACGCCCGCGAAGAACGTGTCGCCCAGCGGCTCGGACTCCGCCAGCAGCGCGTCGCCGCGGTCGCCGTACGCCCCGATGCCCGACGCCTGCAGCAGCACGCGCGGCGACCGCGTCGCGTCGTCCCCCGCGAGGTCGGCGAGCGTGCGCGACAGCAGACCGGCGGTCTGGACGCGCGAGTCCACGACGGCGCGCTTGCGTGCGGCCGTCAACGGCCGGGAGGCGACGTTGACGCCCGCGAGGTCGACCACGGCGTCGGCGGCCCGCACCGCCCCGACGTCCACACGCCCGGCTGCGGGGTCCCATCCTGCCTCGTCGGCGCCCCGAGGGTCCCGGCGCACGAGGCGCACGACGTCGTGCCCCGACTCACGGAGGTGACGGACGAGTGCCGTCCCGACGAGACCGGACGACCCGGCGACCAGCACGCGCATGCCGCCACCCTAGTGACGGCCGCGCCGCTCGGCGCGGCGGGCGGGACATCGACGCCGGGCGGTCGCTGTGGGCACGCCGTGGCCCGGCCGTGCAGCGGCCGGGCCACGGCCCGACGCGGCGAGGGCCGCCCACCGGACGGTGGACGGCCCTCGCGGGGTGGTGCGTCGTGTCAGAGACCGACCTCGGACTCGAACGCGCCCTCCTCGAGGCGGTTCTTGACCGCCATGAGGTAGCGCGACGCGTCCGCGCCGTCGACCAGCCGGTGGTCGTACGACAGGCACAGGTAGCACATCGACCGGATGGCGATGACCTCCTCGCCGTCGGGGCCCTTGACGACCACGGGGCGCTTGACGATCGTTCCCGTGCCGAGGATCGCGGACGTGCCGCCGGGGACGATCGGCGTGTCGATGATCGCACCGCCCGAGCCGGTGTTCGTGACCGTGAAGGTCGCCCCCGACAGCTCGTCCGGCGTGACCTTGTTGGACCGCGTGCGGCCCGCGAGGTCGTTGATCTTGCGGGCGATCCCGGCGAGGTTGAGGTCGCCCGCGTCGCGGATGACCGGCACGAGCAGGCCGCGCTCGGTGTCGACCGCGATGCCGACGTTCTCCTGGCCGTGGTAGGTGATCGTCTTGTCCTCGAGCACCCCGTTGATCTTGGGGTACGTCTTGAGGGCCTCGACCGCGGCCTGGACGAAGAACGGCAGGAACGTGAGGTTGACGCCCTCGCGTGCCTTGAAGTCGTCCTTGGCGCGCGCACGGAGCTTCGCGATCCTCGTGACGTCGACCTCGACGACCGTGGTGAGCTGCGCCTGCGTGTGCAGGGCCTCGACCATGCGCTCGGCGATGATCTGACGCAGCCGGCTCGCCTTCTCGGTCGTGCCGCGCAGCGGCGACACGGCCGGCGGTGCCGCGGGCTTCGACGCCGCGGGGGCGGCGGCCGGGGTCGCGGCGGCGGGCGCCTCGGCGGCCTTGCGGGCCTCCTCGGCCTTGGCGGCCGCCTCGAGGACGTCCTCCTTGCGGATGCGTCCGCCCACGCCGGTGCCGGTCAGCGTGCTGACGTCGACGCCCTTCTCGGCCGCGAGCTTGCGGACCAGCGGCGTGAGGTAGGAGCCGGACGCGGCCGGTGCCGCAGCAGCCGTGGGCTGCTGGCGCGCGGCCTCCTGCGCGGCCGGAGCGGCGGCGGAGGACTGCGCGGACTCGGCCTCGGGCGCGGGCGCCTCGTAGCCGGCGGCCTGCGACGACGCCTGCTCGGCGGGCTTCGGCTCGGCGGGCTTCTGCTCCGCGGGCTTCTGCTCGGCCGGCTGCTCCGGTGCGGCGGGAGCGGCCTGCGGGGCGGGTGCCGCGGCGCCCGAGCCGACGATCGCCAGCACGGCGCCGACCTCGACGGTCTCGTCCTCGCCGACCTTGATCTCCTGGAGCGTGCCCGCGACGGGCGAGGGGATCTCGGTGTCGACCTTGTCGGTCGAGATCTCGAGCAGGGGCTCGTCGACCTCGACCTGGTCGCCCACGGCCTTGAGCCAGCGCGTGACGGTGCCCTCGGTGACGGACTCGCCGAGCGCGGGCAGCGTCACCTCCTGGCCGTCGCCGGACGGCGCCGAGGACTCGGCCGGGGCCGGGGCGTCCTCGTGCTGCTCGGGGGCCTGCTGGGCCGACTGCTCGGCCGCGGGCTCCTCGGCGGGCGCCTGCTGCGCGGGTGCCTCGGCCTGCGCGGGCTCCTGCTCGGGGGCGTCCCCGGCGGAGTCGCCGCCCTCGCCCGAGCCGATCACGGCCAGGGTCGCGCCGACCTCGACCGTCTCGTCCTCCTCGACGAGGATCTTCTCGAGCACGCCCGCGACGGGCGAGGGGATCTCGGTGTCGACCTTGTCGGTCGAGATCTCGAGCAGGGGCTCGTCGACCTCGACTCGGTCGCCGACCTGCTTGAGCCAACGGGTGACGGTGCCCTCGGTGACCGACTCACCGAGCGCGGGAAGCTGCACGTTCTCGGACATGACCGCTCGTGTCTCCTTCGATCCAGGTCAGTTGTGGGCGTGCAGCGGCTTGCCGGCGAGCGCCAGGAAGGCCTCGCCGAGCGCCTCGTTCTGCGTGGGGTGGGCGTGGACCAGCTGGGCCACGTCCTCGGGGTACGCCTCCCAGTTGACGATGAGCTGGCCCTCGCCGATGAGCTCGCCGACGCGCGCACCGATCATGTGCACGCCGACGACCGGCCCGTCCTTCTTGCGGACGAGCTTGATGAAGCCCTGCGTCGCGAGGATCTGGCTCTTGCCGTTGCCGCCGAGGTTGTACTCGAGCACCTCGACGTTCTCGTCGCCGTACAGCTCCTTGGCGCGCTTCTCCGTGACGCCGACCGAGCCGACCTCGGGGTCGGAGTACGTGACGCGCGGGATGCCGGACTCGTCGATCGTCGGGGGGTTGAGGCCCGCGATCTCCTCGGCGACGAAGATGCCCTGCTGGAACCCGCGGTGCGCGAGCTGCAGGCCGGGGACGATGTCGCCGACGGCGTAGATGTTCCCGACGCCCGTGTGCAGGCGCTCGTTCGTGATGACGAAGCCACGGTCGAGCGTGAGGCCCTGCTCCTCGTAGCCCAGGCCCGACGTGCTGGGCCCGCGGCCGACGGCGACGAGCAGGAGGTCGGCGTCGAACGTCTTGCCGTCCTCGAGCGTGACGTGCACGCCGTTGTCGTCCTGCGTGACGCCCTGGAACCGCACGCCCAGGTTGAAGCCGATGCCGCGCTTGCGGAACGCGCGCTCGAACGCCTTGGAGATCGACTCGTCCTCGTTGGGCACGAGGTGGGGGAGCGCCTCGACGATCGTGACGTCGACGCCGAACGACTTCCACACGCTCGCGAACTCCGAGCCGATGACGCCGCCGCCGAGGATGATCGCCGAGCGCGGGATCCAGTCGAGCGTGAGCGCCTGGTCGGACGTGATGACCCGCCCGCCGATCTCCAGACCGGGCAGCGAGCGTGCGTACGACCCGGTGCCGAGCACGATGTGCTCACCGGTGATCGTGCGGTCGCCGACCTGGACGGTGTTCGGTCCGGTGAGCTTGCCCCAGCCCTCGACGACCTCGATCTTGCGGGACTTGATCAGCCCCTGCAGCCCCTTGTAGAGGCGGCCGATCACGTTGTCCTTGTACTGGTTCACGCCGCCCATGTCGACGCGGTCGAGCGTCGTGTGCACGCCGAAGTGCGCGCCGTCGCGGGCGTTGTCGGCGAGCTCGGCAGCGTGCAGCAGGGCCTTGGTCGGGATGCACCCGCGGTGGAGGCACGTGCCGCCCACCTTGTCGGCCTCGACGAGGGCCACGGTCTTGCCGAGCTCGGCGGCGCGCAGCGCGGCCGCGTAGCCGCCGCTACCTCCGCCCAGGACGACGATGTCGAAAGCGGTGCCGTTGTCGGCCACGTGCGCACTCCTCGCAGGTCGGGATGGGCTGCCGCCCCATCTTGTCATCCCGGCCCCGTCGCGACGAACCGGCTAGCACGTCCCGGGGTGTGAGTCCCGCGACAGTCGTCCCATGTTCCGTCCCGCGGCGTGTGCGGGGCGCACGGCGCTCGTCCAGCGGACGTCCAGGTGCCGTCGCTACGCTGCACGGCATGGGTCTGTTCTCACGTCGTCGACCTCAGCCCACGGACGCGCCGGTGGGCCGCGAGGCGCGCGCCGAGACGCTCGCGTACCTGCGTGAGTTCGTCACGACGCGCGTCGGCGTCGAGGCCTACGTCGAGCCGCGGACCAACGTCACGCCGACGACGCTCATGCTCGTCGCGACCGACGGCGAGTGGACGCGCCGGAAGGTCCCCGACGACCGCGCGGCCGCGGCGCTCGCGCGCGACCTCGACATCCCGGTCTACGACGTGCAGCGCACCGGGTACCCGCAGCGCGTGCGCGACTGGAACGCGCGCCAGCGCCTCGAGCGCAAGCGGCGGGCGGCCGAGCGCGCCTGACGCGCCCGACCGCCCGTGTCGTCCCTGCCGCGGGACGCCGATCAGGACGCGCGCTGCTCCAGCAGACGCAGCAGCGTGCGGACGCCGACGCCGGTGCCGCCGACGGGCGTGTAGCCGAACGCCGTGCGCTCGTTGAACGCGGGGCCGGCGACGTCGAGGTGCGCCCAGGGCGTCGAGCCGACGAACTCCTGCAGGAAGATGCCCGCGGTCAGCATGCCGCCGAACCGGTCGCCGATGTTGGCGAGGTCGGCCACCTTCGACTTCAGGCCGGCGCGCAGGTCGGCCGGCAGCGGCATGGGCCAGAACTGCTCGCCCGCGGCGTGCGCGGCGTCGACCAGCTCGGCCCGTGCGGCGTCGGTGCCCATGACGGCCGAGACGCGGTGACCCAGCGCGACCATCTGCGCACCCGTGAGCGTCGCGATGTCGACCACGAGGTCGGGCTTCTCCTCGACGGCGGCCACGAGGCCGTCGGCCATCACGAGCCGGCCCTCGGCGTCGGTGTTGAGCACCTCGACGGTCTTGCCGCCCCGGATCGTGATGACGTCGGACGGGCGCTGCGCGGTCCCCGACGGCATGTTCTCGGCCAGGCACAGCCAGCCGGTGACGGCCACGGGGAGCCCGAGCTGCGCGGCCGCGACGACCGTGTGCAGCACGGCGGCGGCCCCCGCCATGTCGGACTTCATCGCCTCCATGCCGGCGGCGGGCTTGATCGAGATGCCGCCGGAGTCGAACGTGATGCCCTTGCCGACCAGCGCGACGTGACCCGACGCGCGCGACGGCGCGTACGCGACCTTGACCAGGCGCGGGGGCCGGGCCGAGCCCTGCCCGACGCCGACGATGCCGCCGTACCCGCCCGCGGCGAGCGCCTTCTCGTCGAGGACCGTGACCTTGAGGCCCTTGGCGCCCGACGCCTTGACGGCCGCCTTGGCGGCGTCGGCGAACGCGGCCGGGTACAGGTCGTTGGGGGCGGTGTTCACGAGGTCGCGCGTCGCGTGCACGGCCGCGGCCAGGACCTCGGCGCGGGCGACGGCGGCCTTCGCGGCCTTGTCGCGCACGCGCGCCGTGACCACCTCGACGCGCACGACCGGCGCGTCCTGCTCGTGGTACCGGGCGAAGGAGTAGGCGCCCAGGAGCGCACCCTCGGTCACCGCGGCGACGGCGGCCGCGTCGGGCGTCGGCAGCGCGAGCGCGACCGAGTCGAGCCCTGCCAGCTCGCGCGTCGCGGCGCCGGCCGCGCGGCGCAGGGCCTCGGCGCCCTCGGGCGTGGCGGCGTCGAGCGACGCGTCGCCCAGGCCGGTGAGCACGAGCGTCGCGGCCTTCAGACCCGTGCCGGGCAGGCGGCGGACCTCGTCGGGCGCGCCCGTGATCCCGAGGCGGGCGCCGTCCTGAGTGATCTGCCGCGCGAGCTCGGCGGGCAGCCAGGCCGCGTCGACGGGGGTGACGGACGTGCCCTGGGGGCGGACGGCGACGACGACCGCCTCGACGTCGAGCCGGGCGGGGTCGGTGGAGGTCAGCGAGATCACGCGTCGATGGTAGCGGCGCCCCGGGACCCGACGAGGCGCACCGGGGCGCGGACCCGCGCGTCGTGCGGCCGCCGAAGGGCCGTGGGGCGCGCCGGGCCGGTAGGTTGTCGCCCCGTGGTCATCCCCCTCGCCGTCGTCGTGGCGGCGCTCTGCGTCGCGCTCGCCGGCTGGGCGACCTGGTTCGTCGTGGCCGACCGGGCGGTCGTGCTGCGCCAGCTGTGGGGCGGGGCCGTCGTCGAGGGCGTGCTGCTCGTGCAGGCCGTCGTGCTCGCGGTCGTGCAGGCCACGGGGTCGCAGGACGTCGACGGCGTGCTGCTGTGGGGCTACGTGGTCACGCAGCTCGTGATCCTTCCCGTGGCCGCGGCCTGGGCGTTCGCCGAGCGGACCCGCTGGAGCTCGGTCGTGCTCCTCGTCGCGGCCCTCACCGTGGCGTTCCTCGAGTACCGCCTGCTGCAGATCTGGGGGACCGTGTGACCGACCCGACCGCTCCGCGGCGCCGTCCCACCGGTACGGGTGCCGGCCGACTGCTGGTCGCCGTGTACGGCGTGCTCGCGCTCGCCGCGACGGCGCGCGGCCTGTACCAGGTGGGCACCAAGCTCGACGAGGCGCCCGTCGCCTACGTGCTCTCGCTCGTCGCGGGCGTCGTGTACCTCGTGGCGACGCTCGCGCTCGCGCTCGACCGCCGCCGGCTCGCGTGGGCCGCCGTCGGGTTCGAGCTCGCGGGGGTGCTGGTGGTCGGCCTGCTGTCGATCGTCGACGTCGGCGACTTCCCCGACGAGACCGTGTGGTCCAGGTTCGGTGCCGGGTACGGGTACGTGCCGCTGCTGCTGCCGTTCGTCGGCCTGTGGTGGCTGCGACGCACGGGACGTCCGGAC
This sequence comes from Cellulomonas sp. B6, assembly GCF_001462455.1. Taxonomy (GTDB): domain Bacteria; phylum Actinomycetota; class Actinomycetes; order Actinomycetales; family Cellulomonadaceae; genus Cellulomonas. Next base: position 73,287 of record NZ_LNTD01000086.1, read on the forward strand.
GTCCCGGCGCCGGCGGACCAGTCCACCGTAGGGTGACCGCGTGTACCGGCTGCTGTTCGACCTCGTCTTCCGTCGCATGGATCCCGAGAAGGCGCACGAGGTCGCGTTCGCGCTGATCGGTGCGGTGGGTCGCGTACCCGTGCTGCGGTGGTGCGTGCGGCGCGTGCTGCGGGTCCCGCGCGGCGGTGCCGGCTCCGTCCGGGTCTGGGGACGCACGTTCCCGGGGCGGTTCGGGCTCGCGGCGGGCTTCGACAAGAACGCCCGTGCGGTCGAGGGGCTCGCGATGCTCGGTTTCGCGTTCGTCGAGATCGGCACGGTCACCGCGCACGCGCAGCCCGGCAACGAGCAGCCCCGGCTGTGGCGCGTGCTGCCGCAGCGGGCGCTGCGCAACCGCATGGGCTTCAACAACGAGGGGTCGGCCGCCGTCGCCGCACGGCTGCGCCGGCTGCGTGCGACCCCGCACGGCCGTGCCCTGGTCGTGGGCGTCAACATCGGCAAGACCAAGGTGACGCCCGTCGACCAGGCGGCCGCGGACTACGCGACGAGCGCCGAACGGCTCGCGCCCTACGCGGACTACCTCGTGGTAAACGTGTCCTCGCCCAACACGCCCGGCCTGCGCGACCTGCAGGCGGTCGACGCGCTGCGCCCAGTCCTGTCGGCCGTCCGGGTGGCCGCGGACGAGGCGACCGCGCGCGCCGGACTCCCGACCGTGCCCGTCCTGGTGAAGATCGCGCCCGACCTGAGCGACGACGACGTCGACGCGGTCGCCGACCTCGTGGCCGAGCTGGGGCTCGACGGCGTCGTCGCCGTGAACACCACGATCGCGCACGACCTCGGCCCCGGTGGCCTGTCCGGGCCGCCCGTGCTCGCCCGCGGCCTCGACGTCGTCGCCCGGCTGCGCACGCGACTCGGCCCCGACGGCGTGATCGTCGGCGTGGGCGGGGTCAGCGGTGCCGCCGACGCGCGTGAGTACCTCGCGGTCGGCGCCACGCTCGTGCAGGCCTACACCGCGTTCATCTACGAGGGCCCGTTCTACGCTGCTCGCGTCGCGCGCGCGCTCGCGGGCGACGCCACGGCACGGGAGGTGCGGTGATGGTCGCGCAGCCCCGGTGGCGGTGGCGGCTCGTCGGCGACGACGGGCTGTCCGTCGACCGCCCCGGCAGCCCCGTGTTCCTCGTGCGGTTCGACGCCGAGCAGTGGCTGGGTGAGCACTGGCGCGCGCTCGCCGGGCAGGGCGTCCGGCACGCCGTGCTCCAGCACGACGGCCAGGACCTGCCGCCCGGGCTCGACCTGCCGTCGGACTGAGCCGCCCGCGGGTCCTGCGGGTACCCGACGGTGCGGGGTCGGGCTCGGCGCCGGTCAGACCAGGGCGGGCTGCGCCGCACCCACGCGGCCCGCGGGTGCGCCCGCGAGCACGGCCCACGCGGCCGCGAGCCCGTCGACCGCGTGCCGCAGCGCGTCGACCGGCTGCGAGAACGGCACCCGCAGGTGGTCGTCGAACGTGCCGCCCACCCCGAACGCGGTGCCGGGTGCGACGCGCACGCCGTGGCCGTGCGCGAGCGCCGAGAGCGCCGTGGCGACGGGCCGTCCGAGGTCGACCCAGGTCGACAGACCGCCCGCGGGCACCGGTACCTGCCACTCCGGCAGGTCGTACGCCAGCATCGCGAGCAGTGCGTCGCGCTGCGCACGCATGTCGCGGCGACGCTGCGCCAGCACGTCCTCGGCGCACGCCAGCAGCTCGACGGTGACGAGCTGGTCGAGCACCGACGTCGCGATGTCGACGTGCGCCCGGCGCTGCGCGAGCGCGCCGACGAGGTCCGGGTGCGCGCGCACCCATCCGACGCGGAGGCCACCCCAGAACGACTTGGACGCCGAGCCGACGCTCACGACGTGCCGGTCCGCCGTGCCGTCGCCCGCGAACGGTGCGGGCTGCGGCCCGTCGAGCGTGAGGTCGCTCAGGGTCTCGTCACCCACCACCACCGTGCGGGTGCGGCGCGCGAGCTCGCGCACACGCGCGCGGCCCTCGGCGCTCAACGACGTGCCGGTGGGGTTGTGGTGGTCCGGCACGAGGTAGGCCACGCGGGGAGAGGTCTGGCGGACGGTCGAGTCGAGCAGGTCGAGGTCCGTGCCGGCGAGCGTCACGGGGACCGGGACGGCGCGGGCCCCGGCCCCACGGACGGCGTCGATCGCGTGCGGGTAGGTCGGGTGCTCGACCACGACGCGGTCGCCCGGGCCGGCGAGGCTGCTGGTCAGCAGGTGGATGGCCTGCTGCGCGCCGGTGGTCACGAGCACCTGGTCGGGGGTCGTCGGCACGCCGCGCCGCGTGTACCGCTCGGCGATCGCCGAGCGCAGCGCGGGCAGCCCCAGCGGCGCGTACCCGGCCCCGGCCAGGTGGCGGGGGAGCTGGTCGAGCGCCGCGGCGCACGCTGCCGCGAGCTGCGGCGGTGCCGCGGGTGCGGCGGCCGTGAGGTCCACGAGCGCGTCGTCCGTCGTCCCGAGGCTCGCCGGCGCGCGGTCCCGGCTGCCCGGCGGCAGCGTCGTCACGGTCCCGGAACCGCGCCGGCTGACCAGGAAGCCCTCGTCGCGCAGGAGGTCGTAGGCGGCGGTGGCGGTCGTGCGCGAGACCCCGAGGGCGTCGGCCGTCTCGCGCTCGCCCGGCAGGCGCGTGCCGAGCGGGAGCGCCCCCGAGCGCGTGAGCGCCCGCAGGCCGTCGGCCAGCGCCTGGTAGGCGGGGCCCGGGCGCTGCCACGTACCCAGGAGCGTGCGCAGTCGCTGGCCGTTCACGCGTCGGTCGATGCTGATCGCCATGAGGCCACTATGAGGCAGGTGGACCTGGCAGACAATGCCACTACGCGCGCGATGATGGAGCCATGTGGGTCCTGCTCCTCCTGTTCGCCGCCGCTCTCGTCGGTCTCGGCGTCGCGCTCGCGCGCACCGTCCGCGCCGACGGCCTCGGCCACCGGCCACCCCCGCGCGGCGCGGTCGAGAGCGGGTGGTCCGCATGAGCGACGCGTCCGCACCCGAGAGCGGGGCCGCAGCCGCAGCCGCCCTGGCTGGCTCGGACGCCCCGGCCACGCACGCCCGCACCGGTGCACGCCGCGGCGGGCAGCTGCTCGTGGGCCTGGTGCTCTACGCGGTCTCCATCACGCTCCTGCTGCGCGCCGAGCTCGGGGCCATGCCCTGGGACGTGCTCTCCCAGGGGCTCACCCGCGTCACCGGGTGGACGTTCGGCACCGTGACCGTCGCCGTCTCGCTCGCCGTGCTGGCGTGCTGGGTGCCGCTGCGGCAGCGGCCCGGCGTCGGGACCGTCGCCAACGTGCTGGTGATCGGCGTGCTCGTCGACCCGTTCCTCGCGCTCGCGGCCCTGCTGCCGGAGCCGCTGCCGCTCTGGTCGCGCGCGCTGCTGCTCGCGCTCGGCGTCGGGCTCAACGGCCTCGCGACCGCGCTCTACGTGGGCGCGCGCCTCGGGCCCGGCCCGCGGGACGGGCTCATGACGGGCCTCGTCGCGCGCACGGGGTGGCCCGTCCGGCTCGTGCGCGGCGGCATCGAGGTGGTCGTCGTGGCCGCCGGGTGGGCGCTCGGCGGCACCGTCGGCGTCGGCACGCTCGCCTACGCGCTCGCGATCGGCCCGCTCGTCCACGTGCTCCTCCCGCGGCTGACGGTGCCCGTGGCTCCGGGTGCGCGGCGGTAGCCTGCGGCAGGCAGCGCACACGGCGAGGAGGGCGGACGAGGATGCACACGGTCGGCGCGGTGGTCGACGGCTTCGAGCTCACGGCGTCGGGCGAGTGGGTCCGCGTGTCGCCGACGGCGGGTTCGCCGTACCGGCTCGGCGACGTGGTCGACGGCCACATGCTCACGGCCGACCTCCGGTGGGTGCCGCTGCGGCGTGCGGCCTCCGCCCCGTACGTCGCGGGCGACGTCGTCGACGAGCACGTCCTGACGCCGCAGGGGGAGTGGGTCCCGCTCGCCGAGCGGGTCCGCGAGCGGGTCGCCTCCTCGGGGCGGGCGCGCACGGCGCGGCCCGCGCCGACGTCCGTCGGAGCGGACGCGAGCGCCGCGGAACGTGCGGCGCGGCGCGCCGCCGAGCAGCGCCTGGCGGCGGAGCGGGCCGCGGACGAGCGCCGTGCGGCAGCCGAGCGCGCGTCGGCGCAGCAGCGCGCGGCCGACCAGCAGGCGGCGGCCGAGCGGGCCGCCGAGCAGCGGGCGGCCACCCAGCGAGCGGCGCAGCAGGACGCGTCGGCGCGGACCAGCACGACCGGTGGCGGCACGGCCGCACCGGCCCGTCGGACCTACCGGGTCGGCGACGTGGTCAACGGGCACGTCCTGACACCGGACAACCGCTGGGTGCCGGTCGCCGCGCCGGGGTCGTCCCCGCAGCGGCCGCGCCCGCAGCAGCAGACGCCGGGCAGCGGCTACCGGCGCGTCGCGCCGTTCCTCGTGGCGGCCTTCGTGCTCATCCAGGTCCTGCGGGCCTGCGGCGGCTGAGCAGTACCGACCCGCGGCCGGCGACCAGGGACGGGCGAGGCCCCCGGGGTCAGGACGGGCGCTGCCCGTGCTTGACCTGCGGCTTGGGCAGCCGCGACGGACGCACCTGGAACGAGCGCAGCACCGCGTACATCGGCAGCCCGCGTGCGGGCAGGCCCGACTCGCCGAACTTGGCGACCAGGCGCTTGCGCAGCCCGCGCCACATCCACCACGCGTCGGCCAGCGACGCCATGATGTAGACGTACAGCAGGACGAGCGACGCGAACGCCACGACCGGTGCGCTGCTCGCGGTGGCGAACTGCAGCACGAGCATCACGGCCGCGATCGGCAGGAACAGCTCGCCCAGGTTCCAGCGCGCGTCGACGTAGTCGCGCACGTACCGGCGGACGGGGCCCTTGTCGCGCAGCGGCATGTGCCGCTCGTCGCCCGAGCGCATCGCCTGGTACTCCAGCTCGCGCTGCACGCGCTGCTGGGCGCGCGCGTCCTTGGCGGCGGCCCGGCGGTCGGCGGGCACGAGGGGGCGCTTGTTGCGGGCCTCGGCCTCCTTGCGCGACGGCGTCGGCCGGCCCTTGCCCGTGCTCCCGGGCTTGGGCGGCTCCGCGACGACGGGGGCGTCGACGGTCGGCGGGGGGTCCTGCTTGCGTCCGAACACGAGGCCAGGGTAGTCGAGTAGCGTCGTGGGACGTGACCACCACCGCGGACCTGCCCACCCCCTCCGACGACCGCGTCGCGGCCCTGCGGGCGCGCGTCGCCGCGCAGTTCGCCGACGTGCGCGCCGACCTCGAGGCGCTCGTGCGCATCCCGAGCGTGTCGAACGAGGCGTTCGACCGCGCGCACGTCGAGGACTCCGCCGCCGCGGTCGCGCAGCTGCTGCGCGACGCGGGCATGCCGGAGGTCGACGTGCTGCGGGTGACCGGTGCGGACGGCACCGCGGGCGCCCCGGCCGTCGTCGCACGCCGCCCGGCCCCCGCGGGCGCCCCGACGGTGCTGCTCTACGCGCACCACGACGTGCAGCCCCCCGGCGACGAGGCGCACTGGTCGACGCCGCCGTTCGAGCCGACGCAGCGCGGGGACCGGCTGTTCGGTCGCGGCGCCGCCGACGACAAGGCGGGCGTGGTCGCGCACGTGGGTGCGCTGCGCGCGCTCGGCGACGAGCTGGGCGTGGGCGTCACGGTCTTCGTCGAGGGCGAGGAGGAGGTCGGGTCGCCGACGTTCGTCGACTTCCTGCACGCGCACCGCGACCTGCTGGCGGCCGACGTCATCGTGGTCGCGGACTCCTCGAACTGGAAGGTCGGCGTCCCGGGCCTGACGACGTCGCTGCGCGGCCTCGTGGACCTCGTGGTCGACCTCGAGGTGCTCGACCACGCGGTGCACTCGGGCATGTTCGGCGGTCCGGTGCTGGACGCCGTCACGCTGATGTCGCGCCTGGTCGCCACGCTGCACGACGACGCGGGCGACGTCGCCGTGGCGGGCCTCGTGCACGCCGACGACCCCGAGGTCGACTACGACGAGGACGACCTGCGCGCCGACGCGAGCGTGCTGCCCGGTGTGCGGCTCGCCGGCACGGGGCCGCTCACCGCGCGGCTGTGGACGCGGCCCGCGATCGCCGTCATCGGCTTCGACGCGCCGCCCGTCGCCGGCGCGTACAACGTCATCACGCCGCGCGCCTCGGTCAAGCTGTCGGTGCGGGTGGCTCCCGGGCAGGACCCGGCCGCCGCGACGGCCGCGCTGCAGGAGCACCTGCGCGCGCACGCTCCGTTCGGTGCGCGCGTGTCGTTCCGCGACGGCGAGGAGGGTCGCCCGTTCCAGGCACCGCGCGACTCCGCGGGCATGCGCGCCGCGCGCTGGGCGATGGGCGCGTCGTGGGGCGCGCCGCCCGTCGACATCGGCATCGGCGGGTCGATCCCGTTCATCAGCGACCTGCTGGACGTCTACCCCGACGCCGCGATCCTCGTGACGGGCGTCGAGGACCCCGACTCGCGTGCGCACGGCGCCGACGAGTCCGTGCACCTGGGCGAGCTCGAGCGGGTCGTGCTCGCCGAGGCGCTGCTGCTCGAGGTCCTGGCGCCGCGCGGCTGACCCCCGTCGCCGCGTCGCGGCCCGGGCTCAGCGGTGGGCGACGTCCACCGCGCGGGCCCAGGCCGCGACGTCGGCGGGCAGCTCCGGGCTCTCACGCGGCGCGCCCTCGATGAGCTCGACGACGTCGACGGGTGCGATGCGGTCGCCCGCGCGCGACAGGAACCGGCCCGCGACCCAGCCGCGCGCGACGTGCAGGTCGTCGCGGTCCATCACCTGCTCGAGGTAGACGACCCGCTCGTCCCAGCCCATGACGCGGGTCGTCACGGTGAACCGCTGCCCGAGCGTGAGCGAGCGCCGGTACTTCATCGTGGACGCGGCCACCACCGGGTACCAGCCGCGCTGCGACAGGCTCCCGAACGCGCCCAGGTCGGCCAGCAGGTTCGACCGTGCGACGTCCATGTACTGCAGGTACACGCCGTTGTTGACGTGCCGGTACAGGTCGAGGTCGCCCGGGCGCACCCGCAGGTGCGTGACCGAGTCGTCGAGCAGGTCCATGCCCGGCACCGCGCGGCGCGGTCGGGTCGTGGCGAGCAGCAGCTGGATCATCCGTGACACGCGCAGGACCCTACCGACCGGCGAGCGCTGGTCGTGCGGCCGGCCGAGGATCCCTCAGGCGGGTGCGGGGACGACGTGCTCGATGCCCCACCGGACGCCGTCCGCGGCGGCGGGGGAGTCGAGCCGGGCGACGAGGTGCAGCGCGAGGTCGATGCCGGCCGCGACGCCGGCCGACGTGACGACGTCGCCGTCGTCGACGAACCGCACGCCGCGGCGCACGTCGACGGTCGGGTCGGCGGCGGCGAGCTCGCCGAGCGCGCCGTGGTGCGTCGTCGCGGGCCGCCCGGTCAGCAGGCCCGCGGCGGCGAGCACGAGCGCACCCGTGCACACGCTCGCGACGAGCGGTGTCGCCGCGGCGGCGGACCGCAGCCACGCGAGGTGCGCGTCGTCGGTCATGAGCCGCCGCGCGTCCGGGCCGCCGGGGTGCACCAGGGCGTCGAGCGGGCCGACGTCGGACGCGCGGGTGGTGGGCGTGATCTCCATGCCCTTCGCGCAGCGCACGGGGGCGCCGTCGAGCGAGAACGTCAGCACCTCGGCGCCGAGCGCACCGTGCTTCGCCCACTGCGCGAGCACCTCCCACGGCCCGACGGCGTCGAGCTCCTCCACGCCGTCGAACAGCAGGATGCCCACGCGCGGCGGTCGGGGTGCGGTCACGGCGTCCTCCAGGCCGGTCGGGCGTGCGGGTCGTGCGGAACCTGCGGGTCAGTGGCCGGGGAGCGCGAGCATCTGGTCGAGCGCGACGCGCGCCCAGTGCGCGTCGTCCGGGTCGACCACGATGCGGTTCGGCACGCGCCCGGCGACGAGCTCCTCGAGCGCCCACACGAGGTGCGGCAGGTCGATGCGGTTCATCGTCGAGCAGAAGCACACCGTCGAGTCGAGGTAGTGCACCGTGAGCTCCGGGTGCTGCTGCGCCAGGCGCCGCACCAGGTTGAGCTCGGTGCCGATCGCCCAGGACGACCCGGGCTCGGCGGCGTCGAGGGCCTTGATGATGTACTCCGTCGAGCCGACCATGTCGGCCGCCGTGACGACCTCGTGCTTGCACTCGGGGTGCACGAGCACGGTCACGTCCGGCACCGCCGCGCGGATGTCGGCGACGTTGCGGGCCGAGAACCGGCCGTGCACCGAGCAGTGCCCGCGCCACAGGATCATGCGTGCGTCGCGCAGCTGCTGCGCCGTCAGCCCGCCGCCCGGCCTGCGGGGGTCGAACACGACGCAGTCGTCGAGCGACAGCCCGAGCGCCTGCACCGCGGTGTTGCGGCCCAGGTGCTGGTCCGGCATGAACAGGACCTTGCCGTGCCCGTCGACGCCGCCGACGCGGTCGAACGCCCACCGCAGCGCGACGTGCGCGTTGGACGACGTGCAGACCGTGCCGCCGTGCCGGCCGGTGAACGCCTTGATGGCCGCCGTCGAGTTCATGTAGGTCACGGGGACGGTGTCCTCGGCGACGCCCGCGTCGACGAGCACGTCCCACGCGTCCTCGACCTGGTCGATCGCGGCCATGTCGGCCATCGAGCACCCCGCGGCCAGGTCGGGCAGCACGACCTGCTGCGCGTCCGACGTGAGGATGTCGGCCGACTCGGCCATGAAGTGCACGCCGCAGAAGACGACGAACTCGGCGTCGGGTCGGGCGGCGGCCTCGCGCGCGAGCTTGAACGAGTCGCCCGTGACGTCCGCGAACGCGATGACCTCGTCGCGCTGGTAGTGGTGGCCCAGCACGAACGCCCGGTCGCCCAGCGCGGCACGGGCCTCGCGGGCGCGCTCGACCAGCGCCGGGTCGCCGGGGGCGGGCAGAGCGCCGACGCACTCGACGCCGCGCTCTGACGCGAGGTCCACGCCGCGCCCCAGCAGGAGCAGCGCGGACGGGGCGGGCTCGGCGAACGTGCCTGTGGTGGTCGTCACGGCGGCATGATCCCACAGCGCCCGCCGGGCGCCCGTGCACGTCGCGCGTGCCGGGACGGCCGCACCGGCGTGCCACGATCGTCGCGTGCGCGTCCTCATGGCTCCCGACGGCTTCGGCACCCGACTGACCCCGGCGCAGGCCGCCGACGCGCTGCGCGACGGCTGGCGCGCGGGGGCGCCGCACGACGTCGTGGACGTCTGCCCGCTCGCCGACGGCGGCCCCGGGTTCGTCGCGACGCTGCACGCGAGCCTGGGCGGCGACGTCGAGCCGGTCACCGTCACGTCGCCGCTCGGCGCGCCCGTGCCGGCCGCGCTGCTGCGTGTCGGGACGACCGTGCACGTCGAGTCCGCGCACGCGCTCGGCCTCGACCTCGTGCCCGACGACCGCCGCGACCCCACGCGCACCACGAGCCGCGGTGCGGGGGCGCTCGTCGCCGCGGCGCTGCGCGGCGCGCGGCGCGTGGTCGTCGGGCTGGGGGGCTCGGCGACCAACGACGCGGGCGCCGGTCTGCTGCTCGAGCTCGCGACCGCGCTGCTGCCGCCCGGCGCGGTGGCCGAGCGCGTCGCCGCGCTGCTCGCCGCGGGTGGCGGCGGTCTGGGCGAGGTCACCGCCGACGACCTCGCGTGGCTGCCCGACCTGCGCGCCGCGCTGCGGGACGTCGACCTGCTCGCGGCCGTCGACGTCGACGTCCCGCTGCTCGGCCTGCAGGGCGCGTCGGCCGGCTTCTCGCAGCAGAAGGGCGCGACGCCGGAGCAGGCGCAGGCGCTCGAGCGGGCCCTCGGCGCGTTCGCGCACGCCGCGACCACCGCGCTCGGCCCGGTGCGCACGGGCCCGGGGGCCGACCTGCTCGGCGGCGCCCCCGACGTGCGCGCCGCCCGGCTCACCGGCCTGCCCGGCGCGGGTGCCGCCGGCGGCGTGGGCTTCGCGCTCGCGCTGCTCGGCGCGCGGCTGCTGCCGGGCGCCTCGCTGGTGGCCGACGCGGTCGACCTGCCCGGGCGCATCGCCGAGCACGACCTGGTGGTCACGGGCGAGGGACGCACCGACTGGCAGTCCCTGCACGGCAAGGTCGTCGCCGAGGTCGCGGCGCGCGCGCTGCCGCTCGCGGTCCCGACGGTCGTCGTGTCGGGCGAGGTGCAGGTCGGGCGGCGCGAGCTGTCGGCCGCGGGCGTGACGGCCGCCTACGCGGTCGCCGACGACCCGCGCGACGTCCCTGCCGCGCTCGCGGACCCGGTCGGGTCGCTGCGCGCCCGCGCGGCGCGGGTGGCGCGCACCTGGTCGCCCGCGCACGGGTCCTGAGCGGGCCCGGCGGGCCGTCCTCGCGGGGCCCTCGTCGCGAGCTCGACGGGGCGTACGCTGGTCGGGAACAACGGCCCGGTCATCGGTGTTGGCGACGACGAGGACCGTTCTGGCGAACCCGGGAGTGACATGAGCGAGACCACGCAGACCGCGACGCACGGCGTCCAGCTCACCGACGTGGCGGCCGACAAGGTGCGCAGCCTGCTCGAGCAGGAGGGGCGCGACGACCTGCGCCTGCGCGTCGCGGTGCAGCCCGGCGGCTGCTCGGGCCTGATCTACCAGCTGTACTTCGACGAGCGCCTGCTCGACGGGGACGCGACGCGCGACTACGACGGCGTCGAGGTCGTCGTCGACCGCATGAGCGTCCCGTACCTCGAGGGCGCGACGATCGACTTCGCGGACACGATCGAGAAGCAGGGCTTCACGATCGACAACCCGAACGCGGGCAGCTCCTGCGCGTGCGGCGGCTCGTTCGGCTGACCCGCAGCGCTCGACCCGCGAGCCCGTACCCGTGAGGGTGCGGGCTCGCGGCGTACCCGGGCGCCTCGTCCCCGCGGCGTCGGCCGCCCTCGGCGCGCCGGGCGCGTCACGCGCCCAGCGCCGCCCGCACGTCCGCCACGGCGCCCGGCAGGACGTCGCAGAACCGGTGCACGGCCGCGGCGTCGACGTCGTGGGGGAGCGCGAGCCGCACGTTGCCCTGCGTGAGCACGCCCATCGCGACCAGCACGTGGCTGGGCTCGAGCGTGCTCGACGTGCAGGCCGAGCCCGAGCCGACGCCGAAGCCCGCGCGGTCGAGCCGGTCGACGATCGCCTCGCCGTCGACGTACAGGCACGAGAACGTCACGACGTGCGGCAGCCGGTCGACGGGGTCGCCGACGACCTGCACGTCCGGGACCTCGGCGGCCACGCGGCGGCGCACGAGGTCCACGAGCGCGCGCCGGTGGGTGTCCGCGGCCGGCGCACCGGCCTGCGCCTCCTGGAGGGCGACGGCGGCGGCGAGCGCGGCGGGCACCGCGACGCCGCCGGGCGACCAGCGGTCCTCGTCGTCCGGCCAGTCCGGGCTGCGGCGCACGCCGCGCCGCGTCACGACGACGCCGAGCGGTGGTCCGCCCCAGTCGCCCGCGTCGGCGACCAGCACGTCGCCGGACGCGCCCACGGGGACGTGGCCCGCGCTCGCGCCGACGTCGACGAGCAGCGGGACGCCCGCGGAGCGCAGCTTCTCGTGGACCTCGGCCACGGGCTGCAGCGTGCCGACCTCGCCGTTCGCGTGCTGGAGCGCCGCGAGCGCGACCGGGCCCGCGGCGGCCGCGGCGAACGCGTCGGCGTCGACGCGCCCGTGGACGTCGACGCCGACGGTCCGGACCGAGCCGCCTGCGCCGGACGTCACGAAGTCGGCGGCGTGGTGGACGGCGGCGCGCTCGACGGCCCCGACGACGACGTCGGCGCCCGCCCGCCGCCGGCCGCGCGCGACGGAGCGCACCGCGTTGTGCAGCGCGAGCGTGTGCGACGCGACGAGGTCGACCTCCTCGGTGCGTGCGCCGAGCGCCGCGGCCAGCGCCTCGCGTGCGCCGTCGAGGAGCAGCCGCGCGCGACGGCCCTCGGCGTGCAGGCGGCGCGGATCGGCCCAGCCCTGGTCGAGGGCCTCGACGAACGCGGTGCGTGCCGCCGTGCGGAGCGGGGCGTGCCCGGCGACGTCGAGGACCGCGCGGACGGGAGGTGCGGGGTGGGTGGCCACGCGTGCACGGTAGCCGCGGCGTGCGCGCACGACCTCCACGCGGCGTGCACGAGGTGTGACGGTGCTGACACCACGTCGTCAAACGCGCGACACGGCACGTGAGCGGCGCCACGGCGCGCTAGGCTGCTCGCGTCGAGGACGAAGGTCCCAGACCGCGTGCGCCCTCTGCGGGGCCGCACCCGGCGGGACGTCGAGTGGAAGGTCCCCCGTGCACCCGGTTTCCCCCCGCCGCACCCGGCGCACCGTCGCCGCCGTGGTGGCCACGGCCGCCGTGCTCGTGCTCAGCGGCTGCTCCGAAGCGGTCCAGCGAGGCTGGCTCCCCGGCCACTCCGACCAGGAGGTCACCGACCACACCGGTCGTGTCGTCTCCCTCTGGGTCGGGTCGTGGATCGCCGCCCTCATCGTCGGCGGAATCACCTGGGGCCTGATCCTGTGGTGCGTCGCGGTGTACCGGAAGCGCAAGGACGACCACACGCTTCCCGTGCAGCTGCGCTACCACGTGCCGCTCGAGGTCATGTACATCCTGCTGCCGATCATCATGGTCGGGGTGCTCTTCTACTACACCAACCGGGACACGACGGCGCTGACGGACACGTCGGCCGAGCCGGACGTGAACATCCAGGTCATCGGCAAGCAGTGGAGCTGGGACTTCAACTACCTCGACGACGACGTCTACGACACGGGCCAGCACGCGCAGGACATCGGCTCCGACGCGTCGGTGCTGGGTGACCAGATCACGCTGTACCTGCCGGTCAACGAGCGCGTCGAGTTCACGCTCGACTCGCGCGACGTCATCCACTCGTTCTGGATCCCCGAGTTCCTCTACAAGCTCGACATGATCCCGGGGCGCACCAACACGTTCCAGGTCACCCCGACGCGTGAGGGCTTCTACGCCGGCAAGTGCGCCGAGCTCTGCGGCGAGGAGCACTCGTCGATGCTGTTCAACGTCGCCGTGGTCTCGCAGGAGGAGTACGACGCCCACATGGAGGAGCTGCGCGACCGCGGCCAGACCGGAGCGCTCGGCCTCGAGTACAGCCGGCAGCAGGACCTGAACGACGTGGCGAAGGGCGAGGACTGATGGCTGCCCACACCGAGGTCATCCCGGGCCTGGCGCCGCGTCGCCAGACGCTCGGCCGCACGGTCGTGAAGTGGATCACCTCCACCGACCACAAGACGATCGGGTACATGTACCTGATCACGTCGTTCGTGTGGTTCGCGATCGGCGGGATCCTGGCGCTGCTCATCCGCGCCGAGCTGTTCGCGCCCGGCATGGACCTGTTCCAGTCCAAGGAGCAGTACAACCAGGCGTTCACGATGCACGGCACGATCATGCTGCTGCTGTTCGCGACGCCGTTGTTCGCCGGGTTCGCCAACATCATCCTGCCGCTGCAGATCGGTGCGCCCGACGTCGCGTTCCCGCGGCTCAACATGTTCGCGTACTGGCTGTACCTGTTCGGCGGGCTCATCGCGGCGGCCGGCTTCCTCACGCCGCAGGGCGCGGCGTCCTTCGGGTGGTTCGCGTACGCGCCGCTGTCGAACCAGATGTACTCGCCGGGGCTCGGCGGTGACCTGTGGGTCTTCGGGCTCGCGCTCACCGGCTTCGGCACGATCCTGGGTGCCGTCAACTTCATCACCACGGTCGTCACGATGCGTGCGCCCGGCATGACGATGTTCCGGATGCCGATCTTCACCTGGAACATCCTGGTGACGTCGCTGCTGGTCCTCATGGCGTTCCCGCCGCTGGCCGCCGCGCTGTTCGCGCTCGGCGCGGACCGACGCCTCGGCGCGCAGGTCTTCAACCCCGACAACGGTGGTGCTCTGCTCTGGCAGCACCTGTTCTGGTTCTTCGGTCACCCCGAGGTCTACATCATCGCGCTGCCGTTCTTCGGCATCGTCACCGAGATCCTGCCGGTCTTCAGCCGCAAGCCGATCTTCGGGTACAAGGGCCTCGTCTACGCGACGGTCGCCATCGCGGCGCTGTCGGTCACGGTGTGGGCGCACCACATGTACGTCACCGGTGCGGTGCTGCTGCCGTTCTTCTCGTTCATGACGATGCTCATCGCGGTGCCGACCGGTGTGAAGTTCTTCAACTGGATCGGCACGATGTGGCGCGGCAAGCTCACGTTCGAGACGCCGATGCTGTGGACCATCGGCTTCCTCGTGACGTTCCTCTTCGGCGGCCTGACGGGCGTCATCCTGTCCAGCCCCGCCCTCGACTTCCACCTGTCCGACACGTACTTCGTCGTCGCCCACTTCCACTACGTGGTGTTCGGCACGGTCGTGTTCGCGATGTTCGCGGGCTTCTACTTCTGGTGGCCCAAGTTCACCGGGCGGATGCTCGACGAGCGCCTGGGCAAGATCCACTTCTGGGTCCTGTTCGTGGGCTTCCACATGACGTTCCTCGTGCAGCACTGGCTGGGCGTCATCGGCATGCCGCGTCGCTACGCGGACTACTCGCCGGCGGACGGCTTCACGTGGATGAACCAGCTCTCCACGGTCGGCTCGGTGATCCTGGCGGCCTCGACGCTGCCCTTCCTCTGGAACGTCTACGTGACGTGGCGCCACGCGCCCAAGGTCACCGTCGACGACCCGTGGGGCTACGGCGGCTCGCTCGAGTGGGCCACGAGCTGCCCGCCGCCCCGGCACAACTTCACGTCGCTGCCGCGCATCCGCTCCGAGCGTCCCGCGTTCGACCTGCACCACCCCGAGGTGGCCGCGCTCGACCACGTCGAGCCCGAGGACCCGGGTCCCCTCGATTGGGCACCCGACCGTGCCGGGGAGCGCGAGCTCGCCGAGGAGCGCATCGCCAACGGCACCGGTGAGGAGCACCAGTCGTCGGCGACGGTCATCGAGCACGACCAGGACGACGTCGACCGGCGCCGCGAGGAGGACGAGCGATGAAGATCGAGGCCAAGCTCTTCCTGTACGGGATCCTGTTCTTCGTCCCCGTCGGCCTGATCTACGGGTTCTGGAGCGGCGGCGAGCCCGTCGGGACCGTGAGCATCCCGCTGACCGGTGGCCTCGTCGGCATGATCGGCGGCTACTTCGCGCTCCTGGCCCGCCGCGTCGGTCAGCGGCCCGAGGACGACGAGCTCGGCGAGATCGAGCAGGGCGCCGGCAACCAGGGCACGTTCAGCCCCTGGAGCTGGTGGCCGCTCGTCGTCGGTCTGGCCGCGTCGATCGCGTTCCTCGCGCTGGCCGTCGGCTGGTGGCTGATGGTGCCGGCCGTCGCGCTCGCCGCGATCGGCCTCGTGGGGTGGCTCTTCGAGTTCTCCCGCGGGCAGCACGCGCACTGACGCACGTCGTTCGACCTCGAGGAGGGGCGTACCACCGGTCCGCTGGTACGCCCCTCCTGCGTCTCCCGCCACACACGCCTGCGCATGCGCTGCTGGATCCTCGCGGCGCCCGGTGCGATGTCCGACGGCCCCGCTAGCCTCGCCCCGTGCGCATCCAAGAGCTCGTCGTCGACTGTCAGGACCCGTCACGCCTCGCGGCGTTCTGGGGCGCGCTGCTGGACGCCCCGTGGGCGCTCGTGCACGACGGGTGGGCGGTGCTCGACGCCGACGGCCTGCGCCTCGCCTTCCAGCGGGTCCCGGAGGGCAAGCAGTCGCACAAGAACCGGCTGCACCTCGACGTGGAGGCGCAGGACGTCCGGTGGGCCCTCGCGCGTGCCCGCGCCCTCGGCGCCGTGCCGACGGGGCACCGCGAGCTCGACGCGCAGGGGGACGGCTACGTCGTGCTGCGCGACCCGGAGGGCAACGAGCTGTGCCTCGTCGTCGACCAGGCGGGCGGGTGGGGCGAGTCCCAGCGCTCGGCGCTGGCGGCGGTGCCGGCCCCGGTGCGCGTCTGGCACGTCATGACCGCCGCCGCTCTCGAGGCGTTGCTCACCCGCATCGACGTCGACGCGCACGACGAGGGGCCGGCAAGGGCCGGCGCGTCGGACCAGGACGAGACGTTCCCGGTCTGTGATGCGGTCGACCTCGTCGCCGTGGCGGAGCGGGTCGCCGCGGGGGAGAGGTCCGCCACGGGTGGGACGCCGGCGCTCGTCGCGGTCGAGCTCGATGCCGGCCTCGCGATGCAGGGCGGGCAGCGCGGCCTGGCGGACGGTGCGGGGGCGACCACCGGACGGGAGCGGTGCGCGGGTCCGCTGGATCCCTCCTGGATCGTCGGCGTGCGGCCGCTGGCTCGGGCCTGACGGCCGGGACGGGGCCTCACCGCGGCCGACGGCCGTGCCCGCGCAGCGCGACGGCCGCCCACCACGTAGGTGAGCGGCCGTCGGGACGATCAGCGCGTCAGAGCGAGGGGACGATGAGCCCCGACGTCTGCGAGCGGGCCGCCGTGAAGCGCTTCTCGGCGTCCGCCCAGCTGACGATGTTCCACCACGCCTTGACGTAGTCCGCCTTGACGTTGACGTAGTCGAGGTAGAACGCGTGCTCCCACATGTCGAGCACGACGATCGGCGTCAGGCCGAGCGGGATGTTGCCCTGCTGGTCGTAGAGCTGGAAGATCGCGAGCTTCTGGCCGACCGAGTCCCACCCGAGGATGGACCAGCCGGACCCCTGGATGCCGACCGCGTTGGCGGCGAAGTGCTTCTGGAACGCGTCGAACGACCCGAAGAACTCGTCGATCGCGGCGGCGAGCTCACCGGTGGGCTTGTCGCCGCCGTCCGGGGAGAGGTTCTGCCAGAACACCGAGTGGTTGACGTGCCCGCCGAGGTTGAACGCGAGGTTCTTCTCGTGCAGGTTCACCGCCGCGAAGTCGCCCGACTCGCGGGCCGCGGCGAGCTTCTCGAGCGCGGTGTTCGCGCCCGTCACGTACGCGGCGTGGTGCTTGTCGTGGTGCAGCTCCATGATCCTGCCGGAGATGTGCGGCTCGAGCGCCGCGTAGTCGTACGGCAGATCCGGGAGCGTGTAGTCAGCCATCTCTTACCTCTCCTGCGTCGGGTGGCGGGTGCTCGCGCACCGGCCCGGAAACGCCGTCGCGGTGCCCGGCCACGTCGGCCGGACACCGCGCACGGTCGTCGTTCAGGTCAACTCTCGACCAGGTTCAGCTGTTCCGCCCGTCGGCGTCCGTCTCATCCTCCGAGCGCAGCCGGCGACCGCCGCCCGTGGGCGCGCCCTCGCCGAGCAACTGCGCCGGCGCCTTCTCCTGGTCGGAGCCGAGCGCGTCGTGCTCGCCGTGCGAGTGCGACGCGGCCAGCTCGGCGGGCGTCACCGGCTCGATGCGGTCCTCGTAGAAGACCTGCGAGAGCCGCTGACGCATGCGGTCGAGCCGGTAGCCCGTGCGCCGCACGCCGCGCGAGTCCTCGGCGGGCTCGATCTCGACGGGGCGGATCGCGTCGTGCTGCACCCGCAGCCACCGCTCGTGCGCGTCGAGGGGCTTGTGCACCTCGATGTACTCGCCAGACGCGAAGCGCACGATCTGGCCGGTCTCGTGGCCGTGCAGGACCAGCTCGCGGTCCTTGCGCTGCAGCCCCAGGCAGATCCGCTTGGTGACTACGAACGCGGCCCACGGGCCGAGGAACAGCAGGAACCGGAACGCCCACGTGATGTCGTTGAGCGACATGTGGAAGTGCGTCGCGATGAGGTCGTTCGACCCCGCGAGCACGAGGATGAAGAACGCCGTGAGCAGCGCCACGCCGAAGCCGGTGCGGAACGGGCGGTTGCGCGGGCGGTCCAGCACGTGGTGCTCGCGCTTGTCGCCCGTCGCGAAGGACTCGACGAACGGGTACAGGGCGAGCAGCGTGAACAGCACGCCCGGCACCACGACCGCCGGGATCAGGACGTTGAGGGACAACGTCCAACCGTCGGGCCCGAACAGCACGTACTCGGTCTGGCCCGGCATGAGCCGCAGCGATCCCTCGAGGAACAGCATGTACCAGTCGGGTTGCGCACCCGCGGACACGGGGGAGGGGTCGTACGGGCCGTAGTTCCACACCGGGTTGATCGACATCGTCGCGCCCATGAGCGCGATGACGCCGAACACGATGAAGAAGTACCCGCCGGCCTTGGCCACGTACACGGGGAACAGCGGGTAGCCCACGACGTTCGCGTTGGTGCGGCCCGAGCCCGGGTACTGCGTGTGCTTGTGCAGCACCACGAAGAACAGGTGGAGGCCGATGAGCGCGAGGATCAGGCCCGGCACGAGCAGGATGTGCACCGTGAACAGGCGCGGGATGATGTCGTGGCCCGGGAACTCGCCGCCGAAGATGAAGTACGACAGGTAGCTGCCGAGGATCGGGATCGATCGCACGACGCCGTCGGTGATGCGCAGGCCGTTGCCCGAGAGCACGTCGTCGGGGAGCGAGTAGCCCGAGAAGCCGGCGGCGAGGCCCAGGATCAGCAGCACGAAGCCGACGACCCAGTTGAGCTCGCGGGGCTTGCGGAACGCGCCCGTGAAGAACACACGCATCATGTGCGTGACGATCGCGGCCATGAAGATGAGCGCGGCCCAGTGGTGGATCTGCCGCATGAGCAGACCGCCGGTGACCTCGAACGACAGGCGCAGCGTCGAGGCGTACGCCTCGGACATCTCGACGCCCTGCATCGCCGGCCAGGGGCCGTCGTAGTGCACCTCGTTCATGCTGGGAACGAAGAACATCGTGAGGAACACGCCGGAGATGAGCAGCGTGACGAAGCTGTAGAGCGCGATCTCGCCCAGCAGGAACGACCAGTGGTCGGGGAAGATCTTGCGGGCGAACTCCTTGACCGCGCCGCCGATGCCGGTGCGCTGGTCGAGGTAGTCCGCGGTCTTGGCGGCGGCCTTCTGGCCGCCGGTCGGTGCGCTGGTGGTGGTGCTCATCGCAGCCGCTCCCAGAAGCTCGGTCCGATGGGCTCGTGGAAGTCGCTCTGCGCCACCAGGTAGCCCTCGTCGTCGACGGTGATCGGCAGCTGGGGCAGCGGCCGCTTGGCGGGACCGAAGACGACCTTCGCGCCGTCGGCCACGTCGAACGTGCTCTGGTGGCACGGGCACAGCAGGTGGTGCGTGTGCTGCTCGTAGAGCGCCACGGGGCAGCCGACGTGCGTGCAGATCTTCGAGAACGCGACGATCCCGTCGTACGACCAGCCCTCGCCCTGCTCGGACTTGATGTCACGCGGGTCCAGACGCACCAGCAGGACGACGGCCTTGGCCTTCTCGTCGAGCGGGGCCTCGGTCTCGTGCAGGCCCTCGGGGATCACGTGGACGACCGAGCCGATCGTCACGTCCGAGGCCTTGATGGGTCGACCCGTCGGGTCGATCGTGAGCTTCTTGTTGCGTGCCCACATGGTGCGCTTGAACTTGGAGACGTTCCAGTCCTCGCCGACCTCGCCGATCAGCGGGAGGGCGATCGTCAGCGGGAACAGCGCGAGCGACGACACGAGCGCGCCCTTGAGCACGCCGCGGCGTCCGATCGCGGAGTCCTGGGCGCCGTCCTTGAGGGCGGCGACCGCCTCCGCGCGCGTCTGGTCCGAGCTGCGCTGCGCGTGCCGGTCCTCGGCCTTCTCGTGGTCGTTCATGAGCGACTTCGCCCAGTGGACGGCCGCCAGCCCGATGCCGAGCAGCGCGAAGGCCAGGCCCAGCCCGAGCGCGAGGTTCGACACGCGCATCGACGCGATGGTCTCGCCCGGGGGCAGGGCGAAGTACGCCGTGATGAACCCGAGGGTCCCGAGGATCGAGATCGTGAAGAGCGCGACGACCTGGCGCTCCGCGCGCTTGTTCGCCTCGGGCTCGACGTCCGAGCGACGAGGCCGGTGCGGCCCGAAGCCGGGGTTCTCGAACTTGTCGACGGCGTCGTCGCCCTGGCGCAGCGCCAGGTCGGAGCCCGCGGTGTCGCGGGGCTCGAGCTCGTCGTGACCGTGGTCGTGGGTGGTGCTCACGAGGACCTCGCTCCGATCCAGACTGCCGCTGCGATGAGCAGACCCATGCCGACGACCCAGGCCCACAGGCCCTCGCTCACGGGCCCGAGGCTGCCGAGCCCGATGCCGCCGGGGGCGTCCTCGCCCTGCAGGTCGAGGTAGGCGATGATGTCGCGCTTCTCGTCCGGCGTCAGCGTCGCGTCGTTGAAGACGGGCATGTTCTGCGGGCCGGTCGCCATCGCCTCGTAGAGGTGGGCCGGCGTGGTCTCCCACAGGTTCGGCGCGAACTTGCCCTGCGAGAGGGCGCCGCCGGCGCCGACCGCGTTGTGGCACATCGCGCAGTTCGTGCGGAACAGCGCCATGCCGTTGGCCGGGTCGCCGAGAGCGGGGTCGACCTGCTCGTCCGAGGGCACGGCCGGGCCGGGGCCCAGCGACGCGACGAACGCCGCGAGGGCCGCGATCTGCTCCTCGTCGAACTGCGCGGGCTTGGCCTGGGCCTGCGGACCGTTCATCTGCATGGGCATGCGGCCCGTGCCGACCTGGAAGTCGACGGCTGCGGCGCCGACGCCGACGAGCGACGGCACGGCGTCGGTCCCGGTCGCGTCCGGCCCGTGGCAGGTCGCGCAGTTGGCCTGGAACAGCTTCTCACCGGTCTCGACCTGGTCCGCGCTCGGTGCCGCGGGGGCGGCGTCGGCGGAGGTCGGTGCCAGGACGGCGTACAGCGCGCCGGTGAGCAGCAGCGCCAGCAGGAGCAGCACGGCCGGCGCACGCCGGTCGTGCCTGCGGGCTGCGAGTGCCTTCACGGATCGGTCCTCGTCTCGCGTGTCGGGGGGAGTACGGATGGGGGCGGTGCCGGGCGGTCGGCGACCGCCGGCGGTGTCATCGCACGAGGTAGATGATCGCGAACAGCGCGATCCACACGACGTCGACGAAGTGCCAGTAGATGGAGGTGACGATCGCGGTCGTCTCCTCGTGGTGGCCGAACCGCTTGGCGGCGAACGAGCGCCCCAGCAGGAAGAGGAAGGCGATGAGCCCGCCGACGACGTGCAGGCCGTGGAAGCCGGTCGCGAGGTAGAACACCGAGCCGTAGGGCGAGGACGAGATCGTCAGGCCGTGCTCGACGAGCTCCGCGTACTCGAAGATCTGGCCGCCGATGAAGACGGCGCCCATGACGTACGTCAGGGTCATCCACTCGTTCATGCCCCAGCGCCAGAACTGCACGATCGACCCGCTGCGGACGGGCTGCAGCCGCTCGGCCGCCCACACGCCCATCTGGCACGTCACCGACGACAGCACCAGGATCGTCGTGTTCGCGAACGCGAACGTGAGGTTGAGCTTCTCCGTCTGGACGGCCCACTCCTCGGGCACCGCCGCGCGCACCGTGAAGTACATGGCGAACAGGCCGGCGAAGAACATGAGCTCGCTGGCGAGCCAGACGATCGTGCCGACCGTCACCGGGTTGGGCCGGTTGACGGTCACACGGGGGACTGGGCGCGAGGCAGCCGTTGCGGTCGACACGCGAGCCATTATGGCTGACGAGTGCCGCGCATGGGTCGTTCGACCCACGTTGCGGAGCAGGGATATGTCACATCGTCACTTTCTCGTGACCTGCGGGCGCGGCCGGGTGGTCCGCCGCGTCGCGCGTGCGGCGGGCGCGGGCGCGGACGTGCCAAGATGCCCCTGGCACGTCGACGACGAGTGAGGGGCACCATGAGCACCGCCGACCCCGCGGCCCGCGGGCCGCGCATCCTGCTGTACAGCGACGACGTCGACGCACGCGAGCAGGTGCGTCTCGCGGTCGGCCGCCGGCTCGGGCGCGGCGAGCCCGACATCGAGTGGACCGAGGTCGCCACGGCCGACGCCGCGATCGCGGCGACCGAGGCCGGCGGACTCGACGTCCTCGTGCTCGACGGCGAGGCCGACAAGGTCGGTGGCCTCGGGCTGTGCCGCCAGCTCAAGGACGAGGTGTACGCGTGCCCGCCCGTCGTGGTGCTCACCGGCCGTCCGCAGGACGCCTGGCTCGCGTCGTGGTCGAACGCCGACGCGGTGGTGAGCCGGCCGTTCGACCCGGTCGTGCTGCACGCCGCGATCGCCGACATCGTGCACGCGGGCGCGTCCGGCCGATGACGGTCGGGACGACCTGGCCCGACCTGCTGACGTCGCTCGTGCGCGGCGAGGACCTCGACAGCGGGCGCGCCGCCTGGGCGATGGACCGCATCATGTCCGGCGAGGCGACGCCGTCGCAGGTCGCCGGCTTCCTCGTCGCGCTGCGCGCCAAGGGCGAGACGGTCGCAGAGCTCGCGGGCCTCGCGGACGTCATGCTCGAGCACGCGCACCGGTTCTCGGCGCCCGGCCGGTCGGTGGACGTCGTGGGGACGGGCGGCGACCGGCTCCACACCGTCAACATCTCGACGATGGCCGCCGTCGTCGTGGCCGGCACCGGGCTGACCGTCGTCAAGCACGGGAACCGGGCCGCGTCGTCCTCGACCGGCTCCGCCGACGTGCTGGAGGCCCTCGGGATCCGCCTCGACCTCCCGCTCGAGCGCGTCACCGCCCTGGCGTCCGAGGTCGGGATCACGTTCTGCTTCGCCGGGGCGTTCCACCCCTCGATGCGTCACGCGGGAGTCACGCGCCGCGACCTCGGGATCGCGACGGCGTTCAACTTCCTCGGGCCGCTCACCAACCCCGCCCAGCCGCAGTCCAGCGCGATCGGCGTCGCCGACGCGCGCATGGCCGGGCTCATCGCCGGTGTCCTCGCCGCGCGCGGAAGGTCGGCGCTGGTGTTCCGCGGCGAGCACGACGGGCTCGACGAGGTCGCCGCGACCGGAGCGACCCGGTTCTGGGAGGTCCGCGACGGCGACGTGCGGGAGGAGGTCGTCGACTGGGCGTCCGCCGGCGTGCGCCCCGTGACGGTCGACCAGCTGCGCGGCGGGGACGCCCGGCAGAACGCCGACGTCGTGCGCGCGCTCGTCGCGGGGGAGCACGGGCCGGTGCGTGACACGGTCGTGCTCAACGCCGCCGCCGCGCTCGTGGCCGACGGCACGCTCCCGGGCACCGCGCAGGGCACGCTCGTCGAGCGCCTCGTGGCGGGTGCGGGCCTGGCCGAGCGCTCGCTCGACGACGGTGCGAGCGCCGACGTGCTCGAGCGGTGGCGGGCGGCGGCCGCGGCCTGAGGGTGCCGGTGGGGCCGCACGACGCCGTCGGGCGGCGTGCGTGCGGCGCCGCCGATCCTCGCGGTCAGTCCTCGAGGCCCAGCGAGAACGCCTCCTCGAGGTCGTGGCGCGAGTAGGCGCGGAACGCGATGTAGGTCTGCGTGCGCAGCACGCCCTCGACCTTGCTCACCTTGTCGGCGATGACGTCGGCGAGGCTGTCGTGCTCGCGCACGCGGACCATCGCGATGAGGTCCACCTCGCCCGTGACGGAGTACACCTCGCTCACGCCCTCGATCTCGGCGGTCGCGGCGGCGACCTCGGGGATGCGGGCGGCGTCGCAGTCGATGAGGACGATGGCGGTCAGCATGCCGCCATCATGCCGTGCGCCGCGTGCCGGGCGCTGCCGTCCCCACGGTGTCGTCCAGCAAGGGGGCACCGGGAGCGGCCAGCGCGACCGAGACCGCCGCCGCCGCGTCCCGGACGGCCTGCGCGGACAGCACGGGCGAGGACCACTCGCCGTCGAGCTCGACGAGGCGGACGCCCGGCTGGTCGAGCCACGCGAGGAGCAGGTCCGTCTCCTCGGGGTGGGCCGCGGTGGCGGGCAGCGGCGGGGCCGCCACGTGCTCGCCGCCGGCCCGCAGGCTCGCGACGACGGGACGCGGGTCGGTCGTGCGGGGCACGACGGCCGTGCCGGCGAGGCGGCCGTACCGGACGAGGACGAGCTCCCACCCGCCCTCCTCGGTCCGCCGCGCGGCGACGAGCTCGCGGCACGCGGCCGCCCGCGCGTGCCGCTGCGCGCGTGCGGCGCCCCGCACGAACGCGGTCATGCGGTCGCGGACCGCTGCCGCCTCCTCGAACCGCTCCTGGACGACCAGCGTCCGGATGCGCGCGGCGTGCGCGTGGACGACGTCACGGGGGTCGCCGGCCATGGCACGACGCACGGCGGCCGACACGGGCGCGTACGCCTCGACGTCCTGACCGCCGGTGCAGGGTGCGCCGCAGCGCCCTACCTCGGCGAGCACGCACGCGGCTGCCCCGGAGGGCGCGACCGCCGGCAGGCGTCCGGTGCACTGCCGCACCGGGAACGTCGCGTGCAGCGCCTCGACCGCCTGCTGCGCGAGCGAGCGCGACGCGAACGGGCCGATGTGCGCGGTGCCGGAGCGCACGTCGCGCACCACGGACAGCCGGGGGTACGGCTCGTCGGTCAGGCGCACCCACGGCATGCGCTCGGGCGCGCGCGACCGGCGGTTGTACCGGGGTGCGTGCTCGGCGATGAGTCGCAGCTCGCGCACGCGCGCCTCGAGGGGAGAGGCGCACACCACCGGGTCGACGCGCTCGGCGAGCCGCACCATCTCCGTCATGCGGCCGCGCTTCTCCGCCGACGTGAAGTAGCTGCGCACGCGGCGGCGCAGCGACCTCGTCGACACGCCGACGTAGAGCACCTCGTCGCCCGGTCCGCGGAACAGGTACACGCCCGGCGCGTCGGGCAGGCCGTCGGCGAGAGTGCGGCGGCGGCGCACGTCGCCCGGGACGGGGTCGGCGGCGGTCGCGAGGTCCTCGAGGTGGGTCACGCCCCACGGTGCGAGCCGTCCCAGCAGCGCGTGCAGGACGTCGACGGTGGCGCGCGCGTCGGACAGGGCCCGGTGGTTGGGCGTCACCTGCGCGCCGAAGAGCGCCGCGAGCGTGCCGAGCTTGTGGTTCGGCGCCTCGTCGCGCGGCACGACGCGCCGCGCGAGCCGCACGGTGTCGACCACCTGGAAGCCGGGCCACGGGTGGTCGAGCCGGGCGGCGGCGGCGCGTAGGAACCCGACGTCGAACGGTGCGTTGTGCGCCACCAGGACGCTCCCGCGGGCGAACTCCAGGAACCCGGGCAGCACCTGCGCGATGGTCGGCGCGCCGATCAGCATCGACGTCGTGATGCCCGTGAGCACCTGGATGTAGGGGGGCACCGGACCGCCGGGGTCGACGAGGGTCTGGAACTCCCCGAGCACCTCGCCGCCCCGCACCTTGACCGCGCCGATCTCGGTGATCGAGTCCTCGGCCGCGCGGCCGCCGGTCGTCTCGAGGTCGACGACGACGAACGTCACGTCCTGCAGCGGCGTCCCGAGCTCGTCGAGGCCGAGCTGCACCGGGCGGGCTCCCGGCACCGGGGCGGTCGCGACGGGTTCCGCGGGACGCAGTCGCCGTGTCGTGGACATGCCCGCGACGGTACCGGCGGGATCCGACACGGCCGTGGTCGGCCCCGGTGGCGGGGCCGACCACGGCTGCGTCAGTGGTGCTGCTCGTCGGCGTACAGCGCCTCGACGTCGGCGGCGAAGTCCTTGAGCACCTCGTTGCGGCGCACGCTCAGCTTGGGCGTGAGGTAGCCGTCCGCGATCGTGAGGTCCCGGTCGAGGATGCGGTAGCGGCGGATCGACTCGGCACGGGACACGGCCTTGTTGGTGCGCTCGACCGCACGGTCGAGCGAGGCCAGCACGTCGGGGTCCTTGGCCGCCTCCTCGAGCGTCATGGCGGGCTTGCCGTGCGCCGTCAGCCAGCCGGGCACGCCCTCGGGGTCGAGCGTGATCAGCGCACCGATGAACGGTCGCTGGTCGCCCACGACGACGACCTGGCTCACGAGCGGGTGGCCGCGCAGCCGGTCCTCGAGGACGTTGGGGGCGACGTTCTTGCCGCCGGCCGTGACGATGATCTCCTTCTTGCGGCCGGTGATCCGCAGGAACCCCTCGTCGTCGATCGTGCCCAGGTCGCCCGTGCGGAACCAGCCGTCGTGCACGGCCTCGTCGGTGGCCTGCGGGTTGTCGTGGTACCCCCGGAAGACCTGGACGCCCTTGATCTCGACCTCGCCGTCGGCCGCGATGCGCAGCGCGGTCCCGGGCAGCGCGGGGCCCACGGTGCCGATCTTGGTGCGCTCGGGCAGGTTGACCGTCGCGGGCGCGGTCGTCTCCGTCAGGCCGTAGCCCTCGAGCACGCGGATGCCGGCGCCGCGGTAGAAGTGACCGAGGCGCTCGCCGAGCGGCGCGCCGCCCGAGATCGCCCACTCGACCTGCCCGCCCAGCACCTTGCGGAGCTTGGACAGCACCAGGACGTCGGCGACCTTGTGCTGCAGCCGCAGCCACGGGCTCGGCCCGTTCGGCGTGTCGAGCGCGCGCGAGTAGACGATCGACGTCTTCGCGGCGCGCTGGAAGATCCCGCCCTTGCCGCCCGCCGCGGCCTTCTGCTCGGCCGAGTTGTAGACCTTCTCGAACACGCGCGGCACGGACAGGATGAACGTGGGACGGAACGAGCCGATGCCCTCGACCAGCGTCTTGGTGTCAGGCCAGTGCCCGAGCACCGCGCCCGCCGGGATCGTCAGGACGTGCACGAACCGCGCGAACACGTGCGCGAGCGGCATGAACAGCAGCGTGCGCGCGTTCGGGGACTGGACGACGACGTTGAGCTTCTCGACCGAGTTGGTGGTCAGGACCGAGAAGTTGCCGTGCGTCAGCTCGACACCCTTGGGGCGGCCGGTCGTGCCCGACGTGTAGATGATCGTCGCGACGTCGTCGCGGGCCGCGAGCGTGCGCCGCCGCGCGATCTCGGCGTCCTCGACGTCACGTCCCGCCGCCACGAGCGTGGTGATCGCGCCGTCGTCCAGCACGAGGACCTCGCGCAGGGACGGGGCCTGGTCGGCCACCTCGGCGACGACGGCGGCGTGCGCGGGGGTCTCGACGACCAGGAGGCTCACGTCGGAGTCCGACAGGATCCACGCGACCTGCTCGGCCGACGAGGTCTCGTACAGCGGCACGGGGACGGCGCCGGCCGCCCACGTCGCCCAGTCGAGCAGCGACCACTCGTAGCGCGTGCGGGACATGATGCCCACGCGGTCGCCGGGCTGGACGCCGCGCGCGACCAGACCCTTGGCGGCGGCGAGGATCTCGGCCTCGTACTCGCGCGCGGTCAGCGGCTCCCAGGTGCCCTCGCTCCACCGTTCCACGAGGACCTTGTCGGGCGTGGAGCGCACCCGAGCCGCGAGCAGGTCGTTGAGGTTCTCGGAGGCCGGGACCTCGACGAGGAGCGGGCTGTGGGACTCGTCCATGCTGACTCCAGTGGCAGGGGGGCGAAGTGTGCCACGAGGATACGGGACGTCCGCCCCTGGTCACGGGCCCCGTGCGGGTGGTGTCGCGTGGTCGCGCGACCGCGCCGGCGGCGCGTGCACGCCTCGGCGCGGCGGGGCGGCCGTGGACGCGCTCCCGCCACCCTCGCGGTGCCAGTAGCGTGGGGGGCTGCGCGAGCGACGCGCACGGGCGAGGAGCAGGAGCGGACCAGGACATGCACGCCATCGGGGTCGACATCGGCGGGACGAAGATCGCGGCGGGCGTGGTCGACGAGGAGGGCACGATCCTGGCCCAGACGCGTCGCGACACCGACCCGGACGACGTCGCGAGCATCGACGCCGCGATCGCCGACGTCTACCGCGAGCTGTCCGCGTCCTACGAGGTCAAGGACGTCGGGCTCGCCGCGGCGGGGTTCGTCGCCGCCGACCGCTCGGGCGTGCTGTTCGCCCCGAACATCGCGTGGCGCGAGTACCCGCTGCGCGACAAGGTCGCCGCGCTCATCGGCGACCCCGACGTGCGGATCGTCGTCGAGAACGACGCCAACGCAGCGGGCTGGGCCGAGTTCCGGTTCGGCGTCGGCCGCGACGTCGAGGACATGGTCATGCTCACGCTCGGGACGGGCCTGGGCGGCGCGATCGTGATCAACGGTCGCCTCGTGCGCGGCGCGTGGGGCGTCGCGGCCGAGATCGGGCACATGCGCGTCGTGCCCGGCGGGCACTACTGCGGCTGCGGCCACGAGGGCTGCTGGGAGCAGTACGTGTCGGGCTCGGCGCTCGTGCGGGACGCGCAGGCCGTGGCCATCACGCAGCCCGACCGTGCGGCGGGTCTGCTCGAGCGTGCCGGCGGTCGTGCCGACAAGATCACGGGCCCGCTCGTGACGCTCGCCGCGCAGGAGGGCGACGAGCTCGCGGTCGACCTGCTGCGCGAGGTCGGGCGGTGGGTCGGCGAGGGTGCGGCGAGCGTCGCGGCCCTGCTCGACCCGCAGATGTTCGTCATCGGCGGGGGTGTCAGCGCGGCGGGCGACCTCGTGCTCGCGCCGGCGCGCAACGCGTTCGCCGAGCAGCTGTCCGCCCGTGGGCACCGACCCGAGGCCGCGATCGTGCTCGCCGACATGGGCAACGACGCCGGCATGGTCGGCGCCGCCGACCTGGCACGCGTCTGAGCAGGCGCCCGCGCGGCGCGCGGACCTCGTGGGCCGCGCGCGCTGCGGCGTGCCCGTCAGACGACCGCGCCGTCGCCGTCCGACGGCTCGCGGCGGTGCGGCATGCGCCACACGAGCACCGCGACGGCCACCACGAAGAGGCCGACGGCGGTCCGGACCAGGAGCGCGGGGGCGTCGCGCCACGCCACGACGACGACCAGCAGGAACAGCGGGACGCCGACGGCGGCCGTCCAGGCCATCGTGAGCAGCGGGTCGCCGCCCAGCACGGGGCCGGGGTCGGAGGGCACGAAGTGCTCGAGGTCGTCGACCTCGTTCTCCGCGGCGTCGTACTGCGCGGTCCCGTCCCAGTCGCGGCCAGCGAGCTCGGGCGGCGGCGTGGTGCCCTCGCGAGGGGGCGCCGGTGGGTCGTCGGGCTCGTCCCGGGGTGCCTGCCGGACCACCCGGGGCGGACGCGTGTCGTCGGCCTGGTCGACGTCGGTGAGCCGCGCGACCAGCGAGGCCCAGACCTCGTCGTCCGACGGCTCCGGGGCGCTCGGCGAGCCGCCGCGCTCCCCGTCGCGGAGCGCGGGGGAGCGGCCGTCGTCGGGGCCGCGGTCGGTGTGCGGGTCGCCCTGCGCACCCGTGGCGTCGTCGGCGCCGGCGTCGTCGTCGGGACGTGCGTCCATGGGAGCACTCTAGAGTCGGACCCGACGTTCCGGCCTTCCGCGGTCGGCGCCGGACGGCGAGCGAGGAGACACGTTGTTCTACTGGTTGATGAAGCGGGTGTTCGTGGGCCCGCTGCTGCGCCTGGTCTACCGACCCTGGGTGCGCGGTGCGCAGCACGTGCCCGCCGAGGGTGGCGCGATCCTCGCGAGCAACCACCTGGCCGTCATCGACTCGTTCTTCCTGCCGCTCGTGCTCGACCGGGAGATCGTGTTCATCGGCAAGCAGGAGTACTTCACCGGGCGCGGGCTCAAGGGCCGCATGACCGCGGGCTTCATGCGCGGCGTCGGCACCATCCCCGTGGACCGTGGCGGCGGCAAGGCCGGTGAGGCCGCGCTCCGCACGGGTCTGCGACGCCTCTCGGAGGGCGGGCTGTTCGGCATCTACCCCGAGGGCACGCGCAGCCCCGACGGGCGGCTGTACCGCGGCAAGACCGGCGTCGCGCGCCTCGCGCTCGAGTCCGGGGCGCCCGTCGTGCCGGTCGCGATGGTCGGCACGGACGTCGCGCAGCCGATGGGGCGGCGCATCCCGAAGGTCATGCGGATCGGGATCGTCATCGGCGAGCCGCTCGACTTCTCGCGCTACCGCGGGATGGAGAACGACCGCTTCATCCTGCGGTCGGTGACCGACGAGATCATGTACGCGATCATGAGCCTGTCGGGCCAGGAGTACGTCGACGTGTACGCGGCGACGCAGAAGGCGCGCATCGCCACCGGGCGGACCGCGTCCGACCCGGCGGCGGAACGGCTGCCGGCGGCGCCGGGCGGTCGCCCCGCTCCCGATGTCCAGGTTCCGGTACCGCCGGAGGACGAGGCCCCGACGTCAGTAGGATGACGCGGACCCGGACGTGCGCCGGGTCCGCGTGCGCTGCCGTGAGGTCGCGCACCCGTCGCGACCCGCGCGCCCGCGCGACGCCCGCCGGAGGACCTCGGTCCCGGCACGGGCTCGTCCGCAGGCTCCACGCTGGGCGCCGGCCGGGTGCGCACCGCGCGCCGCGTGCTTGCCAGTGCTCGACCTACGAGAGGTGTTCCCCATGTCGGTCCGTCGCGTCGCCCTCCTGACCGCCGGCGGTTTCGCTCCCTGCCTGTCGTCCGCCGTGGGTGGGCTCATCGAGCGCTACACCGAGATCGCCCCCGAGGTCGAGATCATCGCCTACCAGCACGGCTACCACGGCCTGCTGCTGGGCGAGAGCGTCACGATCACGCCCGAGGTCCGCGCCAAGGCCGGGGTCCTGCACCGCTTCGGCGGCTCGCCGATCGGCAACTCGCGCGTCAAGCTCACGAACGCCAAGGACTGCGTCAAGCGCGGCCTGGTCGCCGAGGGTCAGGACCCGCTGCAGGTCGCCGCGGAGCAGCTCAAGGCCGACGGCGTCGACGTGCTCCACACGATCGGCGGCGACGACACCAACACCACCGCAGCCGACCTGGCCGCGTACCTGCACGAGAACGGCTACGAGCTCACGGTCGTGGGCCTGCCCAAGACGATCGACAACGACGTGGTGCCGATCCGCCAGTCGCTCGGCGCGTGGACCGCGGCCGAGGAGGCCGCCGGGTTCGCCGCGAACATCATCGGCGAGCACCGCTCGGGCCCGCGCATGCTCATCGTCCACGAGGTCATGGGCCGGCACTGCGGGTGGCTGACGGCCGCCGCGGCCTCCGAGTACCGCAAGTGGCTCGACACGCAGGAGTGGGTCCCCGGCATCGGCCTGTCGCGCGAGCGCTGGGACGTGCACGCGGTCTTCCTGCCCGAGCTCGCGCTCGACATCGACGCCGAGGCCGCTCGCCTCAAGACCGTCATGGACTCCCAGGGGAACGTCAACATCTTCCTCTCCGAGGGTGCGGGCATGCACGAGATCGTCGAGCAGCTCGAGGCGGCCGGCGAGACCGTGGAGCGCGACCCGTTCGGCCACGTGAAGCTCGACACGATCAACCCGGGCCAGTGGTTCGCCAAGCAGTTCGCGGAGAAGCTCGGCGCCGAGAAGGTCATGGTGCAGAAGTCCGGCTACTACTCGCGTGCCGCCGCCGCGAACGCCGAGGACCTGCGCCTCATCAAGTCGATGACCGACCTGGCCGTCGAGTGCGCGCTGCGCGGCGAGTCCGGCGTGATCGGCCACGACGAGGAGAACGAGGACCGCCTGCGCGCGATCGAGTTCCCGCGGATCGCCGGTGGCAAGGCGTTCGACGTCACGCAGGGCTGGTTCGGCGAGCTGCTCGCGGACATCGGCCAGCCGCTCGTGCGGGCGAACCACTGATGAGCGTCGAGCCGGACCCGCAGGTCGTCGCGGGGCTCGACGCGTGGGAGCAGCTCCCCGCGGGTCAGCAGCCGCAGTGGCCGGACGCGGCGCAGGTGCGCCGCGTCCGGGACCGGCTCGCCGCGGTGCCGCCGCTCGTCTTCGCGGGCGAGTCGGACGCGCTGCGCGCCCAGCTCGCGGCCGCGCAGCGCGGTGAGGCGTTCGTGCTGCAAGGCGGCGACTGCGCCGAGACGTTCGCCGAGGCCACGGCCGACAACATCCGCAACAAGATCAAGACGATCCTGCAGATGGCGGTCGTGCTGACGTACGGCGCCAGCCTGCCGGTCGTGAAGATGGGCCGCATGGCGGGGCAGTACGCCAAGCCCCGGTCGTCCGACGTGGAGACGCGCGACGGCGTCACGCTGCCCGCGTTCCGCGGCGACATCATCAACGGCTTCGACTTCACGCCCGAGGCCCGCACGCCCGACCCGCAGCGGCTGCTCGAGGCGTACCACACGTCGGCCTCGACGCTGAACCTCATCCGCGCGTTCACGACCGGCGGCTTCGCGTCGCTGCTGCGCGTGCACGAGTGGAACCGCGGCTTCACCTCGAACCCCGCGTACTCGCGCTACGAGGAGATCGCGGCCGAGATCGACCGCGCCATCCGCTTCATGGCCGCGTGCGGCGCGGACTTCGAGGCGCTGCGCACGGTCGACTTCTACTCGGCGCACGAGGGTCTGCTGCTCGACTACGAGCGGCCCCTGACGCGCATCGACTCGCGCACCGGGCTGCCGTACGACTGCTCGGCGCACTTCGTGTGGATCGGGGAGCGGACGCGTCAGCTCGACGCCGCGCACGTGGACTTCTTCTCGCGCGTGCAGAACCCGCTCGGCGTGAAGCTCGGCCCGACCTCGACGGGCGACGACGCGATCGCGCTCATCGACAAGCTCAACCCCACGGGCGAGCCGGGGCGGCTGACGTTCGTCACGCGCATGGGTGCCGGCAAGGTCCGTGACCTGCTGCCCGCGCTGGTCGAGAAGGTGACGGCCGACGGCCGGCCCGTGACGTGGGTCTGCGACCCGATGCACGGCAACGGCATCACGTCGGCCACGGGCTACAAGACCCGTCGGTTCAGCGACGTCATGGACGAGGTCGCCGGGTTCTTCGAGGTGCACCGCGCGCTCGGCACCGTGCCGGGTGGGCTGCACGTCGAGCTCACGGGCGACGACGTGACCGAGGTGCTCGGCGGCACCGAGGAGATCGACGACGAGGGCCTGGCGCGCCGGTACGAGACGCTCGTCGACCCGCGTCTGAACCACCAGCAGTCGCTCGAGATGGCGTTCCAGGTGGTGGAGCTGCTCCGGCGCTCCTGACCCGCCTCACGTCGAGCGCCCCGTCACCGGTCGTCCGGTGGCGGGGCGCTCGTGCGTGCGCGGCCGGTCCGACGGGCGCCGTGCGTGCTCACCGCGGCCCGCGGCGAGCACGCACGCGCCGCCGTCAGACGACCGTGAGCGTGATCTCGGAGCCCTTGCGGACCTGCTCGCCCGTGGGCACGCTCTGCGAGCGCACGGTCCCGAACAGGCCGCCCAGCACGTTCTCGCGCTTCGCGGTGAGGCCGAGCGCCTCGAGCTCGGCCTTGGCCTTGTCGAACTGCTTGCCGGTGAGGTTCGGCATCTCGACGGTCTCGGGACCCTTGGAGACCTTGACCGTCACGACGTCGCCGCGGTGGGCCGTCGCACCCGCCGCCGGGGACTGCTCGACGATCCGCCCGGCGGGTACGGAGTCGTGGAAGACCTCCTCGCCGACCTCGACGCCCAGGGCGTCGGGCGCGAGCTGCTCCTGGGCCTGCTCGACCGTGATGTTGACGACCGACGTCACCGACACCGGGGCGGGACCGTCCGACAGCACGAGCACGACGGTCGCGCCTCGCTCCACCTGGGCGCCCGCCTCGGCGGGCGTGCCGTCGGGCAGCGTGGCGCTGAGGACGGCGCCCTTCGGCGCCTCGTCGTCGTGCACCGCGTCGCCGTAGTCCACGGCGAGGTCGGCGGCCTCGAGAGCAGCGGCCGCGTCGGCCTGCATCGCGCCGACCACGCCGTCGGGCACCGTGACGAGGTCCGGACCGCGTGACACCGTGAAGGTGACGGTGCCGTCCTTGCGGACGCGCTCACCCGGACCCGGGTCGGTCGCGACGACCTCTCCTTCCGGGACGTCGGGGTCGAACGCGTCCTCCCGGGTGTGCTCGAGCCCTGCGGCGTCGAACGCGGCGACCGCGTCGTCCGCGGACGACCCGACGACCGGCGGGACCTGGGTGTAGGCCCCGGGGCCGACCTGCAGGTACCACCACGTGCCGCCGCCGAGCAGCGCCGCGAGCGCCAGGACGGCGACGAGCAGCGGCCAGCGTCGGCGGCGTGGCGCCTCCGGCGTGGGTGCGGGCGCCTCGAGGACACCGAGGCCGATCGGCAGGGCCACCGTGCGACCGCGCTCGTGGGCGCCGACCGGGACGGCGACGGTCGCGTCGGCGTCGACGTGCTCGCGACCCTCCGGTGCGTCGTCGGTGTCCTCGTCGTCGCCCGGACCGGGGTCCGTCGCGGCAGGCAGGGCCACGCTCGGCGCGACGTCGGCCCGGCGCGCGAGCGTCGCGTCGTCGAGGGCCGCGCGCGTGCGGCGCACGAGCTGGAGCGCCGCGCCCGCGTCGGTGGGGCGGTCGTCGGGGTCCCGTGCGGCGAGCGCGCCGACCAGCTCGTCGACCTCCGACGGCAGCCACGTCACGAGCGACGACGGAGCGGGGATCTCGGAGTTGACGTGCTGGAACGCGACCTGGATGGGGGTCTCGCCGGTGAAGGGCTGCTGGCCGGCGAGCATCTCGAACAGCATGACGCCGACCGCGTAGACGTCGGTCCGTGCGTCGCTGGCGCCGCGCTGCACGAGCTCGGGTGCCAGGTAGGCGACCGTGCCGAGCAGCGTCCCGGTCGTCGTGGACGTCACCTCGGTGACGGCGCGCGCCAGGCCGAAGTCGGCGACGCGCACGCGGTCGTCCGACGCGATCAGGACGTTCTCGGGCTTCACGTCACGGTGGACCACGCCGCCCCGGTGGGCCGCGGCGAGCGCGTCGAGCACCGACTCGGTCACGCGCAGCGCCTCGCCGACGGTGAGCGCCCCCTGCTCCGCGACCCGGCGCCGCAGGTTCGACCCGTCGACGTACTCCATCGTCAGGTAGCTCGTCTCGCCGTCGACTCCCTGGTCGTAGACGCCGACGATGCCGGGGTGCGTGAGCCGGGCGGCGCTGCGCGCCTCGCGGCGGAACCGCGCGACGAACGCCCCTCCCGACGAGCCCTCCGCCAGGTGCGCGTGCATGACCTTGAGCGCGACCTCGCGGTCCAGACGTCGGTCGATCGCGAGGTAGACGGTCGCCATCCCGCCGCGCGCGATGCGCGAGACGATCTCGTACCGCCCGTCGACCAGGCGGCCGACGAGCGGATCGGTGACGGTGGCTCCCACGTGCCGAAGTCTACGGTCGGTGCTCACCGGATCCGGGGAACCGGTGCCGTCAGGAGTAGCGCGTCATGAGCGTCTGCACGTTCGCGACGTACCGGCGCGTGTCGGAGAACATGCCGTTGCGCTGCACCGAGCCGGAGCCCTGGTAGTACGACGCGATGGCGCGCGGCAGGTCGTCGTGCGTGCGCACCAGCGAGCGCAGGATCGCGACGCCGGCGGTGACGTTGTCGTCCGGGTCCAGCAGGTTCAACGGTCGGCCCACGAGCTGCGACGCCCACTCGCCGGACGACGGGATGACCTGCATGGTGCCGATCGCGTTCGCGGGGGAGACGGCGGTCTGGTCGAAGCCGGACTCCTGGAACGCGATCGCCTGCGCGAGCGCGGGGTCGACACCCATCGCGCGCGCCGTCGCGACGACCTTCGCCTGCATGTCGGCACGCGACGGCACGCCTGACGCGAGCAGGGCCGCCTTGTTCTCGTTGGCCGCACCGACGACCTGCGGCGAGTACGTCCGTCCGGCGAACGTGTTGCCGACGAGCTGCGTGCCGCCGGACGACGCGCCGCCGCCCGAGGTGGAGGTCGCGGCGGTGGCCGCAGGCGCCGCCGCGCCGGGCACGGCGAGGGTCTGGCCGGCGCGGATGAACGCGCGGCCGTCGAGGCCGTTGGCGGAGACGACGGCGGCCACGGTCGTGCCGTGCCGCTTCGCGATCGCTGCCACGGTGTCGCCGCTGCGGACCGTGTAGGTGCCGGCCGCGGGCGCCGCCGGCGCTGCGGGTGCCGGTGCGGGCGCGGTGGTCGGTGCGGTCGCCGCGGCTCCCGGGATCGTGAGGGTCTGGCCGGCGCGGATGAACGCGCGGGCGTCGAGGCCGTTGGCGGACACGACGGCGCCGACCGTGGTGCCGTGCCGCTGGGCGATGCTCGACACGGTGTCGCCGCTGCGGACGGTGTAGCTGCCGGCTGCGGGTGCTGCCGGTGCGGGTGCCGGTGCGGCGCTCGACGTGGTGCTCGGGATCGTGAGGGTCTGGCCGGCGCGGATGAACGCGCGGGCGTCGAGGCCGTTGGCGGACACGACGGCGGCGACCGTGGTGCCGTGCCGCTGGGCGATGCTCGACACGGTGTCGCCGCTGCGCACGGTGTAGCTGCCGGTCGTCGGCGCGGGAGTGGCGGGCTGGGCGGCCGGCGCCGTCTCCACGAGCCGCAGCACCTGGCCCGCGCGGATCCGCGAGGGGTCGGACAGCGCGTTGTCCGCGGCGATGCGGGCCGCGGTCGTGCCCGTCCGCTGAGCGATCGCGGTGAGGGTGTCGCCCTCACGCACGGTGTAGTCGGCGGCGTGGCCGGCGGTCCCGGTGGCGGCGAGCGCGACGGTCGCGAGCGCGAGCGTCGCGCCCGTGCCGGTCGTGACGCGCGCGGCGGTGCGCGGAGAAGGTGCGGACATGGCCCCCCCAGAGGCGGTGGTGGTCGTGCTGTCTCGGACGTGGGTCGCCCCGTCGCGACCGCGCTCGTCCGTGACGCATGGTGCTGGTGTGACAGGTGTGACGTAAGTCGACGCTAGACGACAACTGGCGTGGGGGAAACCCCGGAGGGTCGATGACGGCCCGTCTGCCCGCGACCCGTAGGCTGACCGGGTGAGTTCGACCACCGATCCCGACCAGCTCGTCGACAGCTGGCTGACCGTTCCCGACGTCGCCGAGCGGCTCGGGGTGGACCCGGGCAAGGTCCGCCGGCTGATCCAGGAGCGCAAGCTCGTGGGAGTCCGCCGCGGCACCCCTCCGGTGCAGAGCGTCCCTGCCGACTTCCTGGTCCCGGGGCACCTGGCCAACCCGGCCGCGCCCGATCGCCCGTCGGAGTCCCGCCCCTGGACGGTGCTCGCCGCGCTGCAGGGCACGCTGACGGTGCTCGCGGACGACGGCTTCAGCGACGCCGAGGCGATCGTGTGGCTCTTCCGGCACGAGGAGTCGCTCGGCACCAGCCCGATCGCGGCGTTGCGCGCGGGTCGCAAGACCGAGGTGCGCCGGGTGGCGCAGGCTCTGCTCTAGACGGCCCGCCCCCGACGCGGAGGGCGCCAGCAGGGTCGAGCGGACGAGCGGCGACGTCGTGCTGCGCGGGCGCCGGACGGTCCCGGCGGCGCTGTCGGCCCCGGCCGGTGCCGGTGCCGGTGTCAGGCCGAGCGCTCGACGGCGGCGCGTGCCAGCGCGACCAGCGTGCTGCGCGCGGGGTCGACCCACCCGCGCGCGTCGATCGCCGCGAAGGCCTGGGCGGTGAGCTCGGCGATGAGCCGCTCGACCTCGGCGACGGCACCGGTGCGGACCAGCACGTCGGTGAGCGCGGCGACGCCCTCGTCGTCGAGCGACGGGTCACCGACGCCGTGCGTGATCGCGGCGACGGCGGCGTCGTCGCCCGCGGCGGCCGCGAGGCCGAGAGCGCGTGCGACGAGCACCGTCCGCTTGCCCTCGCGCAGGTCGTCACCGGCGGGCTTGCCGGTGGTCGCGGGGTCGCCGAGCACGCCGAGCAGGTCGTCGCGCAGCTGGAACGCCTCGCCGAGCGGCAGGCCCACCGCGCGGCAGCCCTCGAGCGCGTCGGCGCCGGCACCCCCGAGCGCCGCGCCCAGCACGAGCGGGTGCTCGACGCTGTAGCGCGCCGACTTGGCCCGCACGACCTCCCGGGCGCGCCGCTCGTCGTCGGACGCGTCGCCCCACGGCATCGCCTGCGCGAGCAGGTCCAGGTACTGCCCGACGGTGACCTCCGTGCGCATGAGGTCGAACACCGCGCGCGCTGCGCGGGCGGCACCGGGCTCGACGTCCGCGAGGGCGGCCGACATCTCCTCCTCGCTCGCGACGAGCGCGAGGTCGCCGAGGAGGATCGCGGCGCCGTCGCCGAAGCGACGTGCCGAGCCCCGGTGGCCGGCGGTCGCGTGCTCCTCGGCGAACACCAGGTGCGCGGTCGGCCGACCCCGCCGCGTGGAGGAGTCGTCCATCACGTCGTCGTGGAAGAGCGCCGCGGCCTGGAACAGCTCGAGGGCGGCGCCGGCGCGCAGCACGGCCTGCTCGCCCGGTCCGCCCGGCTCGCCGCCGTGGGCGCGCCACGACCAGTAGCAGAACGCCGCACGCAGCCGCTTGCCGCCGCCGACCATGCGCTCCACCGCGTCGGCCAGGGGAGCGGCCTCGGGGCTCACGGCGGCGACCGTCCGGCGCAGGCGTACGACGTGCTGCGCGAGCGCGCCGTCGACACCCGCGCGCAGGTTCTCACGGTCCACGAGGGCGAGGGTCTCCGGGGGCACGGGCCCCACCCTAGGGGGCCGGTCGGGCCACCGTCCCGCCCAGCGTCATCGTGCGCGTGCCGTCGCGGTCGAGGATGCCGACGACGAGCAGCTCGGCGCCCTCGGTGCGCGAGAAGGTCGTCTGCGCCGCGAGCCCCGCCTCGGGCTGCGGCGGTGCGGACTCGGAGAAGCCCGCCGCGACGAGCGGGCCGCGCACGGCGTCGAGCAGGCCGGCGGCGTCCTGGTCCGTGCGCACGTTGAGGCTGATGCGCAGCGTGGCGTCGTCGACGGGCTCGGCCGAGGAGACCAGGACCTGGGCTCCCGGCGGCACCGGCACGAGGTCGGCCGGGAACTGCGCGGCGAGCTCGCCGACCGCGCTGTCGGCATCGCGCTCGGTGGTCAGCAGCGTCTCGCTCGGCGTCGGTGCGGGCGATGCGCTCGGTGACCCCGAGGTCGGGCCCGGGGCCGTGGTGGGCGCGCACGCGACGAGCCCGGCGCACAGCAGCGCGGCGAGCGCGGGACGGATCGGTCGCGGCACCGCGCCAGGGTAGCCGCAGCCGCTGGAGGACGGAGGTGTGTCGCAGTCCGACCGGCCCGCGACGCACCCCCAGCCCCTGGGTGCCGTCCGCGTCTCCACAGACTCACGTCGCGGGGCTCGTCACGTGGGGGCGTGGCGCTTGGGTGAGGACATGGAAACCGACGTCCTCCTGCTCGCCGAGCCGCGTGAGCTGCTCGCGCTCGTCCCGCACCTGCTGGGCTTCCATCCGCACGACAGCGCGGTCGTCGTGAGCCTGCGGGGAGCCCGGGGGCGGCTCGGCGTGGTCGCCCGCGTCGACCTCGACGACGTCGCCGACCAGCGGCACGGGCCGCAGGTGGCGCGCTCGCTCGCGGCTCACCTCGACCGTGACGGCGCTCGGCGTGCGGTCCTCGTCGTGTACTCCGACCCGGACGTGCCGGGGGCGAGCGGTCGCGTGCAGGCCGCCGCCTCGCACGTCGCCGAGGCCTTCGACGTGCCGTTCGGGGGAGTGGACGTCCTGCTGGTCGGTGGCGGCGGGTACCGCTGCCTCGACTGCGACGAGGCGTGCTGCCCGCCCGACGGGCACCCGCTCGACGACCTGCGCTCGACGCGTGCGAACGCCGAGATGGTCCTCGCGGGCTCCGTCGTGGCGCCGAGCAGGGGTGCGGTCGCGCGCATCCCGGCGGCGCCCGAGCCGGCCCGACGCGCCGCGGCGCGCGCTCGACGACGGCGGGCGGCGACGCACGCGAAGGCCGTCGCGACCGGGCCGGACGCGGTGGCGCGGTGGCGCCTGGAGCAGCTCGCGCTGTGGCGCAGGCTCGTCGCGGGGGCCACGGCGGCCCCGGGCGTCGGCCCGGCCCCCGCGCTCCTCGGCCGGCTCGAGGCCGGCCTGGCCGACCGCCGGGTGCGTGACGCCGTCCTGGTCGCACTGCTGCCCGGGACCGGCACGCTCGCCGAGCGTGCGTTGACGCGCGCCGGCCTCGACGAGGACGGCGAGGTGCGGGACGCGGTCGGACGCCTGGTGGATCCCGCGACGGCAGATGCGCCCGGCGACGACGTCCGCCCGGCCGAGTCCGTCCTGGAGGCCGTCGTCGCGCACGGCCGTCGACGCGGGCAGGCGCCCGCGCTGACGCTGCTGGGCCTGCTC
Organism: Cellulomonas sp. B6; assembly: GCF_001462455.1. GTDB lineage: Bacteria > Actinomycetota > Actinomycetes > Actinomycetales > Cellulomonadaceae > Cellulomonas. Next base: position 112,927 of record NZ_LNTD01000086.1, read on the forward strand.
GCCTGGTGGCGGGGTGACGGTGCGCGCGGGGGTCTGCTCGTCGACCGGGCGCTGACCGACGAGCCCGACTACCGGCTGGCCAGGCTGCTGCGCGGCGCGCTCGACGCCGGCCTCGCCCCCGGCTGGGTGACCCGTGGTCCATGACCGGCCGGCCCGAGGTCGTGGCACCGCCCGTGCTCCGGTAGCGTCACGCCCGAGGCCGCTGGGGTCCGGGAGGAGGATCGTCGATGGGGATCGTGGTCGGGTACCTGGCGACGCCGGAGGGCCGTGCCGCTCTGGACGCTGCGGTCGAGGAGGCTCGGCACCGGCACCTTCCCGTGGTCGTCGTGCTGAGCGTGCGTCCGGACGAGACCGAGGAGCGCCGGGCCGAGACCTCGACGGCGCTCGCGCAGGTCCGCGAGGAGCTGGACGCTCTGGGCGTCGAGCACGACGTGCGGATGCTCGACGGCGGGGACGTCGCCGACGACCTCATCGGCACGGCGGAGGAGGTCGGGGCGCAGCTGGTGGTGCTCGGGCTGCGTCGTCGCAGCCCGGTGGGCAAGCTCATCCTCGGCGCGAACGCCCAGCGGGTCCTGTTCGACGCGCCCTGCCCCGTGCTGACGGTCAAGCCCGCCGGCTGACGACCTCGTGCGGCGGGGCGGCGCCAGTCGTCCGACGGCGGCGGGAATTCGACGAGCGGGTGGGGCGTTGGGGGAGGAAGACCCCCGGGATCTGAGCGTCGCGTCGAGCGGCGCGCGTCGTCGCGCGCGGCGACGCCTCACGGGTCGGTACAATATCTGTCTGTCTCCCGGTTCTTCGGACTCCCCCCGGATCCGGTTGCCGCGCTGACGAAAGGTCGTTCGTGACGTCCCAGACCCCCCACCCCGCACTTCCGCGCGAGTTCCAGCACCCTGCGCTGCAGGAGCTGGTCATGCGCGGGCGGACCAACGGCAGCGTCGACACCGCGGCGGTGCGCGCCGCGTGCGAGGCCGCCGGTGTCGAGGGCCCGAAGCGGCTGCGCGCCGTGGTCCGCGGGCTCGGCACGGCGGGCGTCGAGGTGGCCGACCTCGGGAACGCCGGTCGTGCGGTCGCGGCGACGAGCGCGAAGTCGCGGCCCGCCGCCAAGGCGTCGCTCGGTGACGGAGCCGCGCCCGCGCGGTCCTCCCGGCCCGCCGCTGCGAAGACGACCGCCGCCGCCAAGACGACCAAGGCCGCCCCGGCCAAGGCCAAGGCGACGCCCGCGAAGGCGTCGAAGGTCACCGACGACGCCGAGCCCGACGAGGACGTCGAGATCGACGAGACCGAGCTCGAGGACGTCGACACGACCGACGTCGACGTGGCGGACGACGCGACCGACGCGGACGAGGCGGGCGACGACGCGGACGACGCGAAGAAGCCGGCACCCGCTGCCGGAGCCAAGTCCGACGAGCCCGAGGACACCGGCTTCGTCTACTCCGACGCCGACGACGACGACGCCCCGGCGCAGCAGGTCGTCACGGCCGGCGCGACGGCCGACCCGGTCAAGGACTACCTCAAGCAGATCGGCAAGGTCGCGCTGCTGAACGCCGAGCAGGAGGTCGAGCTCGCCAAGCGCATCGAGGCCGGCCTGTTCGCCGAGGAGAAGCTCTCGGAGATCCGGGACTCGATCGAGCCCAAGCTGCGTCGCGAGCTCGAGTGGATCGCGCAGGACGGCCGCCGGGCCAAGAACCACCTGCTCGAGGCGAACCTGCGGCTCGTGGTGTCGCTCGCCAAGCGCTACACGGGGCGCGGCATGCTCTTCCTGGACCTGATCCAGGAGGGCAACCTCGGCCTGATCCGTGCGGTCGAGAAGTTCGACTACACCAAGGGCTACAAGTTCTCGACGTACGCCACGTGGTGGATCCGGCAGGCGATCACGCGCGCCATGGCCGACCAGGCCCGCACCATCCGCATCCCGGTGCACATGGTCGAGGTCATCAACAAGCTCGCGCGCGTGCAGCGGCAGATGCTCCAGGACCTGGGTCGCGAGCCGACGCCCGAGGAGCTCGCCAAGGAGCTCGACATGACGCCCGAGAAGGTCGTCGAGGTCCAGAAGTACGGCCGCGAGCCGATCTCGCTGCACACACCGCTCGGTGAGGACGGCGACAGCGAGTTCGGCGACCTCATCGAGGACTCCGAGGCCGTCGTCCCGGCCGACGCCGTGAGCTTCACGCTCCTGCAGGAGCAGCTGCACCAGGTGCTCGACACGCTCTCCGAGCGTGAGGCCGGCGTCGTGTCGATGCGGTTCGGCCTGACCGACGGCCAGCCCAAGACCCTCGACGAGATCGGCAAGGTCTACGGCGTGACGCGTGAGCGCATCCGCCAGATCGAGTCCAAGACGATGTCGAAGCTCCGTCACCCGTCGCGGTCCCAGGTGCTGCGCGACTACCTCGACTGACGTACCGCAGGACCGACGACGGCCGCCGCACCCCGGGAGGGTGCGGCGGCCGTCGTCGTCCCGGGAACGGGCGGACGGGCGGCCGATCAGGTCATGCGTCGGCCGCTCACGGACCCACGACGCCCAGCGTGAGGGTGTCGTGCGCCGTCTGCTTCACGAGGTCCGTCGACTCGGGCGTCGCGCGCTGCAGGATCTCGTAGGTGAGGTCCACCCGGATCGTGCGGGCCGTCGGGTCGAGCGCGCCGATCGTGAACGACGTCGAGTACGAGTACGGGTCGGACATCAGGTAGCCCGGGCTGACGGCCGCGGCGTCCTCGAACGCCGGCGGGGCGTCGAGCGGCGCGCCCGTGCCGTCGAGCGCCGTCGCGACGGCACGCAGCCGTTGCAGGTAGACCTCGGCGCCGTTCGGCTCGGTGGCCGACACCGACAACGAGACCGGTTTGCTCGCTGCGGCCGTCCACTGCACGGCGGGCAGGTCCGTCCAGTAGGAGACCGTCAGGGCCGCGGCGCCGGCCGTGAGGTCGCGCCGCGTGTTGCCGCCCGCGAGGTCGCCGGTCGCGGCCGGCTCCGACGGCGGTGTCGCCGCGTCGGTCGTGGCCTCGTCCGTCGTGCTCGTCGCCGAACCCGTCGGCGCGCCTCGCTCCCAGGGTGGGGTCCCGCACGCGACGAGCAGCGTCGTCGTCGTCAGGACCACCGCGCCCACACGCGCCCGCCTGCTCGTGCCTGTTCGTCGCAACGTTGCCCCCCCGGACGTCGCACACCGATCTCTCAGCAGATCCTTGGACGACCCTAGCGCGACCTGAGGAGCGTGCAGAGGTGAGCGGCGCATCGTCGTGGACGTCGAGAGAACACGACGGAGGACGAACGATGACGACCACGACACTGACCCGCCCGGTCGACGACGTCGAGCAGCGCGAGCACCACGGCACGGACCTCGTCCGCTACGCCTTCCGTGCCGACGAGCTGGTCGCCGCCGAGCCGCGGCCGACCGCGCGCATCGGCGCCGTCATCCCCGCCTACAACGAGGCCGGGACGATCAAGCGCGTGCTGCGCGGGCTGCTCGCGCAGACCCGGGTCCCCGACGCGATCCACGTCGTGGTCAACAACACGACCGACCGGACGTTCAAGATCGCCGGCAAGCTGGCCGGCGAGCACGTGGTGCGCCGCGGCGGCCGTGAGCAGACCACGACGGTCTACGTCCACGACATCGGCACCAACCGCGACAAGAAGGTCGGTGCCCTCAACTACGGCTTCCAGCTCGTGCAGGAGATGGACCTGCTGCTCGGCGTCGACGGCGACACCGTGATGGAGCGCAGCGCGCTCGCCGAGCTCGAGGCCGAGATCCTGTCGGACCCCCGCATCGGCGGGATCTCCGCGGTGTACACGGTCGACAACCGGAACGTCCGCAACCCGCTCGCGACGCTGCTGCTCACCGGGCAGCGCGCGCAGTTCGCGGCGTTCAACATGCAGAACATGGTCCGGGGCCGCAACATGGCCGTCCTCGGCGGGCAGGCCAGCCTGTTCCGCGTGAGCGCGCTGCGCGAGGTCATGGCGGAGTACCACCAGGCGGCGCCGTGGGTGAGCGACTCCGAGGTCGAGGACTCGCTGCTGAGCCTGCAGATCAAGAACGTCGGCTACTCGACCAAGATCAGCGCCACCGCCCGCGCCGAGGTCGGTGGCATGACGACGCTGCGCGCGCTCGACGGGCAGCAGGTCAAGTGGAACTACGGCGCGATCGACCTCATGTGGCCCGGCCAGCGCGGAGACACGCGCGGTCAGCCGCTCCACCCCAACCTGCGGCTGCGGTGGCTGGAGAACCTGGGCATGGTCGTCAACGCGGGCACGCGCATCCTCTTCCTGCTGCTGCTGGCCGCGTCGCTGAGCATCCACGCGTTCGTGTTCAGCCCGCTGTGGCTGATCCCGCCCGTGCTCGCGGTCGCGCTCAACGTGCGCATCGCACGGTCCATGCAGGACCGCACGTGGCGCGACGTCCTGTACGCGGCGACCCTGGTGCCGGCCGAGCTCTACATGTGGGTGCGTGTCGGGCACTTCGTGCGGGCGTGGACCAAGTTCGCGACGCGGTCCCGGACCGACAACTGGGCTGCGCAGGCCCGCGCCGAGCGCGGCGCCGGCTGGGCGTACCTCAGCCCGCTGCTCGTCGGCGTCGCGGGCGCCGCGGCGTGCGCGTGGGTCTGGGTGTCGCTGCCCCTGGTCGCCCGTACGAGCCTGCTGTGGGTCGGCTGGCCGCTGCTGGCCGTCGTCACGATCGCCCAGAGCCTCTTCATGCTCGCGCGCCTCGTCCGGCCCCAGTACGGGTACCGCGTGTGAGCGGGTTGCTGACCTCGGCCCGGTGGCGTGAGCTGGCCGACGACCTCCCGGGTGCGCCCGGCACGGCGCGGCAGCTCGTCGCGCGGTACCTCGAGCTGCTCCCCGGGCGGGCGCGGGCGCTCGGTCGGGCGGTCGAGGTGGGTGACGCCGGCACGGCCCGCACGGTGGCGCTGTCCCTGCAGGTCGCCAGCGCGATGGTCGGTGCCGGGCTCCTGGCGGACCGGTGCCGCGCTGTCGAGCGACACGTGGGGGCGCGGGGGTGCGACCAGGACGCGGTCCGCGCGGTCGAGGCGGTCGGCGAGGCCGCCGACGCCACGGGTCGGGCCCTGGAGGTGCTGCTACGCCGGTGCGACGAACTTGTAGCCCACGCCCCGCACGGTCTGGATCCAGCGCGGTGAGCCGCCGTCGTCGCCGAGCTTGCGCCGCAGGTTGACCATGTGGACCTCGAGCGAGCGCCGCTCGGCGTCGCTGACGAACACCCCCACGTCGTACTCCTCGCCGCGCAGGGCGCGCACGAGGTCGTCCTTGGCCACCACGCGGCCGGCACGTTCCGCGAGCGTCGCGAGCAGCTCGAACTCGCTGCGGGTCAGGTGCACCTCCGCGTCGGCCACGGTGACGGCGTGGGCGTCGAGGTCCACGACGAGCAGACCCCGCTCGACGCGCCGGTGGTCGTCCTCGACCCCGTCGGCCCCCGGCTCGGGCCGCGCCGGGGGAGCGCTCCCGTCGCCCACGTGCCGGGTGCGCGGTCGACGCAGCAGGGCCTCGATGCGGGCGCGGAGCTCGCGGGCCCGGAACGGCTTGACCTGGTAGTCGTCGGCCCCCGCGTCCAGCCCCATGAGCACGTCGATCTCGTCGGACAACGCCGTCAGCATGACGACGTACGTGTCGCTGAACGTGCGGATGCGCCGCACGACCTCGTACCCGTCGATATCGGGCAGGTTGACGTCGACCGTCGTGACCAGGGGGTCGTGCTGACGGACCGCCTCGACCGCCTCGACGCCGCTCGCGGCGGGGTGGACCGTGAACCCTGCCTGGCGCAGCACCGCGACGAGCAGCTGTCGGATGTCGTCGTCGTCCTCGACGACGACGGCCGTGCGTGACGCCCCCTGGTCGGCCATGACGGCACGGTAGCAACGTCGCGCGACGTGCGTGCGGTGGACGACGAGGGCCCCGGACCGTGCGGTCCGGGGCCCTCGTGGTCGGGTGGAGCCGTCAGCGGGCTGCGCCCGCCCCGGCGCCGTGCTCGGCGAGGAGCCGGTCGGTCTCGTCCTGGACGTGCGTGGCGACCGCGGCGAACTTGGGCGCGTGCTCGCGCGCGTGGTGCGCGCAGAACAGCAGCTCGCCGACGGGAAGCACGACGCGGACGTACGCCTGCGCACCGCAACGGTCGCAGCGGTCGGCGGCCGACAGCGGGGTCGTGGATTCGATCGTCGTCCCAGTCACGCCTCCATACAACCATCCGCTCGCTCGATCCATACCCCCCGGGTGCCCCGGTTCGCTGTCTGCGTACAAGATCGTGACGCGCCGTCACACGTTCGTGACGTGCGCGCCGCATCGCGTCACACGCGCGACACGTGGCGCGAGCGGGCACCGACCGGCATGGCGCCACGGGGCGTGTCGGCGCGCCCGGCTACCATCGGCGCCGTGACGACGACCTCCTCCCCGTCCGGCTACACCGCTCGGCACCTGTCGGTGCTCGAGGGGCTCGAGGCGGTGCGCAAGCGCCCCGGCATGTACATCGGCACGACCGACAGCCGCGGCCTCATGCACTGCCTGTGGGAGATCATCGACAACTCCGTCGACGAGGCGCTGGCCGGGCACGGCGACCGCATCGACATCGTCCTGCGTGCGGACTCCTCGGTCGAGGTCCGCGACAACGGTCGTGGCGTCCCGGTCGACGTCGAGCCCAAGACGGGCCTGACGGGCGTCGAGGTCGTGTTCACCAAGCTGCACGCGGGCGGGAAGTTCGGCGGCGGGTCCTACGGAGCGTCGGGTGGCCTGCACGGCGTCGGCGCGTCCGTCGTCAACGCGCTGTCGTCGCGGCTCGACGTCGAGGTCGACCGGGGCGGCAGGACCCACCGCATGACGTTCCACCGCGGCGAGCCGGGCGTGTTCGACGACAGCGCCGGCGCGGGCCCCGACGCGCCGTTCGAGCCGTTCGTCTCGGGCTCCCAGCTGGCCGTCGTCGGGAAGGTCGCCAAGGGGCGGACCGGGACGCGCGTGCGCTACTGGGCCGACCGGCAGATCTTCCCCAAGTCCGCCGTGTTCTCGTACGACGAGCTGGTCACGCGCGCCCGCCAGACGAGCTTCCTCGTCCCGGGGCTGGCGATCACCGTGCGCGACGAGCGCGGGATCGCCGGGACGCCCGGGGAGCACGGCCCGCACGAGGAGACGTTCCTGCACTCGGGCGGCGTCGTCGACTTCGTCGACCACCTCGCGCCCGACGCACCCGTGACCGACGTGTGGCACCTGACGGGCGAGGGCACGTTCACCGAGACCGTGCCGGTGCTCGACGACCGCGGCCACATGACGCCGCAGGAGGTCGCGCGCACGTGCGAGGTCGACGTCGCGCTGCGCTGGGGGACGGGTTACGCGACCGAGGCGCGGTCGTTCGTCAATATCATCGCGACGCCGAAGGGCGGCACGCACCTGGCCGGGTTCGAGGCCGGGCTGCTCAAGACCGTGCGCGCCCAGGTGCTCGCCAACGCGCGGCGGCTCAAGATCTCCGCGAAGGACTCGGCCGGCGAGCGCATCGAGAAGGAGGACGTGCTCGCGGGCATGACCGCCGTCGTCACCGTCCGTCTCGCCGAGCCGCAGTTCGAGGGGCAGACCAAGGAGGTCCTCGGCACCGGGCCCGTGCGCGGGATCGTGGCGCGCGTCGTCGAGCAGGAGCTCACCGCGATCTTCGGGTCCTCGAAGCGTGAGCACAAGGCGCACTCGGCGCTGCTGCTGGACAAGGTCGTGGGGGAGATGCGGGCGCGGGTGTCGGCGCGCAAGCAGAAGGAGATCTCGCGCCGCAAGAACGCGCTCGAGTCGTCCTCGCTGCCCGCGAAGCTCGCGGACTGCCGGATCGACGACGTCGCGCGCAGCGAGCTGTTCATCGTCGAGGGCGACAGCGCGCTGGGCACCGCCAAGCTCGCGCGCAGCTCCGACTTCCAGGCGCTGCTGCCGATCCGCGGCAAGATCCTCAACGTCCAGAAGGCGTCGGTCGGCGACATGCTGAAGAACGCCGAGTGCGCGTCGATCATCCAGGTCGTCGGTGCGGGCTCGGGGCGCACGTTCGACCTCGAGGCGGCGCGCTACGGCAAGATCGTGCTGATGACGGACGCCGACGTCGACGGCGCGCACATCCGCACGCTGCTGCTCACGCTGTTCTTCCGGTACATGCGACCGCTCGTCGAGGCCGGGCGCGTCTACGCGGCCGTGCCGCCGCTGCACCGCATCGAGGTGATCGGCGCGGGGTCGCGCAAGAACGAGTACGTCTACACGTACTCCGAGGCCGAGCTCGCCGCGACGCTCAAGAAGCTCGACCGCTCGGGCCGTCGCTACAAGGACGACATCCAGCGGTACAAGGGCCTCGGCGAGATGGACGCCGACCAGCTGGCCGAGACGACGATGGACCCGCGCCACCGGACGCTGCGCCGCGTGCGCGTCGGCGAGGCCGAGCAGGCCGCCGCCCAGGTCGAGAAGGTGTTCGAGCTGCTCATGGGCTCCGACGTCGCGCCGCGCAAGGACTTCATCGTCGCCAACGCGCACGTGCTCGACTCCTCCCGCATCGACGCCTGACCCGCGCCGGCGCGCGTCCGTGCCGGTTTCCTGTTGGTCGCGCGGGGCCGGGGGCGTCACGCTGGACCCATGACCGACACGCTCGCCCCGATCGCCGTCCGCGTCGCCCCGCCGACGGACGTCCCGCTGCCCGCCGCCGAGCTCGGTCTGACGTGGCGTGCCATGGCGCCGGCGGACGTGGACGGCGTCACGGCGCTCATGGTCCGCGGTCAGGAGGCCGACGGCCTGCCGTACCGCACGTCCGCCGCCGAGGTCGCGCAGGAGCTCGAGGGCGACTGGCGGGACGTCGCGCGCGACACGCTGCTCGGCCTCGACGACACCGGGACGCCCCGTGCGGTCGCCCGGGTGGACACGTCACCGGGTGACCGCCGCGTCGTGCGCGCGTTCGTCGAGGGCGCGGTCGACCCGGCGTGGCGCGGGCGGGGGGTCGGCCGCGCGCTCGTCGCGTGGGCGCAGGCCCGCGCGCGCCAGGTGCTGGCGGCGTCCGGCAAGGAGCTGCCCGCGCGCATCGTGACGTTCGTCGACGACGCGACCCCCGACGCCGTGCGCCTGTACCGGGCGGCCGGCTTCACGCCCATCCGGTACTACACGCACATGCGCCGCCCGCTCGACGTCGCGCTGCCCGACGCCCCGGTCGTCGACGGCCTGCGCGTGGTCCCGTGGAGCCCCGAGGTCGACGACGCCGTGCGGGTCGCCCACAACGAGGTCTTCGCCGACCACTGGGGCTCCGAGCCCCGCACGCCCGAGCAGTGGGCGCGCTCGAAGGCGATGTTCGCGCCGACGTGGTCGTTCGTCGCGCTCGACGACGCCGGCGAGGTCGTGGGGTACGCGGTCTCGGGCCGCTACGAGGAGGACTGGCCGGCGGCCGGGTACCCCTCGGGCTACACCGAGCTCCTGGGCGTGCGGCGCGCGTGGCGCGGGCGCCGGGTCGCGGTCGCGCTGCTCACCGCGGCGATGCGCGCGTACGCCGCCGACGGCATGCGCTACGCCGAGCTCGAGGTCGACACGGCGAACCCGTCGGGCGCCCACGGGCTGTACGCGGACCTCGGCTACGAGGTCGCGCACTCCTCGACGATGCTCACGATCGAGCTGTGACAAAGGTCCTGCACACCCTCGCGGCAGGTCATCCGCGTCGGTGCACGGAGTCCGGTTAGGGTCTGTGCCCATGACCGACGTGCTCGACCTGCAGGACGTGACGATCCGCCGGGGTGCGACGACGATCCTGGACAGCCTGTCGTGGCGCGTGCAGGACGGTGAGCGGTGGGTCGTGCTGGGGCGCAACGGCGCCGGCAAGACGACCCTGCTGCAGGTGGCCTCGGGGCGGATGCACCCCACGTCGGGGACGGCGTCGCTGCTGGGGCAGCGGCTCGGGTCGACGGACGTGTTCGAGCTGCGGCCGCGCATCGGCATCGCGAGCGCCGCGCTCGCGGACCGCATCCCGTCGGGGGAGACCGTGCGCGACGTGGTCCTCACGGCCGCGTATGGGGTCACGGGTCGCTGGCGCGAGACGTACGAGGAGCTCGACGAGGCGCGCGCGACCGACCTGCTGGGCGCGTTCGGCGTCGAGCACCTCGCCGAGCGCTGGTTCGGCACGCTGTCGGAGGGCGAGCGCAAGCGCGTCCAGATCGCGCGTGCCCTCATGAGCGACCCCGAGCTGCTGCTGCTGGACGAGCCGGCCGCCGGCCTCGACCTGGGGGGGCGCGAGGAGCTCGTCGGTGCGCTCGCGGAGCTCGCGCGCGACCGCCGTTCGCCCGCGCTGGTGCTCGTGACGCACCACGTCGAGGAGATCCCCCCGGGCTTCACGCACCTGCTGCTGCTGCGCGCGGGCCGCGTGTTCGCCGCCGGTCCGATCGACGAGGTCCTCACGGCGGACAACCTGTCCGGCACGTTCGACGTGCCCCTGCGGCTGGACCGCGGCGACGGACGCTGGTCGGCCCACGCGACCGAGGGCGGTCGACGCTGAGTCGTCCGCTCGACCCACGGGATCGCAAAGCGGTCGCATAGGATCGGTGGACGGCACGGACGCAGACCAACGGAGGTGCGGGCATGGGATGGCTCTGGTGGGTCGGTGGCGGGCTCGTGCTCGGCATCCTGGAGATGCTGTCGCTCGACCTCGTGCTCATCATGTTCGCGGGGGGTGCCCTCGCGGGGGCAGCGGCCTACGCGCTCGGTGCGCCGCTCGCGGTGCAGATCCTCGTGGCCGGCATCACCGCGGTCGTGCTGCTGCTGACGCTGCGCCCGTGGCTGCTGCGCCACCTCAAGGGACGCGTCGACCTGCCCGAGACCAACGCGGCCGCGCTCGTCGGGCGCCCGGCGGTCGTGGTGTCGACCGTCGACGGCACGACGGGCCGCGTCAAGCTCGCGGGCGAGGTCTGGAGCGCGCGCACCGCCGACGGCGGGAGCCTGCCGCCCGGTGCCGCCGTGTCGGTCACCCGGATCGACGGCGCGACGGCTGTCGTCAGCCCGCTGCCCGCGACCACGGGCGGCCCGGCCGCGACCGGTCCGGCACCGGCCTGACCGTCCAGCCCGACAGACAACCGACCCGGGTGACCGGGTCACCGTGGTCGCCCCGGTACGGGCGGCGCAACCTTGCGGAGGTCTCATGAACGACAGCCCGCCCGTGGGCCAGGTCGCGTTGATCGTCGTCCTCGTGCTCGTCCTGATCTTCGTGATCGTCGCGCTCGTGCGCGCGGTGCGCATCGTGCCGCAGGCGGTCGCGATCATCGTCGAGCGGCTCGGCCGGTACAACAAGACGCTCGACGCCGGTCTGCACCTGCTGATCCCGTTCGTCGACCGCGTGCGCGCGAACGTCGACCTGCGCGAGCAGGTCGTGTCGTTCCCGCCGCAGCCCGTGATCACGTCCGACAACCTGGTCGTGAGCATCGACACGGTCATCTACTTCCAGGTGACGTCGCCCAAGGACGCGGTCTACGAGATCGCCAACTACATCACCGGTATCGAGCAGCTCACGGTCACGACGCTGCGCAACGTCATCGGGTCGATGGACCTCGAGCAGACCCTGACGAGCCGTGACCAGATCAACGGCCAGCTGCGCGGCGTCCTCGACGAGGCGACCGGCAAGTGGGGCATCCGCGTCAACCGCGTCGAGCTCAAGGCGATCGACCCGCCCGCGTCGGTGCAGGGCTCGATGGAGCAGCAGATGCGTGCCGAGCGTGACCGTCGTGCCGCGATCCTCACGGCCGAGGGTGTCAAGCAGTCCGCGATCCTCACGGCCGAGGGCGAGAAGCAGTCGGCGATCCTGCGGGCCGAGGGTGAGGCCCAGTCGGCGATCCTGCGGGCCGAGGGTGAGGCGCGCGCGATCCTCCAGGTGTTCGACGCGGTGCACCGCGGCGACGCCGACCCCAAGCTGCTCGCGTACCAGTACCTGCAGACGCTGCCGAAGATCGCGTCGAGCCCGTCGAACAAGATGTGGTTCCTGCCGGCCGAGCTCAGCGGTGCGCTGGGGTGGCTGTCGAAGGGCTTCGCGGGCGGTGGCCCGTCGGACGGCGAGCACCCGACGCGTGCGGCGGGCCAGTCGCCGATCGCCGAGGGCGACCTGCCCCCCGTCTCGCTGACGGACCCGAGCGAGGCGCTCGCGGAGGCGCGGCGCGAGTCGGCCGCGGCGACGGCGGACGCGACGAGCGCCGGGACGCTGTCGGGAGTGCCGTTCGACCCGTCGGCCGAGCGCGGTCAGCGTCCGGGGACGGGCCCCCTCGCGCCGCAGCGAGCGGTGCCGGGTGCCGGTCCGGCCCCGGCCGGCGGCGAGACGCCGCACGCCGCGCAGCAGCCGGCCGTCCCGCCCGTGCAGGACGCTCAGCAGCAGGGGACGCAGCAGCCGCCGACGGCTCCCTGATGTCGTAGCCGCTGAGCGATCACGACGCCGGTGCCCCCTCGTTGGGGGGTGCCGGCGTCGTCGTGTGCGGGGAGCGCTGACCTGAGGACTTGCTGAGTGAGTGCTCACTCACTTATCGTCGCGCTCATGAGTGCTGCCGCCGGACGTCCGAGCCGTGCCGCCCCGCTGCCGCCCGAGGAGCGTCGCCGCGCGATCCTCGACGCCGTGCAGCCCGTGATCCTCGAGCGCGGTCTCGACGTCACCACGCGCCAGCTCGCCGACGCCGCCGGCGTCGCCGAGGGCACGCTGTTCCGCGTCTTCGACGACAAGGAGCAGCTCGTGCGCGAGGCCGCCTTCGCCGCGGCCGACCCGACCATCGGCCTCGACGCGCTCGCCGCGATCGACGCGGGCATGCCGCTGCGCGACCGGCTCGTGCGGCTCGTCGAGCTCATGGAGCAGCGCGTCGGGCAGGTGCGCGTCTGGATGACGGTGCTGCACCGCCTCGGCCGTGGCCCCGACGGGCAGCTGCACGGCCACGGCGCGCGGTGGGCCGAGCGTCAGCGCGACGGGCTCGAGGCCGTGCACGCCCAGATGCGTCGTCTGCTCGAGCCCGACGCCGACCGGCTGCGTCTGCCGCTCGACGACGCCGTGCAGGCCGTCGACGCGCTCGTGCTCGGCATGCTCCTGCACGCCGGCCGTGTCGGCATGCTGCACGGCGGAAATCTCGAGCGTTCGTTCGAGCCGCGCGTCATCGTGGACCTGCTGCTCGACGGCATGCTCGCGCCCACCGACCCGACACCTCC
>NZ_LNTD01000087.1 GCF_001462455.1 Cellulomonas sp. B6
GCCGGTGCGGTGCCGACCACGGCCGCGGGTGCCACCGGCGGCGTCACCACCGGCTCGAGGTCGGGCGCGGCGACCGGTGACGGGGCGGCGTCCCACGGCGGCGCGGGCGCACCCCCGGGGGCGGCGGCGTCCCGCGCCCGGTGCAGCCCGGGCAGCAGCGCGGCGTCGCCGTAGCGGGCCAGCGCCCACGCGTCGTCGTAGACGGTGTCCAGGTAGCGCTCGCCCAGGTCGGGGGAGATGGCGACCGCGACGTCGACGTCGCGACCGTGGCGCGCGAGCCAGCCGACGGCCCCCGCGACGACCGTCCCCGTCGACCCGCCGAACAGGAACCCGCGGGCGGCCATCGCCCGGCAGGCGCGCACGGTGTCGACCTCGTCCACGACCACGACGTCGTCGAGGCGCGCCGCGTCCAGCATCGGCGGCCGGACTCCGGCCCCGAGCCCCGGGACGTGACGCACGCCCGGCGGGCCGCCGAACGTCACGGACCCGGCGCTGTCGACCCCCACCACGCGTGTCCCGGGGGAGTGCTCCTGCAGGTACCGCGTGACGCCCATGAGCGTGCCGCACGTCCCCGCGCCGACGAACAGGACGTCCACGTGCCCGAGCGCGGCGACGATCTCCGGCCCCGTGCTCGCGTAGTGGCCGCGCCAGTTCGCGGGGTTCTCGTACTGGTTGAGCCACACCCAGCCGGGGTGCAGGGCTCGCAGCTGCCGCACGCGGGCGATCCGCGCCGCGAGGTAGCCGCCGTCCGTCAGGGGCGTGTCGACCACCTCGACGTCCGCGCCCAGCGCCCGCATCAGCTGGACGGTCACGGGGTTGCAGCGCACGTCGGTCACGCACGTGAAGCCGTAGCCCCGGCCCGCGGCCGCGACGGCGAGCGCGATCCCGAGGTTGCCCGACGAGCTCTCGACGAGCCGCCCCCCGGCGGTCAGCAGGCCCGCGCGCTCGGCGTCGTCGAGCATGCTCATGGCCGCCTTGAGCTTCACCGACCCGGCGAGGTTCATGCCCTCGCACTTGAGGAGCAGGCGCTCCCCGAACAGCGGGAGCAGGTCGACGAACAGGTCGTCGACGTTGAACTGGTCGGCCGCGGTGATGACGGTCATGGGTGCCCCCCGGGTGCGTCGGTGCGGACGGTGCGGTGTCAGGCGCCGGCGGGCCCCGGCGTGCCGAAGAACCCGGGGACGGCGGTGAGCCGGCCGGAGTCCCGCAGCGAGTCGTGCACGTGCTTGGCGAGCGCGAGGTCGAGCACGCCGAGCCCGAACGGGGAGAAGACGACCGTGCGGTCGACGGGCACGTGCACCTCGTCGCGCAGCACCTGCGCGAGGGTCCCCGTGACGAACGACCGGTCACCCGTGCGCTGCGCCGCGAGGTGCACCGACGTGCCCGCCTTGAGGACGTGCTCGACGTCGTCGACGACGTTCGCCGACCCCAGCACCACGTCGGCGGACAGGTCTCGCAGCGACACGTTGAGCACGACGGGGTGGTGGGCGAACCACGCGGGGTCGGTCAGGTACGGCTCCGGGGCGACCGTGGTGAGGACCAGCAGGTCGCTGGACCGCACGAGCCCCTCCGCGGCGCCGTGCACCGCGACGGGGGTGCCGGGCGCCGTCGCCCGCACGTGCGCGGCGAAGCCGTCGGCCCGGCCGGCGTCGAGGTCGTGCACGCCCACCGCCGCCACCGGCACGCCGGCAGCGAGCAGGTAGTGGTGCACGTGGCGGGCGATGACGCCGCCACCGAGCACGCCGACGCGCACGGCACCGCCGCGGCCGGCCAGCAGCACGCGTGCCGCGAGCGCGGCCGACGCGGCCGTCCGCACGGCGCTGATCGTGGACGACTCCAGGCACGCGTACGGGTGCCCGGACACCGGGTCGTTGAGGATCGTCACCGCCGACGCGCGCGGCAGCCCGCGTGCGAGGTTGTCGGGCACGCTCGCGATCCACTTGATGCCGTCCACGGGGTCGCCCGTCGCGATCGACGCCGGGAGGGCGATGATCCGGTCGCGGGGCCGCCCGGGGAACCGGAGGAACGACGACGGCGGGTTCACGGTGCCGCCGTCCTCGTGCAGCAGGTACGTGGCCTGCACGAGCGCGAGGACCGCGGGCTCCTGGCCCGCGAGCGTCGCCGCGACCTGGTCGCCGCCGATCACGGCGAAGGTCGGCGGCGCGGGCGTGGTCGTCATGGCGGTCCTCACGTCGTGGGTCCGGCGGGGCGGCGCCCCGGCCGTGCTCTCCCGTCCAGCATGGGCAGGCGCGCTGATCGGGCGCTGATCCGCCGCTGACCGGCCGCTGATCCGCGCCGGCACCCGCCTCATGGAGCCCCGAGGTGGCCGGCGTCGAGCCCGCGGAACGCCGTGAGCGCCTGCACGTTGCGCGCCCCCTCCATGAACTCGAGGCCGCGCGCGGCCCGGACGGCGCGGTCCAGCACGGGGAAGCGGTCGCGCGCGCCGGGCCCCAGCAGGTGGGCGACCTCGAGCGTCACCTCCTCCGCGAGCCGGCACGCGCGGGCCTTCGCGAGCGCGCCCGCCGTGCCGTCGCCCGTCGCGTCGACGCGGTACGCCGCGTCGAGCACGAGGGTGCGCACCGCCGCGATCTCGTGGACGAGTCCGGCGCGGGCGTCCGCGACGTCGCGCGGGGGCCGCGGCCAGGCGTCGTCCAGCACGTCGACGGCGCACGCGGCGACCCCCACGGCCATCGCCGCGACCCCCGGCCGCAGCCGGTGGAACACCGCGACGGCGGCGCGCAGGCCGCGGCGTCCCGGGCGGCGCCGGCGACCCAGCTCGTCGTCCGGGTCGACCGGCAGGTCGGCGAGCCGCACGGCGCACAGCTGGGCGGCCCGCAGCCCGAGCGTGTCCAGCGGCGTCGCGAGGAACCGCGCGTCCCGCGCGTCGACCAGGTAGGCGCCGATGCCCAGCGGACCCGGTGCGCGGCGGGCGAAGACGACCGCGAGGTCCGCGCGGGCGGCGTTGCCGATGTAGCGCTTCTCGCCGCGCAGGACCAGGCTGCCGCCGGGTGCCGCGTCCGCGCGCGTGCGCAGACCGGTCGCGTCCGAGCCGTGCCCCGGCTCGGTGAGCGCGAAGCACGTCCACGTGGGGCGCTCGAGCAGCGCCCCGTGGAAGCGCCGCCGCTGGTCGTCGTCCGCGAGGTGCGCGACGAGCACGCCGGACATCGACGGTCCCGGTGCCGCCAGCGTGGCACCCAGGTCGCCGCGCGCGAGCTCCTCGAGCACGACGGCGCGCTCCACGGCGGACGCGCCCGTGACGTCGCGCCCGTCCGAGCGCAGCGCGGTGCCGCCCTCGTCGCGGGGGATCCCGGCCGTCGCGAGCCACCGCGGGCCCGCGAGGTCGACGAGCGACGCGGCCCGCGCCGGGTCGGCGTCGAGCACGGCGGCCCGGTCGGCGAGCTCGCGCGCCCACGCCCGTGCGGTGCGACGCAGCTGCGGCAGGTCGCCGGGCGGCGCCGGGTCCGCGGCGGTGCGCCCCGACGGCTGCGCGGCGGCGGGCGGTGCGGCGTGCTGTGCGGGTGCCGGTGCGGCGGTCGTCGCCCGGCCGAGGCGGTCGGCCGCGCGCTCGCCGGCGTCGACGTCGCCGCCGACGCCGCCCACCAGGTATCCGGTCGCGCCGTGGCAGCGCAGCAGCAGGCGGTCGGTCGACGTCACGGTGCGGTGCAGGGCGTCGAGGCGGGCGGCGCCGGCCGTCCCCGTGGTCGCCGCGTCGTCGAGCGTCGTGGCACCGGCGGCGACCTCGAGGTGCGCCGTGAGGGCCTCCACGAGCTGCGTCCGGATCACGGGTTGCAGCAGCAGCGTCGAGTCGCCGCTCGACCGGGTGCGCAGCCGGTCGACCGTCAGGTCGCGCAGCCGCTCGCTCGCACCGAGGCGCGCGCCCAGCAGCGCGACCGGGTCCGGGTCCCGCCCGAGCGTCGCGAGCGTCGCGACCGCGCCCGCGCGCCGTGCGCGGGCGCGCGCGGCGGCGAACCCGGTCATGCCGGGCGGGCCGCGAGCCGGGCGCCGTGCACGGCGCCGACCAGCGGGTCGGCCTCGAGCACGAGCACGGGCGCGCCGCCGGTGCCCGCGGAGGACGCCGCGAGCGCCTGCCACACGCCGCTGCAGGGGTACCCGGGGCCTGCGTGCGTGACGTCCCCGGCCACCTCGTGCAGGGGACCCAGCCAGCCGGTGTCGGCGCCGGCACCCACGACGACGGTCGGCGGCGGTGCGTCGGCGTCCACGAGATCGTCGCGCACGGCGGCGACCGCGCGTCGCCACGCGTCGTCGTCGGCGCCGTGCAGGCCGGTCCGGTGGGCCAGGCGCAGCCCCGCGTCGGGCGCGGGCTCGAGCAGCAGCGCGACGGCCGCGTCGCCCACGAGCTGCTGCGCGGCAGAGCGGTCGGTCCGGTACGGCAGCACGTGCTGGTCGACCACCACGACCGCGGCCCGCGCGAGCCCCTGCCGTGCGGCGAACACGTCCGCCAGGTGCAGCGCCGTGAACGGTGCGAGCGAGCCCTGGTCGGAGACGCCGAAGGACGCGCCGACCCCGCCGACCAGCTCGCCCGCGGAGATCGTCGCGACGTCCTCCAGCGCGAGGTCGGGCACGACGTGCGCGAGCACCAGCAGGTCGAGCGGGCGGCCCGCGAGCACGTCGCCGAGCACGGCGGCGGCCATGTCGGCGTACGCGTGGCCGCGCGCGTCCCGCAGGTCGGTGGCGTCGAGCACGACCCCGGCCGCGGGCACCGCGGACCGCAGGAACGTGCGCGCCGCCTCGTGGTGCTCGCGCTCCGGGGTGGCGAAGCGCCGTGCGACGACCGCCGTGACGGCCGTGCGGGCGGCGTGGCCGGCCCGCGCCGGTGCGTCCCCCGCGGCGCGCGGCCGCGGGGGCACCATCGTGTACACGGTCAGGCCGCCCGCTGCGCCACGAGGAAGTCGCGGAGCGTGCCGACCGTGGCGAAGTCCTTCATCTCCAGGCTCTCCATGTCGAGCTCGAGGTCGAGCGTCTCCTCGAGCACCATGAGCAGGTCGAGCACGCCCGTCGAGTCGAGGCCGACCTCGTGGAACAGCGACGTCGTGCGCGTCACCCCGGGGACGGGACGCTCGAGGACGGTCTCGAGCGCGGCGACGACCGCGGCCGTCACCTCGTCGTCGGTGCTGCCGGGGGCGGGGGAGGTGCTGTCGGCGGTGGTGGTCACGTCGGTTCCTTCTTCCGTGGGGCGGCGGGCGGTCGCCCGCCGGGGGCGGCGGTGCTCAGGGCCGTGGTGCGGAGCCCGCGGTGGGCGGCAGCGGCACGAGGCGCTGGGGTCGCAGCAGCGACTCGACCGTGTCGGCCTCCCGCACGAGGTGCGGTGCCCCGTCGAGGACGAGGACCTCGGCGGGGGCGCCGTGGCTCAGGAAGAGCACGGGTGACGCGGTCGGGCCGTAGGCGCCCGAGCGGAGCACGCCGACGAGGTCCCCGGTGCGCAGCGGGGGCAGCAGCGCACGCCGTGCGACCACGTCGTTCGGCGTGCACAGCGGACCCGTCACGGTCCACTCCTCGAGCGGCTCGTCGGTGGTGCGCCCCACGAGCGCCACGGGGAAGTTGCGGCGCACGAAGGAGCCGATGCCGACCGCCGCCATGTGGTGGTGCGTGCCGCCGTCGGCGACCGCGAAGCGCTCGCCGCGCGACGTCTTCGTGCCGCGCACGCGCGTCACGTAGGTGCCGGCGCGCGCGGTGAGGTACCGGCCGAGCTCCATCACGATCCGGGTCGCGGGGTGCCGTCGCACGAACTCGTCGACGACCGGGTTCACGGCGGCCGCGAGCTCGTCGACGTCGAGATCGGTCTCGCCGTCGAAGTACGCCACCCCGAGTCCCCCGCCGACGTCCACGGTCTCGAGCGGGAAGCCGTGCCGCTCGGCGACCTGCTCCGCGAGCCGCAGCACGCCGCGGGTGTTCTCCGCGATCGCCTCGACCGAGAGGATGCGTGTCCCCATGTACACGTGCACGCCCGCGACGCGCACGTGGGGGTGCGCGTCGACCAGCGGGTCCGCGTCCAGCACCTGCACGTCGTCGATCCCGAACTGGCGCGGCTTGCCCCCCATCGTCAGGCCGGAGCCCTTGACGGAGAAGCTGGGGTTCAGCCGCAGCAGGACGCGCGGCCGCCGGCCCAGGTCGGCGGCGAGCGCGTCGACGAGCGCGAGCTCGGCGAGGGACTCGCAGACGATCGCGTGGACGTCGCCCTCGAGGCACGCCACGAGCTCGGCGCGGCTCTTGCCGGGGCCGAGGAACACGATGTCGTCGGGCTCGGTGCCGACCAGCTGCGCGGTGCGCAGCTCGGCCAGGGACGACACCTCGGCGCGTGCGCCGTGCGCGTGCAGCACGGCGAGCACCGACATGTTCGGGTTGGCCTTGAGGGAGTAGAACGGCTCGACGCGGGGGTGCAGCGCCGCGGTCAGCGCGGTGAGCGTGTCGCGCAGCACGTCCGCGTCGTACACGTAGCACGGCGTGCCGAACGTGCGCGCGATCTCGCTGACGGGGACGCCCTGCACGGTCAGCTCGGTGGCGGTGGGCGTCGTCGGCGCGGCGGGGGGTGCGGTGGTGCTCATGCGGCTGCCTCCAGCAGGTCGAGGGCGGCGTCGACCCGGTGGTCGATCTCGTCGAGGTGCGCGCGGTCGCGCGCGACCACGAGCGCGTAGAGGCGCCCCGTGGCCGGCCGTCCGGCGTCGTCGGCGGTCCGCGCGGCGTGCGCGGCGTTGACGGTCGCGAAGTTGTGGACCACGACGCCCGTGCCCGTGCGCGGGTCGTAGCGGTCGGCACCGAGCGCCGCCCGCACGTGGTGGTACGCCACGGGCTCGTGCGACCGCACCGCGTAGTGCCGCGCGAGCACCGCCGCGCCGTGCGGCACGAGCCGCTCCTGGAGGGGCAGCTGGTAGGTCGACATGTTGCTGCGCGCGTTGATCTCGAGCAGCGGCATGAGGGTGCCGTCGGTCAGCGTCATCGCGTCGATGCCGACGACGCCGAAGAACCCGTCGGCCGCGAGCGCGGCACCGACGGCCTCGCCGGTCGCGCGGAGCTCGGCGTCGTGGGCCGGGTCCAGGTCGGGCGGGAAGCGGTGCCCGCGGTGGACGCCGCCCTCGGTGAGCGCCTCCTTGACCACGTCGAACGTGACGGCGCCGCTGCGGTCCACCGTCAGCTGGTAGTTGAGGTCGCGCGCCTTGGGGAGCCAGCGCTCGAGGCAGAACGCGAGCCGGCCGTGCGTGGCGCGGGACGCGACGAGCCGCGCGACCCGGTGCAGGCGACGCTCGTCGTCGACCACGGCGATGCCCTTGCCGCTCACCCCGAACGCCTCCTTGACGACCAGGGGGCCCGCCCCGAGCAGGGGCTCCGCCGCCGCGACGGCGGCCTGCCACTCGTCGACGGTCGTGCAGGCCCAGCCCGTCGGCTGCCGGATCCCGAGCGCGTCGGCGAGCCGGCGGCTGTACACCTTCGAGTTGACGTGCCGCACGAGCGCGGGGGCAGGGGCTGCGAGCGGCAGGCCGGTGGTGCGCGCGAGCCGCGCCTCGACCTCGGAGGCGCCGTGGGGGAGCAGCTGGTGGCCCGACGGCACGAGCGCGCGGAGCGCGGCCAGCGCGGCGGGGTCGTCGAGCGCGTCCTCGGTGACGGTGCGCTCGGGGTGGTTGCGCGCGACCACCACGTCCGGCAGGGCGAACCCGAGGTCGGCCAGGTCCTGCAGCAGGCCGGGGTCCGGGGCCGCCTTCACGACCACGACGTCGCCCGGGTTCCCGAGCAGCAGCGCGAGCTCGTCGAGCCGGTTGACGACGGCGGTGCCGGTCGCCGCGGCGAGACGCGGCAGCGTGACCTCGCCGCGGGCCCACTCCTGCTCGACCTCGAAGTTGCCGAGCAGCACCAGCGGGGTGTCGGGCGCTCCCGTGACGGCGGACCGCAGGCGGTGGGCGAACGGGGGGACGGTCATGTGGTCGCCTGCTCTCAGTGGCGGAGGACGGCGGCGGCGAACGTGGCGCCGAGCCCGACGGACGTCATCAGGTAGTGGTCGCCGGGCGCGAGCCGGCCCGTGTCCACGGCGGTGCGGTAGTTAAGGAACGTGTCGGCGCCCCAGCAGTGCGCGGTGCGCGCGATGTTGTCGGTGACCACCTGGTCGCGGCGCAGGCCGAGGTTGCTCGCGGTGCGCTGGCACAGCATCTTGTTGATGTTGTGCGGCAGGTACAGCGCGAGGTCCTCGGCGCGCAGCCCCGCGGCGGTGAGCGCCTCGTCGACCACGGCCGCGAGCGTCGAGCCGTACACGGCACCGAACGCGGCGACGGCCGGGCCGTCCATGGTCAGGCCCGACCCCGGGATCGGCGTGATCGTCGCGCTGTAGCCGAGCAGCACGTCGCGGTCGCCGTCGGCCGCGACCAGGACGGCCGCCGTGGCCTCGCCGAGCACCGCCATGCCGGGGATCAGCTGCCCGACGGTGCCGTAGGTCTTCTCGCCGACGAGCACGAGGGCGAGCGCCTCGGGGTCCGGGTCGGCCGCGAGCAGCGCACCGGCGGTGTCGAGCGCAAGGAGCCCGGCAGCGCACGCCTGCTCGGTGACGGCGAAGGCCTGCGCGCTGCCGAGGCCGAGGGCGTCGGTGACCTCGCGCAGCGGCGAGTGCGGGTACGGGGACGCGGACCGGATCGTGCGCGGGCGCAGCACGTAGCGGACGCGGTGCTCGTGACCGGCGAGGCCGGGCAGCGCGCGCGCGGCGCCGAGCAGGATCTGCGCCTCCGTCTGCGACGGGTCGTAGCAGACCTGCTCGTAGCCGAACGCGCGGGAGTAGCGCCGCAGGTCCTGGTCCGAGATCCCGAGCTCGGTCTGGCGCTCGGCGAGCGGCACCTGGCGCGGCACGTAGGTGGCCACGTCGACGATCGCGGTCATGCCCGGCCCCCCGTCCGCCGCGGCCGCTGCGGCCGCTGCGGGGCAGACGTTAGGAACCGGGCATGACGGGTCGCTGACCGTCGACTGACGGGCGGCGGTGCGGCCGCCGCGCCGTCACGCCACGCGCGTGCCGCGCGGCAGCGTGCGCTGCGGGATGCGCAGCCGGCGGACCGCGGTGACGAACCCGAGCGCACCCAGCAGCAGGTCGGCAGCGAGCCCGTAGGGCCAGATCGGGCCGGCGGCGTCGCGTTCGGCGGGTGCGCCGTCGCGGTCCTCGGTCCAGCACTCGTCGAGCACGGCGGGGGCGCCCAGGCGCGTGGCGCGCAGGCCCTGCGTCGTGCTGCGCACCTCCTCGACGACCGAGGCCGAGCCGTCGGACGTGCCGGGCAGGGCGCCGTCGGCGACGATCACGAACGGGTTGATCGCGAGCAGCCACCACGTGGCCTCGGTGTGCGCGACGGGACGTTGCGCCGTGAAGACCTTGCAGGTCGGCTCGGGCGGGACGCCGACGTCCCCGTCGTCCTGGGTCGCCCAGAAGTCGTCGACGGCCGCCCAGTGGTCGTCGGGCACGCCGTAGACCTGGACCTCCTGGGAGCTCGAGAGGAACGGGTAGGTGAGCCCGTAGAACACCGGCGAGAACACCGTCAGCGCCGCGACGGTGACGAACGTCAGGACCGTCGAGCCGGCGGGCCGCGCGGCGCGCGCCGACCAGCCCAGGCCGATCCCGCAGACGGCCGCGAGCAGGAGCGCGGTCAGCAGCAGCACGCGCGGCAGCGTCCAGGCGGGGACCCCGCCCATGAGCAGCGCGACCACGTAGAACGGCAGGCTCACGACGAGGAACGCGCACGCCGACGCCCACGCGGCGAGCAGCTTGCCGAGCGCGATCTCGACCGGGGACAGCAGCGTGACCTGCAGCGTCGCGAGGGTGCCCGCCGCACGGTCGCCGTTGACGGACGTGGACGTGAGCGTCGGGGTGACCAGCAGCCCGAGGCCCAGCACGAGGACGGTGACGACGGCGCCGAGCGCGACGCCGCGGCCCTGCGTGTCGTACGACGCCTCCTCGACGAACAGCATGACGCCGCCCGCGAGCAGCGTGATCGCGGCGACGACCGCGAACCACACGCCGAGCGCCACCTTCCAGCGCGACGAGCGCACGCGCTGGCGCAGCTCGAGGGCGGCGACGGTGCGCACGCCGTGCCACGTGAGGGTCCACGTGCCGACGGCGGGTGCGTCGGTCGGTGCTGCCGGCGGGGTCGCGGCCGCGGGGGCCGGGGTGTGCGTGGTCATCGCCGCTCCTCCTCCAGGGCCAGGTACGCCTGCTCGAGCGCGCTGCCGGCGGGCGCCGACGACACGACGGGCACGCCCGCGGTCACCGCGTCGCGCAGCAGCGCCGCGGCGGCGGTCTCGCCGGCGACGTCGACCAGCACGCCGCCCGTGACGGAGCCGGTCGGTGACGTGCCGAGCGGCCGGTCGTCGGGCCGCCACGGGACCCCCGCGCCCTCGAGCCACGTCGTGAGCGCGCCCAGGTCCAGCGCGCGCACGTGCCACGTGCGCAGGCCGGTCGCGGCGTCGCCGCCGGGCTGTCCGACGACGGTGCGGCCGCGCGAGAGGAAGACGGCGTCGTCGGCCATCTCGTCGAGCTCGGACAGCACGTGCGAGGACACCAGGACGGTGCGGCCCTCGTCGGCGAGGCGGCGCAGCAGCAGCCGCAGGTCGACACGCGAGCGCGGGTCGAGCCCGCTGGCCGGCTCGTCGAGCAGCAGGACCTGCGGGTCGTGCACGAGCGCACGGGCCAGGCCGAGGCGCTGCTTCTGCCCGCGCGAGAGCACCGCGGCGGGCTGGTCGGCGTACTCGGACAGGTGGACGGTCGCGAGCAGCTCGTCGACGCGTGCGCCGACGGCACCCCGGTCGACGCGGTACGCGGCGGCGAACGTCGTCAGCACCTCGCGTGCCGTGAGGGAGTCCCAGGTGCCGAACGCGTCGGGCATCCACCCGGTGCGGGCGCGGGCCGCGGCGCTCTGGGTCACGGGGTCGTGGCCCGCGACCCGCACGTGCCCGGCGTCCGGGACGAGCAGGCCGGCGAGCACCAGCAGGAGCGTGGTCTTGCCCGAGCCGTTGGGCCCGACGAGCGCGGTCACGGCGCCCGCGCGCGCGACCAGGTCGACGCCGTCGAGGGCCTTGACGGCACCGAACGCGCGGCGCAGGCCGCCGACCTCGATGCCGGGGGCC